>CAVRRT010000113.1:0-8171 GCA_963723305.1 uncultured Pseudomonadota bacterium
TCCTGTCCTTGCCTCTTCCTTCCTTTCCTTTCCTTCCTTCCCTCCCTCGCCGCCCGGCGGCGGCGGCGGCGGCGGCGGCGGCGGCGCCGCCGCCCGGCTTCGTCCGCTGTGCAGGATTCTTCGACGACGGTGACGTTGCGTCCTCTGAACATCTCGACGACGGAGGCCGCCATGGTGTCGAGGAGCGAGGAGGGGAGGTCGGACGAGTGATGCGCAACCCCTATCAACAGACCCGATTCCAGGTCGATGACCGCGCAACCGATGCCGTCCGGCAGGCTGCCGATGACTTCCGCGCAGATTTGATTCAAGTCGGCCATGAGTTAGATCCTGAGCTGATTCCGAAAGGTCTGTCGTCAACTTCCGAGCAAATTTCAGCCAGCTCGGCCGCCGCTCTGCGGCTCGACGTCGAGCCGCGCCGGATCGCGCGCGCGGGCGGCGGCGACGGCCGCGCGAAGGTAGGCGGCACCACCCCACAGCACCAGCGCCAGCTCGGCGGCCGCGGCGGCCAGGGGCCAGCGCCAGAGGCCGAACCCGAACAGCGGCGTGCCGGCGGGCGCCCCGGGCCAAAGCGGCATGTCGTGCCGGTGGACGACCAGGTCCAGGAGCCAGTGCGAGAAGACGACGGCGCCGAGCACGACGGCGGCGCGCCGGCCCCAGCGCCAGGCGGCCGGCAGCGCGAACAGCAGCGCCAGCAGGACGGCGCCGACCAGCGAGTGTGTGTAGTCGGCGTGGATGATCCCGTTCCCGTAGCCGGCCGGCGCGCCGCCGATGGTGTCGATGCGCTCGACGTGGGTCAGGAAGAGCGGCACGAACACCACGTCCAGCCACTGCGTCGCCAGCATCAGCGCCCAGAGCGGCACCGCCGGCTGGCGCGCCTTGATCCCCGCCGCCAGGCCGAAGTGCCCGGCGATCACGACCTGCGCTCGGCATCGCGGGGGCGCGGCCAGGGCAGCTTGGCGTCGAGGATTCCCGCCACCACCACGAACAAGATGAGCCCGACGAAGAACGACATGCGCTGACCTCCCGGCGAAGTGCGCTGAACGTAACGCCGCCGTCGGACGAAAGGGGAGATTAACCGGCCAAGGGCTCCGTCGATGCGGCGTCGAAAGACGGGCCGCTCACTCGACGAAGCCGGCGCCCCGGGGTATCTCTGCGGCGGCGCGATGCCACCCATCATCTCCATCAGAAGCCTGACCAAGACCTACGCCTCGGGGTTCGTCGCCCTCAAGAAAATCGACCTCGAGATCGGCAAGGGGGAGATCTTCGCGCTGCTGGGGCCGAACGGCGCCGGCAAGACGACGCTCATCAGCATCGTCTGCGGCATCGTCACGCCGACGTCGGGGACGGTGCTGGCCGACGGGCACGACATCGTGCGCGACTACCGGGCGGCGCGCTTCCGGATCGGCCTCGTCCCGCAGGAGCTGACCACCGACGCCTTCGAGAGCGTCTGGGCGACGGTGACCTTCAGCCGCGGGCTGTTCCGCCGCGCGCCCAATCCGGCCTACGTCGAGAAGGTGCTGCGCGAGCTGTCGCTGTGGGACAAGCGCGACAGCAGGATCATGACCCTCTCGGGCGGCATGAAACGCCGGGTGATGATCGCCAAGGCGCTGGCGCACGAGCCGGAGATCCTGTTCCTCGACGAGCCGACGGCGGGCGTCGACGTCGAGCTCCGGCGCGACATGTGGGCGCTGGTTCGGCGGCTGCGCGAAGGTGGCGTCACCATCATCCTCACCACCCACTACATCGACGAGGCGGAGGAGATGGCCGACCGTATCGGCATCATCAACAAGGGGGAGCTGATCGTCGTCGAGGAGAAGACCAAATTGATGCAGAAGCTCGGGAAGCGGCAGCTCACGCTCAACCTGCAGGAGCCGATGACGGCGCTGCCGGCGGCGCTCTCCGGTTGGCCGCTGGCGCTCAAGGCGCAGGGGAGCCAGCTCGAATACACCTTCGACGCGCACGACGCTGCCGGCGGCGCCGCCGTCGCGGCCGACGGCCCGCGCGACATCCCCTCGCTGCTGCGCCGGCTCGGCGACCTGGGGATCATGTTCAAAGACCTCTCCACCAGCCAGAGCTCCCTGGAGGAGATCTTCGTGAACCTGGTGAGCCACGACGGAGCCGCGGGCGAGAAAGGCGCGCGGTCGTGAGCAGCGAGGTCGGCTTCAACCGCACGGGCGTCTGGGCGATCTACCGCTTCGAGATGGCGCGTTTCGTCCGCACGCTGCTCCAGAGCGTGGTCACGCCGGTCATCTCGACGTCGCTCTACTTCGTGGTATTCGGCTCGGCCATCGGCTCGCGCATGTCGCGGGTGGGCGGCGTCCCCTACGGCGCCTTCATCGTCCCCGGCCTCATCATGCTCTCGCTGCTGACGGCCAGCATCTCCAACGCCTCGTTCGGGATCTATTTCCCCAAGTTCACCGGCACCATCTACGAGATCCTCTCGGCGCCCATCTCCTTCATCGAGATGATCATCGGCTATGTCGGCGCCGCGGCGACCAAGTCGATCAGCCTGGCCCTCATCATCCTGGTCACGGCGACGGCGTTCGTCCCGGTGGAGGTCCATCATCCGCTCTGGATGATCGTCTTCCTGCTGCTGACCGCCGTGACGTTCAGCCTGTTCGGGTTCGTGATCGGCATCTGGGCCGGCGGCTTCGAGCAGCTGCAGCTGATCCCGATGTTGATCGTCACGCCGCTGACCTTCCTGGGCGGCGCCTTCTACTCGATCGACATGCTCCCTCCGCGCTGGCGCACGGTGGCCCTCTTCAACCCGGTCGTCTACCTGGTGAGCGGCTTCCGCTGGGCCTTTTACGACACCGCCGACGTCGCCGTGGGGGTCAGCCTGGCCATCACGACCGGCTTCCTCGTGCTCCTGCTGATCGTCATCGGCTGGATGTTCAAGACCGGTTACCGGCTCAAGAAATAGCCGGGCGCCGGCGCCGCGGCGGCCCCGGGGCCAGAGCCGGCGCAGCTGGTCGTCAGAACGACAGGTCGAGGGTGATGCCCTCCAGTGCCGGCGTCGGGGTCCCTGACGCCGGCACGGGGACGCTCGGCTCCGTCATCTACGAGGCGCGCCGCAGCCTGACCATCACGCTGGCCGACGATTCGACATCAGGCCTCCACGCATGGGCGCCTCCTCGTCGGCAACGGGCCGACGGCTATCTTGCGCGGCGATCGACGGGGCGCAAAGCCCGAACGAAGCCCGCCGAGCAAGGGATGGGACAGGGCGCCGAGAAAAAATTCGCAGCTCCGGTCGCTGGTTTTGTAACAGGATTTCGTAACAGACTTTCGGGCCATGGCCCTGCGCCGTCGGCGGTGCCAGATCTGATCGCATGCAGCAAGAGGTCGCGGATTCCGAAGGTCCAGTCATCGTCCCGGAGCCGTCCGAGAAGGCGCTGCGCTACCACCGCAGCGGAAACGTCATCTGGGCGGGCGAGCAGATCCTCGGCCTGGCGCTGCCGGCGCTGCTGCTCTGGACGGGGACCTCGGCGCGGCTGCGCACGATCTCCGCCGGCCTGGCGCGCGGGCACTTCTACCCGACGCTGGTGGTCTACCTGGCGCTGCTGTCGGCGCTGCTCTTCCTGATTCAGCTGCCGCTTTCGTACTACGTCGGCTACGCGCGCGAGCGCGCCTACGGCCTCTCGACGCAGCGGCTCGCCAAGTGGGCCGGCGACGAGGCGAAGGGGCTCGGGGTCGGGGTGGTGCTCGGCGCGGCGGTGCTCTGGGTGCCGTACCTGCTGCTCTCCGCCAGCCCGGCGCGCTGGTGGCTCTGGACGGGCGCGCTGGCGCTGCCATTCTTCGGGCTGGCGCTGCTGGTGACGCCGGTGTTCATCGCCCCGCTCTTCAACAAGTTCGGCCCCATGCGCGACAAGGCGCTCGAGAGCGAGGTCCTCGCCGTCGCCGCGCAGGCGGGCGTGGAAGGGGCGCGCGTGTTCGAGGTGGAGAAGAGCGTCGACACCAAGAAGGTGAACGCCTACGTGACCGGCGTCGGGAATACCAAGCGCATCGTCCTGTGGGACACGCTGCTCGCCAGGCTCACGCCCCGCCAGACACGCTTCGTCGTGGGGCACGAGCTGGGGCACTACGTTCTTGGGCACGTCTGGCTCAACATCCTGATCTCCTCGGGGCTGGCGGTGCTGGGCCTCTACGGCGTGCACCGCACGGCCGATTCACTGCTCGGACGGTTCGCGGGGCAGTTCGGGTTCCACCGCCTCTCGGACGTGGCCTCGATGCCGCTCCTGATGCTGCTGCTGTCGCTCTTCGCGGCGGTGATGACCCCCGCGCTGCTGGCGCTCTCCCGTCATCACGAGCACGAGGCGGACAAGTTCGGTCTCGCGCTCACGCGCGACAACCACGCCGGAGCGACGGCGTTCGTGGCGCTGCAGGAGCAGAACCTGGCCGTGCCGCGCCCGGGGCGCCTCTACAAGCTGTTCCGCGCCAGCCACCCGCCCATCGGCGAGCGCGTCGACTTCATCAACGGGTACCGGCCCTGGGAGACGGGTGCCGCGCGCCGCTGAGGCTGCCGCGCCTTGACGATGACGGCGGCGGGCCTTGCCTACACCAGGGGCGCCGCGGTGGTTCTTCTCAGTGCGCGGTGGTTCTTCTCGGTGCGCGGTCGTTCTTCTTAGTGGTTGAACGGCCAGATGTGGTTGTCGGTCATGAGGCCGACCAGCCCGGCCAGGCCGGCGATTCCGATCAGAACCACCAGCCAGGGGAGCGTCTTCGAGGGCAGCTTGATGACCGGCATTCCGGACATCTACCACGTCCCGAGGGCTGGTCATCGGGCGATGCCCAGCCGTGACGCTCTCCCTGCTGGCCCCCAGGCCACCGGCCGTCTACCCTTATGCCCCCGCCATGCCGCACGTCTTTACCCGCTACCAGAAGTTTGTCATCGCCGTTCTGGCCTTCCTGCAGTTCACGATCATCCTCGACTTCATGATCATCTCGCCGCTCGGGGCCATCCTGCTGCGCGACATGCACATCACCACGCGGCAGTTCGGCCTGGTGGTCTCGGCCTACGCCTTCAGCGCGGGCGCCTCTGGCCTGCTGGCGGCCGGCTTCGCCGACAAGTTCGACCGCAAGAAGCTGCTGCTGTTCTTCTACGCCGGGTTCCTGCTGGGCACCTTGCTCTGCGGCGTGGCCGGCAGCTACGGCTTCCTGCTCGGTGCCCGCATCGTGACCGGCGTCTTCGGCGGCGTGATCGGTTCGATCGTCATGGCCATCATCGCCGATCTGTTTCCACTGGCGGTGCGCGGGCGGGTCATGGGCGTCATCCAGACCGCCTTCGCCGCCAGCCAGGTGATGGGCCTGCCGCTCGGTCTCTTCCTCTCGAACCGCTGGGGATGGCACGCCCCGTTCATCATGATCTTCGTGGTGGCCGGAGCCGTTGGCCTAGTGATCGCGCTGCGGCTCCAGCCGATCGTCGAGCACCTGAAGACGCCGTCGACCAAGGATCCGGTGGCGCATCTGCTGGCGACGGTGCGGCAGGGGCGCTACCTGCGCACGTTCGCGGCGACGATGATGCTGGCGACGGGCGGCTTCATGCTGATGCCCTTCGGCAGCACCTTCACCGTGCACAACCTCGGGATCCCGTTCGAGAAGATCCAGTGGATCTATCTGACGACCGGGGTGGTCACGCTGATCGCGGGGCCGCTTCTGGGAAAGCTGAGCGACGCCGTCGGCAAGTACAAGGTCTTCGCGGGGGGGTCGCTGGCCGCCGGCGCGGTTGTCTGCGTCTATTGCAACTTGGGCCTGACCCCGATGAGCCTGGTGCAGGTGGTGAGCGCGCTCCTCTTCGTGGCGATCACCGCCCGGATCATCTCGGCCAGCGCGCTCATCTCGGCGGTGCCCGACATGCAGGACCGCGGCGCCTTCATGTCGATCAACGCGTCTATGCAGCAGTTCTCGGGCGGCGTCGCCTCCGTGCTGGCCGGGCTCATCGTCGTTCAGGAGCCGGGCGGCCGCCTCCTGCACTACGACCGCCTCGGCTATGTGGTGACCGGCGCGATGACGCTGGTCATCGTTCTCATGTACCCGATCAATCAGGCGGTGATGCGCAAGGCGGCCGCCGCGGCACAGCCGAAACCGGAAGCGATGGCGGTCGCCGCGGGGTAGCGGCCTGGCGCGGCGGGCGGCCACGGAGAACTGAGCCCTTTGTCAGGGGAGCAGGCACCTTCCGACATACGTGTCGCCAGGTGTCAGAACGCCTGGTCCGCTCCCCACGAAAGGACTCCCATGCTCCGTCTTCGCCCCGAAGGTCTGCTGCGCCAGGTGGCCGGCCTCGCCCTCACGATGGTCCTCGTCTCCGCGTGCGCCAACAGTGATGGCGGCGTCGACGGCACGGGCGGAAGCGGAGCTGAGGGCGGATCGACGGGCACGGGCGGAGGGAGTGGCGGCGCGGTCGGCAGCGGGGGGCACGGCACGGGCGGCTCGGCGACCGGCGGGAGCGGCTCGGGCGGCGTGACCGGCACGGGCGGCAGCGCCGGTGCCAAGGGGACGGGCGGAACGACGGGCACCGGGGGCGCGACGGGCGGCGCGACGGGCGGCGCGACCGGGAGCGGGGGAGCTGCCGGCGCCAAGGGGACGGGCGGCGCGACGGGCGGAACGACCGGGAGCGGGGGAGCTGCCGGCGCCAAGGGGACGGGCGGCGCGACGGGCGGAACGACCGGGAGCGGAGGAGCTGCCGGCGCCAACGGGACCGGCGGCGCGGGGACCGGCGGCAGCGCGGGCGCTGGCGGAACCAGCGTCCAGACGGGGACGCCTCCGGGCGACATCGCCGCGGCGGCCGGAACGCCGCTGGTCGCGGGTCACTCGGTGACGCGCGCACTTTACGCCGCCTACAGCGGCAAGCTCTTCCAGGCCCGGCGCGCCTCGGACAGCAAGACACAGGACATCGATACGGTCGGTGCCGGTGGTCTCGTCGATCTGACCGCCCTGAGCACGTTCTGCTCGGGAACGACCTGCACGGTCTCGATCCTCTACGACCAGGCCGGGAACGGGAATGACATGTCGCAGGCCGCGGCCGGAAGCCAGCCGACCATCGGATTCTGGGTCTCCGCGAGCGGGCCCAGCTATCCCATGGTCGTCTCCAAGGGATATCAGTGGCTGAGGAACCGAACCTCGACCAAGAAGATCCCGACCGGCTCCAATCCCCAGACCGAGTACTTCGTCGTCCACGGCGCCTACGCCGGCGCGGCCACGGGCACCAACGGGTGTTGCTACGACTACGGCAACATGGAGAACCACATTGGCGATGACGGCCCGGGCACCATGACCGCCATGTACTTTGGTACCGCCACCGACTGGACCCGCGGCGCCGGCAATGGTCCTTGGGTGATGCTGGACATGGAGAATGGCGTCTTCGCGGGCGGCGGCGCGATTGCGATCTTGAATGCGGGCAGCGCCAGCGTCAACGCCAGCGATCCCAGCCTGGCGTATCCAGGCCTCAACATCGTCACTGGCCTAGCCAAGACGGACGGGAAGGCGAACTTCGAAATCAAATACGGAAATGCCTCCACCGGCGCGCTCAGCGTCGCCTGGAACGGATCGCTCCCGACCAACAAGAATCCGACGTCGTATATCCCGCTTCAACAGCAGGGCGGAATTTCGCTGGGTGAGGGCGGCGACGGCTCGGCGATGGGCACCGGCGCATTCTCCGAGGGGGTGATCATCGCGGCGGAGACGACCGACGCGACCGACAACGCCATTCAGGCGAACCTGACCACCATCTACAAGTAAGAGACGAGCTTCCTGACTCCGAATCTGTGCGCACCGTCGGACGAGCCGGAGAAGATCGTGGCGTCGCGTCCGGTCGCCGCGCGATAACCCTCCGCGATCCGTTCGACGGCCTCGCGGCTTCGGTCTCCCTTGGTGGCCAGCACGGCAACCGTGCCGCCGCTGCCGCCCCCGGTGATCTTGGCGCCGTAGAGGCCCTCGGCGGGGCCGGCGGCGCGGCAGAGGGCCACCAGCCGATCGGTGCCCTCGGTGCCCAGGCCGCAGGCGCTGTAGCTGGCGTGCGCGGCGTACATGAGCGCGCCGAGCGCGAGGCGTGATACGTCGGACCTGGCGCCGGCCGCCAGGAGCTGGCGGAAACGGCGCACGCGGTCATGCTCCTCGATGGGATGTGCGGTGGCCACCCGCACCGGGTAGATCCGCTCCGGATCGATCACGGTCGC
>CAVRRT010000114.1:0-17720 GCA_963723305.1 uncultured Pseudomonadota bacterium
TTGACGGCGCTGACCAAGATCATGGCGGCCGCCGACGACTACCAGACGTTCAACGGATACTGCGGCGCCGAGTCGGGCTTCGTGCCGGTCTCGGCCACCAGCCCCAGCCTGCTGGTGCAGCAGATCGAGACCGAGCGGCGCGACAAGGGGAGCGACAAGCCGCCGGTGCTCCCGGCGCCCTCGCTGCAGCCGGGGCCGCCGTCGCCGGCGAGAAAGGGGGCGCTGCCGTGATCCGCCGCCTGGTTTGCGCGGCGGCGGTCGTCGCTTCGTTCGCCGCGGTGGCGCGGGCAGCGGGCGACAAGCCGGCCTCCGCCGACAAGCCGGCCTCCGCCAACAAGCCAGCCTCCGCCAACAAGCCGGCCTCCGTCGACAAGCCGGCCTCGACTGACAAGCCGGCCTCGACTGACAAGCCGGCCTCCGCCGAGAGGACCGCTGCCTCGCCGGACAGGACGCCGCCCACGCCCGCCGCGGCGGCGGAGGCGCGCTTGCGCAGCAACGACGGAGTCGTTCAGCGGGCGCTGCAGGACGAGCTCGGGCGCTCGATGTCCGATCTTCACCTGGGCGACGAGTCGCGCCCCTACTACCTCGGCTACACGATCTACGATCTCGAGCAGGCGTCGGTGAACGCCACGCTGGGGGCGCTCACCGCCTCGCACGCCTACCGCGGCCGCATCCTGCGGACCGATCTGCGGGTCGGCGATCCCGGCTTCGACAACACCAACTTCGAGGGGGGCGCGCGCGTCGAGACGGTGCCCATCGAGGACGACTACGCGGCCCTGCGCCGCGAGCTCTGGCTGCGCACCGACGAGGCGTACAAGGCGGCGCTGGAGACGCTGGCGCGCAAGCGGGCCGCGGCCGAGGGGCAGGCGGCGGCCGCCGAGGATGAGGCCGCCGTCGGCGACTTCTCCAAGGAGGCGCCCGCGCACCTCGAGGTTCCCTTCCCCGCCGGCGCCGCCGATCCGGAGGCGCTGCGCGAGACGACGCGCAAGCTGTCGTCGGTGCTGGCCGACTTCCCGGAGATCTCCTCCTCGCGCGTGTCGGCCACCTATTCCATCGTGCGGCGCCGCATGCTCACCAGCGAAGGGTCGTTCGTCGACGATTATCAGCGCACCGTCCGGATCGACGTGGTGGCCGAGACGCAAGCGCCCGACGGGATGAAGCTGAAGAGCTTCGTCCCCTTCACCGCGCTCACCCCCGCCGGGCTCCCCCCGCTCGCCGAGATGGAGAAGGGGGTTCGCGCGATGGCCAAGGAGCTCTCGGCCATGCGCGCCGCGCCGGTCGTCACCTCGGGGGCGGGTGCCGTGCTGTTCGAGGGGCTGGCGGCACCCCAGATCGTCAAGCAGCTGCTCGGCGATCAGGTGGCCGGGACGCCGCCTCCCAAGACCGCTCAGGCGGGGAGCGACGAAGGGAACGATCAAGGGGCGCTGGCCAACAAGCTCGGGCAGAAGGTCGCCTCGGCGATCCTGACCGCCGTCGACGATCCGCTGCTGCCGGGCGGGCCGGGCAAGCCGCCGCTCTTCGGCGCCTACAAGATCGACGATGAAGGCGTCGCCGCCCAGCGGGTTCCGCTGGTCGAGCACGGTGTGCTCAAGGCGCTGCTCATGTCGCGCACGCCGCGCAAGGAGATCGTCCACTCCAACGGCCACGCCCGGGCGCCCAAGTTCGCTGCCCCCCGCGCGCGCGTCGGCACGCTGGTGGTGAGCGGCGCGCGCCCGCTGCCACGCGCGGCGCTGCTCGAGGAGCTGGGGAAGATCGCCAAGGGCGGCGGCATCACCACCTACGTGGTCCGCCTGCTCGACGACGACACGCTGCCCGGGGGGGAGGCCGACGATCTGGCGGCGCTGCTCTCGTTCGGGATGGGCTCGCACGGGCCGCCGCCGGTACGGCCGCTGGTCGTCTACCGCCTCGAGCACGGGAAGGAGACGCTGGTGCGCGGCCTCCTGCTGGAGAACCTCGTCCCGCGCTCCTTCAAGGACATCACCGCCATCGGCGCCGACGGGACCGCCTTCAACTTCCTGGATGGGGGCGGCGGATTTTCGGGTGTGCCGACGACCATCATCTCGCCGCCTCTGCTGCTCTCCGACGTCGACGTGCGGCGCCAGAACGGACGGAACCGCAAGCCGCCGCTCTACCCGTCGCCGCTGGCCCGGCATTGAGGTAAGGTACCTGCAATGTCCCGGGAGCACTTCACGGTCGGCGACGTCGACGCGCTCGTTCCGGCGCTGGAGCGGATCTTCGTCGACGTGCTCCAGCTGCGGGCCGGGTTGCGCGCGCTCGAGACCCAGCTCGAGCGGGCCAACGTCCGGATGAGCCGCGAGGAGATCCTGGAGAGCGACGACGGCTCACCCGAGGTGCGGCGCGCCAAGGCGCTGTTTCGCGGCTACTACGAGGCGCTCTCCGACGAGCTCGGCCAGGTGCGCGATCTCGGCGGCGAGGTGAAGGACGTGGAGACCGGGCTGGTCGACTTTCCGGCGAGCCGGCTGGGCGAGGAGATCCTCCTCTGCTGGCGCTTCGGCGAGAAGAAGGTCGGCTTCTGGCATCCGGTCGACGGCGGGTTCGCCACCCGCCGTCCCGTCGACGCCGACGTGGCCAGCGCGCAGCCTCCCGCGGATTGAGCGGTCGCGTGCCGTCGCAACCGGAACTGGGCGCCGCGGTCGACGCGCTCCTGCGCGCCGCCGGACGCGATCCGCGCCGCCGATCCCGATCTTCAAGGAGACCGGTCGCCGCGTCTCGCAGCTCTGGCAGGCCGAGTTCCTGGCCGGCTACGACATGGACCCGGCGGCCATCCTGGGCGATCCGGTGATCGGCGAGGCCGATCCCGACGTCGTGGTCGTGGGCGGGCTGCGGTTCCACGCCATGTGCCCGCACCACCTCTTGCCCTACCGGGGCGTCGCGCACGTCGCCTACTTGCCGCGCGGCAAGCTGGTGGGCTTCGGGCGGCTGGCCGAGCTCGTCGACTGCTTCACCAAGCGGCTCACGCTGCAGGAGCGGGCGACCCACCAGATCGCCGACGCGCTCTGCCGCCACCTCGGCGCGCGCGGCGCCGGCTGCGTGATCGAGGCCGAGCAGCTCTGCCTGGCGCTCCCCGGCGAGAAGCACGATCAGTCCGGCGTCGTCACCAGCGCCTTCGTCGGCGAGATGCGCGAGCGGCCCGATCTCAAGGCGCGGCTGCTCGAGGCCGCCAACCTCGGGCGGGCGCGCGCGATGAGCGGCGGCCCGCGCGCGGCGTCGGACGCAACGCCTCGCCAAGCGTCGGGCGCAGCGTCGTCGGACACTGTGCCGGACGGGGCGTCGGACGATCTTTCCCGGGTGCTCGCCGGCAAGGTCGCCGTCGTCACCGGCGCCTCGCGCGGGATCGGCCGCGCCATCGCCGCGTTGCTCGCCGGCGCGGGGGCCGGGGTCGCCGGCTGCGCCCGGCACGCCGCCGCCCGGCATCGTCGCCTGCGACGTGGGACGGCCGGCCGACGTCGAGCGCTTCGCCGACGAGGTGCTGCGCCGCTTCGGCCCGCCCGACCTGCTGGTCAACAACGCCGGCGTCGTCGCCCGCGCGCGCCTCGAAGAGACGTCGCTCGAGACCTGGGACGCGGTCCTCGACGCGAACCTCAAGGGGACGTTCCTGGTGACCCGCGCGTTTCTCCCGGCGATGCGCGCCCGCCGCGGCGGCCGGATCGTCAACGTGGCCTCGATCTCGGGCCGGCAGGGGACGGCGGGCCTCACCGCCTACTGCGCGGCCAAGCACGGCGTCGTCGGGCTGACGCGCGCGCTGGCCGAGGAGCTCCGCGCCGACGGCATCGCCGTCAACGCCGTCTGCCCGGGCTCGGTCGACACCGAGATGCTGCGCGTGGGGATGCCGGGCGCGCAAGCCCGACATGTCGCCCGAGGACGTCGCCAACGTCGTGATCTATCTCGGCCGCCTATGCGCCGCCGGCGCTCACCGGCTCCTGCGTGGACGTCTTTGGCTGATAGCGGCGCCGTCGATCCCCCGCCGGCGATGCGGCCGTGCTCGAGCTCGGCGCTGCGGCGGATGCCGCTGTTTCCGCTGCCGAACGTGGTGCTGTTGCCGCACGCGCTGCTGGGGCTGCACATCTTCGAGGAGCGCTACCGAGCGCTGGTGCGCGACATCCTGACCGGCGCGCGCCTCCTGGCGGTGGGCCTGCTCGCGCCCGGCGCGCGCGAGAGCGACAACCCGCCGGCCGTGCGGCCGATCGCGGGCGTGGGCGAGGTCGTGATGGCGCACGAGCTGCCCGACGGCCGCTTCAACCTGGTGCTGCGCGGACGGGCGCGCGTCCGCATCGACGCGCGAGCTGCCCTCGGGGCGCCCGTACCGGCTCGTGACGGCGACCGAGCTCCCCGACTTCGCCATCACGGACGAGGGAGAGATCGTCGACGCCGATCAGACGCTGCGGGCGCTCATCGGGCGCCTGGCCGACGCCATCCCCGAAGGGGGCGAGCTGCTCCGTCAGGTGATCGCCGCCCAGGAGACGCCCGCCGAGCTCGTCGACGGCGTCGCCTCGGCGCTCATCGTCGATCCCGTCCTCCGCCAGCGGCTGCTCGAAACCCGCGACGTCGGCCAGCGGCTGGAGCGCGTGGCCGCCGAGGTGGTGGCGATGACCGCGCGGATCGGAGCTCCCGGAACGGCGAACTGACAAAGCAGAAACAGAGGCGCACCGTCGGGTCGGGGTGCCCACGATCACTCTTCCGGATCGACGGTGGCGCGGCTATAACTCGGCGCATGACTCGTTCATTTTCTTCGCGCCTCCGGATCTTCTCGACGCTGGTCGCGCTCGGCGCAGCATCGTTCGGCGCGCCATTTCTGGCCCAGGCGAAGCACAGCAAGAAGGCGCCCGCCTCGACGGTCGACTGCAAGACCGACAAGGATTGCGTGATCGTCGCCGACGACTGCTGTCCCTGCAGCGAAGGGGGCAAGCAGCGGGCGATCCCCAAGAAGGAAAAAGAGAGCTACGAGAAGGATCGCAAGAAGCGCTGCGCCGACACCGCCTGCACCGAGGCGATCTCGACCGATCCGAGCTGCTCGCAGACCCCGTTCTGCGGCGCCGGCATCTGCGAGCTGGGCGGCGGCGACGCGCCGGCCGCCGACGCCCCCGCGGCGCCCTGACGGTCGCCCAGGTCGGTTTGTCTCCCGGCGGTCGGACCGCCGGTCGGGTCGACGTGTGCAGAGGGCTCAGTTGGCGTTGACGGGCGTCGGGGTGCCGTTCGAGCAGGTGCCCGTGGGATCAGCGGCAGCGCCGGGTCCGCCGGGGGTGGAACCGGTGGGATCGGTGTTGCAGACGCCCGGTCCCGGGACGACGCAGGCGATGTTGCAAGTAGGTCCCGTTGCACATCCCTGGCTGGTCCACTCGGTCTTGATGGCATTGATCATCGTGGCGTCGTTGACGTAGGTGTCGCAACCGCAGCCGCCGAGCGAGCCCGCGACCAGCTGCTGGCACTGGTTCGCGGCGTCGAGGGTGCACTTCTTCGCGGCGGTGACGGCGTTCGAATAGTCCGTCGCGAGCTGCGCGCAGGTCTCGCCGCCACTGCCGCCCGTGCCTTTTCCGCCGCCCGTTCCGCCTCCGCCCGTTCCGGTCTGGCCGCCGGTCGCGCTGCCGCCGGTTCCGGACTGGCCGCCGCTCGCCTGTCCACCGGTGCCCGGCTGTCCACCGGTGCCCAGCTGTCCGCCGGTGGCGATCGCGCCGCCGCTGCCGGTCTGTCCGCCGGTGGCGATCGCGCCGCCGGTTCCGGTCTGTCCGCCGGTGGCGGTTGCGCCGCCGGTGCCGACGCAACGGGGGCACCCTCCGGCGCCTCCCGAGCCGGCATCGGAGCCGCCGGTACCGCTGTTCAAGTTGTCATTGTTGACGGTGCAGGAGAGGAGCAGGAGACATCCGGCGAGCCAGGCGAGGTGTCGCATGTGACTCCAGGGCAGCAAAGCCCGTGCCCATTATCGCCCGTGGTTTGGCCCCCGCAAGGGCTGCGCCGCCTCGAAGTCGCGACGGAGCAGCGCGACATCCCCTCGGATTTTCGAGGCCGGCCGGATCAATGTGACGTAACGAGCGCTGCTTTGAGGCCGGCCGCGTCAGCGAAGGCCAGGGCCAGCGACAACCCCTCTTCGAGCAGCGGCTCGGCCGCGATGAACTTGCGCCCGACGGTCCCCGTCGCCTCGAGGCGTGGGTAGAGGGTCAGGGTGGCGATCGAACCGGCCGCGTCGGGCACGACGTCCCACCCGAGGCGCGCGCCGCGCGTGGCGCCCGCGGTCGCCACCCAACGCGGCGCCGTTCCTGGCTCGGCGGTCCAGGTGGCGTCGCAGTCGACGAGCGGCAGATTGTCCTTCACCTCGGCGCCCGGGCCGTTCGGACCGGGACGCACGCGGACCGTCTCCCAGCCCGGGAACGCCCGCCAGGAGGCTGGATCGCGGAGGACTGCCGCCACCGCGGGCGCCGGTGTCTTCAGCGTGACGGCGGCGGCGACGCCGGCCAGCCGATCGGTCGGCGCGCGCGCGACCAGGGCCACGACGCCGCGCGCGCGCAGCGGCGCCAGCAGCTCGGCGCCGAGCGGGCGCGGATTGGGGAGCCAGCTCGCCGGCGGCTCCAGCGGGGCGCGCGCGCGCCAGGCAAAACGGCCGCTCGGGTGCTCGGCGCGGAGCGCCACCGCGCGCAGCGCGACGTAGGCGGCGGCGGTCAGCGCGGCCGGTTCGCCGGCGGGGCTCCGCTTGATGATGTGGCGGAGCAGCCAGCTCGATCGCTTCACGTCGAGGACGGCGTCGATGATCAGCGTCGAACCGCCGGCCGCGGAGGGCGCGACGGTGAACGAGATCCGCCCCGGCGCAAAGTCCCCCTCGAAGAGCTCGATGGTGACGCCGTCGGGCCGGTTGTGGAGCGCCATCCGTCCCGACAGGTTGAAGAGGGGCACCTCCAGCTCCCAGTCGACGACCGGCGGTCCGCCGCTCTGCCGTTCGAGGTCCGACCTGATCAGCGAGGGGATGATGGCGCCGTAGTGCGCGGGGTCGAGCAGGATGTCCTTGATCGCGGCGGGCGACGCGGCGACGCGGGTCGCGCTCCAGGCGCGCGGCGCGTCCGGCGTGCTCGGCTGCGCGACGACCACCACGTCGGTGGTCCCGCCGGCGGGCAGGGCGCCCAGGGCAGCCAGGAGGGCGCTGTCGAGGCGATCCTCGTCGCCGGCCCGCGCGGCGGCGGGAGCCGTCACTGCCAAGGCCAAGGCAACGGCCAGCACCGATGCGCGGCGAAACGCGCGCACGGGCTCAGGTCGTTTTCTTGATGAGGACACCGGGCGGGATGCTCTTCAACCGCTCCCGGACCCTGGGCGTGCGGCCGGCCGCCAGCTCGTCGACGTAGCCCTGGATCTGCTGCAGCGTGTACGCCGGCAGCACGTCGAAGCGGACACCGACGTCGCCCCCTTCGCCGGTGCCGAGGTAGGCGACCTTGCCGGGCAGATGAATCCGCTCTCCGTCGGGCAAGGTCATGATGATGTCGACGGGCGCGCCCATGGCGGTGCGCGCGCCGAGCGACAGCCGCATTCCCCCCAGCGACAGATTGACCGTGTAAACAGCCTGCAGGGCGGTCCAGGTCGGGATCCGCACCTCGACGAGCGAGCGGGTGGAGAAGCGCTGGGAGCTGCGACGTTCCGATCCGGGTTGCGAAGGTTCTTCTTCCATGGCGGGCTCGAACGTGAATGATTATCTCACAGCCAAAGACAGTCCAAAGGAGACCCGATGAAAACGACTCTGTTTGTTGCGATGGCGTTGCTCTTGGCCGGCGGTTCGGCCGCCCGGGCCGCCAAGTCGGTCAAGGTCACGATGAACACCGTTACCGCCGACGGCGTCGGAAAATCGATGGGGACGGTCACCATCAAGGAAGGGAAAGACGGCGTCACCATCGAGCCGAAGCTGAAAGGGTTGGCCCCGGGCGAGCACGGGTTCCACATCCATGAGAACCCCAGCTGCGCGCCCGCCGACAAGGAGGGCAAGATGACCGCCGCCCAGTCGGCAGGTGGCCACTTCAATCCAGCCGCCACCAAGGCGCACAAAGGTCCGGGCGGCGGCGGGCACAAGGGGGATCTGCCCAAGCTGGTCGTCTCCGACAAGGGGGAGGCCAAGGACAAGTTGGAGGTCAAAGGGCTCACGCTCGGCGACTTTCAAGGAAGGTCGTTGATGATTCACGAAGGGGGCGACAACTACAGCGACACGCCGAAGCCGCTCGGCGGTGGTGGCACCCGCATCGCCTGTGGCGTGATCCCGGCGGCCAAGTAGCGTCGGATGTGGCGTCGGAAGTAACGGCCAAGTAGCGTCGGAGCGCGCCGTCGGATCGGAGCGGCGCCGGTCGCGGCGCGCCGTGCGGGTGGTACTTGCGCCCGCCGTGCCGGTGGCACTTTCGCCCGCCGTGCGGGGGGCGGCCGGCGCGGCCCGTGGCGCAGGGTAGAGTCGGGCGCATGCGGCGTCTCGTCGCCTTCGTTCGTCTCGGGCGCCCACAATTCCTGGTGGGCGGGTTCGTCCTCTATGGGCTGGGGACGGCGCTGGCCGTGACGGGCGGGGCGTCGTTCGACAGCTGGCGGTACCTGTGGGGGCAGCTGGTGGTGACCGCGACGCAGCTCATGACCCACTACGCGAACGACTATTTCGACCTGGAGGCCGATCGCGCCAACCAGACGCCCACGCGCTGGTCGGGGGGGAGCCGCGTCCTGCCGGAGGGCGCGCTGCCGCCCGCGGTGGCGCTGGCGGCGGCGCGGGTGCTGCTGGTGGTCGCGGCGGCGGCGGCGGCGGTGCTGGCGCGGCGGGCGGGCGCGCCCTCGCTGCTGCTGGCGGCGGCGATGATCGGGCTCGCCTGGAGCTACAGCGCTCCTCCGCTTCGTCTGTGCGCCCGGGGGTTCGGCGAGCTGACGACGGCGCTGGTGGTGACGGGGCTGGTTCCCGTCTTCGGCTACCGGCTGCAGGCGGGCGCGCTGGCGGCGCCCATCTTCTGCGCGGCGGCGCTGCCGTGCGCGCTGCAGTTCGCCATGCTGCTGGCCATCGAGTTCCCCGACGCGGCCGGCGACGCGGCGGTCGGGAAGCGGACGCTGGTGGTGCGGTTGGGCGCGCTGCCGGCGGCGCGCCTCTATGCGGCGACGACGCTGGCCGCCTTCGGGGCGCTGCCGCTCTGGGTCTGGGCGGGGCTTCCGGCGCGCGTCGCCGCCGCGCCGCTGCTGCTGGCGCCGATCGCGATCTGGCAGGCAGCGCGCGTGGCGCGCGGCGCTTACGGCGATCGGGCGCGCTGGGGGAGCGTGGCGTTCTGGGCGGTGGCGCTGCTGATCGCCGGCGCGGGCGCCGAGCTGGTGGCGGTGGCCACGAGTGCGCGCGCCGGCGGCTGAAGCCCGACGCCGCCGGCGATGGCCACCAGCCGGCGCATGACCAGCGGCAGCGCGCGCATCAGGTGCAAGGTCGCGCGCGCCATGAGCGGCCGGCGGACGATCTGCACGAGGGAGCGCGTGAGCCAATCGTGGTCGCGCAGCAGGCGCCGCCGCTGGCGATCGAAGTCGGCGAGCGCGCCGTCTCCTTCGGCGAGATAACGGGGCACGATCGCCGCCAGCCGCTCGGCGGTGACGAGCGCGTGGGCTATTCCGCCGGCCGTCAGCGGGTCGCTGGCGCGCGCGGCGTCGCCGAGCAGGACGGCGCCCGGCGCGAACCCGACGCGGGCGCGGCGGCTGACGCGCGCGCGCCCCGCCGGAGCCGTGATCGGCGTGGCGCCGTCGAGCAGCTCCCGCAGGAACGGCTGGGCGGCGATCCAGTGATCGAGCGCGGCGCGCGCGCCGCCGAGGAGCGCCCCTTCTTCTCCCAGCCCGGCGATCAGAATCTCACCGTCGGGCAGTGGCGCCGCGTAGAGCTCGTGGCCGCGCCCGAGGAAGATCTCCAGATGGTCGGAGAGCGCTCGCCCGGCCGCCAGGCGAAAGTGCATCCGGACGCCGACGCGCCCGGCGGTGCTCGCCGCGCCGTCGAGGCCGAGTGCGCGCCGCACGGGCGAGGCGAGCCCGTCGGCGCCGACCACCAGGGCGCCGCGCCGGAGCTCGCCGCCGACGCGCAGGCCGACGGCGCGTCCGTTCTCGATGGCCACACCCTCCACCTGCGCGTCTTCGAACACCCGCACGCCGGCCGTCGCCCGCGCCGCGCCGATGAGGACGTCGTCGAGCCGCAGGCGCCGCTGCGCGAGCGCCGTCGCCTCCGGATGCGCTGGCCAGGCGAACGGCGCCGTCGCGGTGAGGCCGAAGCCGTGGTAGCGCACGGCGGCGAGCGCGCGCCCGCCGACGGCGGCGCGCAGCCCGAGCCGTTCCAGCACGGCGACCCCGCCCGGCATGATCCCCTCGCCGCACGGTTTGTCGCGCGGAAAGCGGTGGGCGTCGAAGAGGTCGACGCGCAGGCCGGAGCGCCCGAGCAGGATCGCCAGCGTCGCCCCGGCGGGCCCGCCGCCGGCGACGACGACGTCTACCGCGTCCGCCATAAGGGAACGAACCGTGGTTTGCCGGCGAAGGCGCGCCGGTATCCCTCGTCGGTCATCAGCACCGATTCTTCCAGCGCCACGCGCCGCCGCAAGATCAGAAGATGCAGCAGCGCGCCGGCGGTGGCGGTGAGGTAAGCGCCGTGCACCAGCGGCAGCGCCAGGAGCTCGACGAAGACGGCGACGTAGTTCGGGTGGCGGACGAAGCGATACGGACCGGCGGTGACCACGCCGAGCGGCATCGAGCGAACGACCCGCACGTTCCAGTGGACGCCCAGCGTGGCGATCACCCAGACACGCAGGAGGTTCGCCAGCAACACCAGCGCCAGGGCCGGGATCCCGATGGCGGCGAGGTAGGGGCGGTGCAGCGCCAGCACCTCGACCGCCGCGCCCGCGATGATGCCGGTGTGGAGCGCCACCATCGCGCCGAACACCGGCTCGGGGAGCGGCGCGGCCCCCTTGCCGGCCAGCGCGCGCTGGTGCCGGCGCGAGATGGTCATCTCAATCAACCGGCAAGCGCCGACGGCGCCGCAGAGGCAGAGGAAGAAGGCGGTCGAGCTCACGCCGTCAGGCCCACCCGAGCAACATCATCTCGGTCGAGAGGCCCGGACCGAACGCGGCCAGGATGCCGTGCGTCCCCGGGGCCGGCCGCCGCTTGGTCAGCCACTCGTGCAGCACGAACAGGACCGACGCGCTCGACTGGTTGCCGAAGTCGCGCAGGACCGCCCACGACGCCTCAGTGTCGTCGCGCCGCAGCCCCAGCTCCTCTTCGATGAACGCCAGGATCTTCCGCCCCCCGGATGCAGCACGAAGCAGTCGAGCTGCGCGCGTCCGAGGCCCCGCCGCTCCGCCAGCGTCCGCACCAGCCGCGCGATCTCGCTCTTGATCAACCCCGGGACGTCCTTGGAGAGCACCGAATGAAATCCGTCGTCCTGCAGGTCGAAGCCGAGCGCGTAGGTGGAGTTGGGAAACAGATGGGCCAGCGTCTCCAGGATCTGCACGCCGCTGCCGGCGGGCCGGGCCTCGGCGCAGAGGCCCCCCTCGAGCAGCGCCGCCGCCGCGCCGTCCCCGAACAGCGCCGTCGACACCAGGTTGGCCAGCGACACGTCGGCGCGCTGGAGGCTCAGGCTCGGCAGCTCGACGGCGACGACCAGCGCCCGCGCCTGGGGGAATCCGACCAGGAAGTCGTGCGCGCGCGCCAGCGCCGCCGCGCCGCCCGAGCAGCCGAGCGCCGTGATCGGCAGCCGGCGGACGTCGGATCTGAACCCCAGCTCGTTGCAGAGGTGCGCGTCGAGTGAGGGGATCATGATCCCGGTGCACGAGGTGGTGACGATCAGATCGACCTCGCGCGCCTCCACGCCGGCGCCGGCCAGCGCCTCGGCCGCGACTTGCTTCCCCAGCGCGATGGCGTTCTCGCGATAGAGCCGCTGCACCTCGGTGAGCCGGCGCGGGTTCCCCAGCTCGCCGAGCGGCTCGACGCTGAAGCGCCGCTCGACGGCGGCGTGATCGAACAGCTCCATCGCCGCGTCGAGCTTGCGCGCCGGCAGCGGGAGCACCGCGCGCAACCTCGCCTTCACCTCGTCCTGTGTCGCGGTGTGGGCCGGGACGGCCGTGGCCGTCCTCACGATGCTCGGCGCCGCCTTCATGGTTGCCCCAACCTAAGCGTTGCTGACCATGGCACAAGCATTGGTTTTTGACACGGACGGTGGATTGCCGTCGCCGCCGCGCCGACCGCGCGCGACATTGCCGAGCCCACCCGTTGTCTGCTCTTGCTCACGGGCGCGCGGCAGGTAGAGTCGGGCGATGTCGCGGCAAGACGATCTCGTCGAGAGGGGGCGCCGGCTGCTCCTCAACAACAACCGCCAGGCGCCCGTGGTGATGGCGCGCGGGGAAGGGTGCGCCCTCTTCGACGTCGAGGGGCGCCGCTACCTCGACATGACGGCCGGCGTCGCGGTCTCGATGCTGGGGCACGGACATCCCGGATTGGCCGACGCCATCGCCGCCCAGGCCCGCCGCCTGATCCACGTCTCCAACCTCTACTTCATCGAGACGCAGCTGGAGTTCGTCGAGGCGCTGGCCCGCCGCGCCTTTCACGGCCGTGCCTTCCTCTGCAACTCGGGGACGGAGGCCAACGAAGCGGCGCTCAAGCTGGCGCGCCGTTATCAGGTGGTCACCAAGAAACAGCCCGAGCGCGTCGAGCTGGTGTCGTTCGAGCAGAGCTTTCACGGGCGGACGTTCGGCGCGCTCAGCGTCACCGGGCAGGCCAAGTACCGCGAGGGGTTCGGCCCGCTGGTGGGCCCGGTGCGCTTCCTGCCGTTCGGCGACGTCGCCGCCGCGCGCGCCGGCATCACCGACAAAACCTGCGCCGTGATCGTCGAGCCGATCCAGGCCGAAGGGGGGATCAACCTGCCGCCGCCGGGCTACCTCCAGGAGCTGCGGCGGATCTGCAACGACACCGGGACGGTGCTGATCTTCGACGAGATCCAGACCGGCAGCGGGCGCACCGGCACCTTCTACGCCTTCGAATCGGAGGGGGTGGTCCCCGACGTGGTGACGCTGGCCAAGGGGCTGGCGGGCGGCATCCCCATCGGCGCCATGCTGGCGAACGAGGAGGTCGGCCGCGGCTTCGAGCCGGGGACGCACGCCTCGACCTTCGGCGGCAACCCCTTCGCCACCGCCGCCGCGCTCTACGTGCAGCAGGCCATCGACGATCTCGGTCTCCTCGAACACTGTCGCGCGGTCGGCGCGCATCTGGGATCGTCGCTGCTCCGTCTGGCCGAGCGGCGGCGTCCTGAAGACGCGCGGGGCGCGCGGGCGTGGGCTCCTGCAGGGACTGGTCATCGACGGCGATCCGGGCGACATCGTGGTCCGCGCGCGCGCGCACGGGCTCCTGCTGTCGGTCGCCGGCGCCAACGTCATCCGGCTGGTCCCGCCGCTCGTCGTCAGCACGGCGGAGATCGACGAGGCGATCGAGATCCTGGATGCCGTCCTCGAGGAGTCGCGATGACCGAGCCCCGACCAAGGCGATTTTTGGCCTTCGACGATCTGCCGGCCGGGGGGATCGAGGCGCTCATCCGGCGCGCCGAGGAGCTGCGCGCGCTGCGGCTGGCGCGCACGCCGCACACGACGCGGCCGGGGCGGGTGCTGGGGATGGTGTTCGAGAAGGCCTCGACGCGCACGCGCGCCAGCTTCGAGATCGCCATGTACGACCTGGGCGGGCACGCCCTCTATCTGGGGCTGCAGGGATCGCAGCTGGAACGGGGCGAGCCGCTCCGGGACACCGCCCGGGTCCTCTCCGGCTACTGCCACGGCATCATGGTCCGCACCTTCGGCCACGACCGCGCCGACGAGATGTCGCGCTACGCGACGGTGCCGGTCATCAACGGGCTCACCGATCTGATGCACCCCTGCCAGGTGCTGGCCGACCTGCAGACGGTCGTGCAGCGGTTTGGCGGCGCCGGCGCCGCCGACACTGGGCGCACGCTTCGCTCCGTCAGCTACGCCTGGATCGGCGACGGCAACAACATGGCCAACTCCTGGATCGAGGCGGCGGGGATCCTGGGGCTCGATCTGGCACTCGCTTGTCCGGCCGGGTACGACCCCGATCCCGGCGTGCTGGCGCGGGCGCGCGCTGGAAAGCGTGGGCGGATCACCGTGCTCCGCGACCCGGCCGAGGCCGCCGCCGGGCGCCAGGTCGTCTCCACCGACGTCTTCGCCTCGATGGGGCAGGAGGGGGAGGCCGAGGCGCGCCGCGCGGCATTCGCCGGCTACGCCATCGACGCCACGCTGATGCGCAGCGCGCACCCCGACGCCATCGTCCTCCACTGCCTTCCCGCCCACCGCGGCGAGGAGATCAGCGACGAGGTGATCGAAGGTCCGGCCAGCGTCGTCTGGCAGCAAGCCGAGAATCGCCTGCACGCGCAGAAGGCGCTGATCGAGCTGCTGATCCCCTAGCGACGACGGCCACGGCACGTTCGGCGCACCGCGTGCTCAAGAGCGCGGGCCGTGCTGCCGAAACAGGGAAGGAATGAAACCCCGAGAGGGATTTGTCCCCGATCTCGGTCGGGCGCCGCAGGACTTGCGCCGCCAGGGGCGCCCGCGGACCGAAGAGCTGGGCGTCGACGACGTCCCCCAGCACGTCGAGGAGGTCGATCTGGACGGCTTCGACCCGGCGGACACCGGTGGCAAGCCGCAGCCGATCGGCGGCGGCGTGATGGACACGGCGCAGGTCGACCTGTCGCGCGATCGCCGGGTGACGCTGACCTCCCCGATTCCGGCGCAGATCGCCGAGGACATGCTCTCGGACAAGGAGGATGACCGCCCCACCATCCCCGGGACGATGTCCGCCGCCGTTCGCGCCGTGCGCGATCCGGCCGCGCCCGATCAGCACGCCCGGCACCCGGGCAACGCCGGCGATCAAATGGCCGAGAGCGATGAAGAAGAGCAGCACACGCGGAGGGTGGGCGACTCGGACAAGCAGCGGCTGGGCGCGGGGTCGGGGCGGGTGGCCTCCTCGGAGGAGCTGGGGATCGCCCCCTGGCGCCAGCGCGCGGCGATGCTGATCGATCTGGCGCGCGCAGCGCTCGACGAAGGGGACCTGACGGCGGCGGTGAACGCGGCGGAAGGGGCGTTGCGTGAGGCGGACGAGGCGCCGCCCCCAGGGATCGTCGAGGTGATCGAGCCGGCGCGGCCGCTCTTGGCGCGGGTCTTCGGCGCCTACGTCGGGCCGCTCGGCGGCGTGCCGGTGCTGGCGCCGCGCTCCGCGGAGATCGCCCGGGCGCGCCTGGGCGAACGCGAGCGCGCGCTGATCGGTCGGATCGACGGCACCCGCACGCTGGAGGAGCTGTTCGACGGCTCGGGCGTCGGTTCGACCGACGCGCTCCGGATCGCCGCCCGCCTCATCCGCGCCGGCGCGGTCCGCATCATCTAGTCTCTGGGTTAAAGCCGAGCTCGCCGACTGCCGATTGGGAGGGGTGATGCAGGGCAAAGCGACCGTGGCCGAGACGAATGGCCACGGGGCCGCCGTAAAAGGAAATCTCATCCCCGCCGAGGTGCTGGTCGTCGACGACGAGCCAGTCACGGCGCGGGGTTACGCGCGCTCCTTGGCGGCCGGAGGCTACAAGGTGAGCGTGGCGCACGACGGGCGCGAGGCGGCCGCGCTGGCCAAGGGGCGCCAGTTCGACGCCATCGTCAGCGACATCGCCATGCCCGACATGGACGGCCTGGCGCTCCTGCGCGCCATCCGCGAGACCGACCTCGACGTGCCGATGATCTTCATGACCGGCAGCCCGGCGCTGGAGAGCGCGCTGGCGGCCATCGAGTACGGCGCGTTTCGCTATCTGGTCAAGCCGATCGCGCCCGAAACGATGATGGACGCCGTCGCCCGCGCGGTCGGCGTGCACAAGCTGGCGCGCGTCCGGCGTGAGGCGGCCCTGGTGCGCGAGCTGGAGGGGAAGCCGATCGGCGATCGGGCGGGCCTCGAGGCGCGGTTCGCCTCGGGGATCGAAAAGCTGTGGGTCGCCGCGCAGCCGATCATCTCCTGGTCGGGGCGCAGCATCTTCGCCTACGAGACGCTGCTGCGGACGGAGGAGCCGACGCTGCGGAGCCCGCTCGACTTCTTCGACGCCGCCGAGCGCCTGGGCAGGGCCGCCGAGCTGGGGCGGATCATCCGGCAGCACGTGGTGCTCCAACTGAAGGACCTGCCGCCGGGGGCTCACCTGTTCGTCAATCTCCACCCGGCCGATCTGGAAGACGAGGAGCTCTACTCGGACGATGGGGCGCTCACGCCATACGCCAGCCAGGTGGTCCTGGAGATCACCGAACGCGCGGCGCTCGATCGGATCCACGAGCTTCAGTCGCGCGTGACCCGGCTGCGCACCCTGGGCTACCGGATCGCCATCGACGATCTGGGCGCCGGATACGCCGGCCTTACCAGCTTCGCCCAGCTCGAGCCCGAGGTGGTCAAGGTCGACATGTCGCTGGTGCGGGGGATCGACTCCTCGGCGGTCAAACAGAAGCTGGTGCGGTCGATCATCGCGCTCTGCACCGAGCTCGGGATTCAGCTGGTCGCCGAGGGAATCGAGACGCCTGCGGAGCGCGACATGCTGGTCACCCTGGGCGGCGATCTCTGTCAGGGCTACCTGTTCGCCCGGCCGGGGCGCGGCTATCCGCAGCCCAACCTAACGTAGCTTCTTCAGAAGCTCGTCGACCTGCGCTTCGGTGGCGGCGCGCGCGCCGTCGTTGTCGATGACGTGCGTGGCGAGGCGGACCTTCTCCGCGGTCGGCAGCTGCGCGCGCATCCGCGCCTCGACCTCCGCGCGCGTCAGTCCGTCGCGCGCCATCGCCCGGCCGATCTGCGTCTCGGGCGAGGCGGTCACCACGATGAGGCCGTCGAAGTCGCGCCAGCGGCCGGTCTCCACCAGCAGCGTCGCCTCATACAGCGCCAGCCGGTGGCCCTCGGCGGCCAGCGCCGCGAGCCGCGCCTCGGCGGCGGCGGCAATGCGCGGGTGCGTGATCGCCTCGAGGCGCGCGCGCGCCGTCGGATCGGCGAAGACGATGCCGCGGAGCCGCTTGCGGTCAACCCCGCCGTCGGCGGCGATCACCTCCGGCCAGGCCGCCGCGACGTCGGCGTGGGCCGGGCCGCCGGGCGCCACCACCTCCCGGGCCAGCGCGTCGGCGTCGACGACCGGCAGGCCGCGGGCGGCGAAGAGCCCCGCCACGGTCGACTTTCCCGCCCCGATCCCCCCGGTCAGGCCAAAGACCCGCAGAGCGCGCGCCACGATGGCCAATGCTACCCTAGTGGGCCGTGCCATTCACGATTCCGGACGTCACCGACGCTGCCTTCGTGGCCGAGGCGCGCAATCTGGCCGGGTTGCCCGCCGACGGCCCGCCCGAGATCGCCATCGCCGGGCGCTCCAACGTCGGCAAGTCGACGCTGCTCAACCGGCTGGCCGGCCGTCGGGGGCTGGCGCGCACCTCGAAGACCCCGGGGCGAACGCGGGGGCTCGTGATGTTCGCGCTTCGGCTCGGCCGTGGCGCGCCCGTCGGCGAGATCCGTCTCATCGATCTGCCGGGCTACGGCTACGCCAAGGTCGCGCGCAGCGAGCGCAACTCCTGGCAGCCGCTCATCGAGGGATACACGCGCAGCCGCCGTTCGCTGTCGCTGTTCGTGATCCTCATCGACGCGCGCCGCGGCCTCGAGGATGAGGAGCGGCAGCTCTACGAATGGCTGGGGACCGAGCATGT
>CAVRRT010000115.1:0-9573 GCA_963723305.1 uncultured Pseudomonadota bacterium
CCGCCGCGGTCTCCAGGTTGGTGAGGCAGATTCCCCCCTCCGCGGTGCAGGCCAGCGAGGCCTGGGCGGTGGCCGACCCGCAGGTCCCCGAGGCCGCCGTCCCGCAGCCCGCCGCGCAGGTGGGACAGAACGTACAAGAGCCACCGGGATATTCGGCGAAATCCTTCTCCAGCGTGCCGTCGCAATCGTAGTCGAAAGTGCCGATACCCTTGCTCGCGGTGCCGAACCACCCCGTCTGCCCGGGGTGGACGTTGGCGTCTTTGTCGTCGCAATCGGTGTTGTCGGCGACGAAGCCCGAGGGAGGCGTGCCGGCGCAGCCAGCTGCCGCCGTTCCGAGAGCGATGGTGCCGGTCTTGTTCCCGTACCCGTCGCCATCGGCGTCCTGGTAGAAGATTTGGCAGGCGACGTTGGCGCTGCACGCGACGCCCGGACACTGGCATTTGCCGGCCGCGCCCTCGTTGTTGCAACTGTTGGGCGAGTCACAGGCCGTGTTGCAGCAGACTCCCGATCCATTGGCGATCGCGCAGTGGCCGCTGGTGCATTCGGCGTCCGTCGCGCAGGTGAGGCTGTCGCTCTTGGTGTTGGCACAGGCGTTCGTGGTGCCGTTGCAATAGTAGCCGGCCAGGCAGTCGGTGTTGGCGTTGCAGGTCGTTCGGCAGGTCGCTGCGGGCTTAGCGATGAAGTCGCAGGTGTAGCCGTCCGTGCAGTCGGTGAGGCCGATCCCGCAGGTGCCCTTACCGTCGCAGGTCAGGCTGGCCAGGTCCTTACGCGTGTTGCAGAAAGGCGTCCCGCAGGAGGAGCCAGCCATCGCGAACGCGGCGCAGGCTTTCATGCCGTTGCACGTGCCGCCGCACGAAACCGGAGTCGCAACGATTCCGCCGTCGGGCGGGATGATCGTCTCCGCGTCCGTTGCTGCGTCGCTGTTGGTCCCACCGTCGGCGTTGGCTCCGCCCGCGCCGGCGCCTCCGCCCTTGCCGGTGCTGCCGCCGGTGCCGGTCATTGTCGAGGACCCGGCGCACTCGCCCTCCGGGTCCGTGCCAGCCGGGTAGCCCGTGCAGAGGCCGGTGGTGCCCTTCAGCGCGCAGTTCGCGCAGACGTCCGTGCAGGCGCTCTGGCAGCAGACGCCGTCGGTGCAGAAGCCGCTGCCGCATTCCGTGCTGGCCGTGCACTTCGAGCCGAGTCCCTCCGAGGTGCCGCTGGCGGGCGCCAGCGTGATGGTCGCCGGGCGAGCCTCGCCAGCGACCAGCTTGATGGGGCCGGCGGTGCCGCTGCCCAGGATCGCTCCCGAGCCGTCGAGCGCGTCGAACTCGAAGCTCAACGACCCGGTGGTGCCCGTCGCAGGGAGGTAGCTGAAGGTGAGCTGGCCGCTGGAGATCTGCGGGACCACGGGGAACTGCTTGATCTGCGTCTCGGCACCGCTCACCACCAGCAGGCCGTCCGCCACCGTCTTCAGCGCGGTGGGGGAGAGCTTCGTGGCGTCGATGGTGAGGTTGACGCCGAAGGCGACGGGCGGCGTCGGCGCCGGCTTGCTGCAGGCGAGGAGCGTCATCGTGGCGATCGCCAGCCGGCCAACAAACGGCGCACCGATACGGAAGCGCTTCATCAGGGCACCAGACCTTGAACGTTGTCGGTGTTGTTCCAGGGGCCGGCGCTTCCGCGCGACGAGGCCACGATGATGGCGATCACCGCGCCGGCGGCCACGACCCCGGCGGCGGTCCAGAACCACCAGCGCGCGTAGACCGGCTTCTCCTCGCTCCCGCTCGGCGGCGGCGATGAGACCACCACCGCCGCCGCGCCCGGTGGCGGTGGAAGCGCCGGAGCGGCTCCGGGCGGCGGCGCCGCCGTTGCGACTGGGGGCGCGATTGGCGTGACGGGTGGCGGCGACGTCACTGCCGGGGGCGGCGTGGCCGCGGCGGGGGGCGCTGTGGCCGCCGGCGCGCTGGCCAGCTTCTCGATCCGATCGCGTGAGTCCTTTGCGTACTGCGTGCCGGGGTAGAGCTTGATGATGTTGTTGTAGAGGAGGAGCGCCTTCTGGTTGTCGCCTGCCAGCCGGAAGGATTGCGCGGCGTTGAACAGGATGGCCGGATCCTGCTTGAGCTTGAAGGCCTCTTCGTACTCGATCGCGGCCTCGTGATACTCGCCGATGGCGAAGTGCGCGGTCGCGTTTTGGTAGTGGGTCTTGGCGTCGTCAGCCGCCCAAAGGGGCGCCGATGCCAGCAGCAGGAGAATTGCCGGAACGCGGACGGCCCACCTCGACAACAGGCTCACTGAGCGCTTCGACGACAAGGGCATCTCCAAAACGGGATGCCGGAACTCTAGCCGAAAACGGATGGGCTAGAAAGGGCGCTCGCGGCCCCTCAGTGGGCGCGCTTCTTGAGGACACCCCAGCGACCGCTGCGCGGGGATTCGGAGGCCGCCTGGGCCTCGTGCCGTTCGGCCACGTCCCACTTTGAAGACTCGCCCTCGCTCTTTTTGCCCTTCGGCTCGCGGGTGGCGATCACGGCACGTGTCGGTGCGGGCGCCTCGCTCTCGGTGAACGGGTCCTTCCACTTGGGCTTGGCGGCGGGGGGCGCACGCCGGGTGCCGCCGGTCGCCTTGGCGTTGTCCTTGAGCGAGTCGTTCGCGTCGTCGCCGCGGGCGCCGCGGCCCGCCGGAGCAGCCCTCCGCCGAGGCGCCGCGGACAGGCCGTCCAGATCATCGGCGCCGCTGTCGTCGTGGGTCTCGCGGGCCGCCACCGTCTTCTTGGGCCCGCTGGCGGCGAACGGATCGTCCCAGTTTCCCGCGGGCGCTGCCTGCCGGCGCCCCGCCGAGGAACGCGTCGCGACGCTCGACGTTCGCGCGGGCGGAGGTGGCGCTGAGGCGACCGCCGTCTTGCGGGCCGGCACCATTGGGCGTCCGACCGGCGCGGCTCCCTGCACGACGTGAATGATTCCATCGTCGCGCTTCGGCTGCGGCCGCACCGGCAGCGGCGCCTCGACGGGTGTCGAAGCGATCTCGGGCTTGGCCCACTCGGGAGTCTCGTGCTTGACGTGGTTCTCCGGCATCGGCGGCGCCTTGTCGGCGGAGAGCAGCAGGCTGTCGACGTCGTCCTTTTTGTTCTTGCCCTTCGTCGGCGCCGGCTTCGGCTTCTCGACGGCCAACAGGTCGTCGAGCTCCTTGTCGTCGGCGGCCGAGGCCTTCTTCCTCTTGGAGCCGCCATCGTCCTTCAGGAGCTTGTCGATGAACTTGTCGTCGCCGTGCTTGACGGGCGGTGGGGGCGCGGCAGCGGCGGCGGTCTCGAGCTTCGGCGAGATGTCGCTCGACTTCCCCTTGGCTTTGTTCCCCTGGCTCGAGTCTTCGTCGGGCAGCGTCGGCAGCGCGACCTCGCCGCCCCGCTTGGTGGTCTGCGGCTTCGGGGCGGCGGCCTCCTTGGCGGCCTGCGCGTCGGCCTTCTCTTTCTCTTTGGCGGCCTTCTCGGCGGCCGCTTTGTTGATGGCCTGCGCGCGCGCGATCTTGTCCAGCTCGTCCCGCTTGTCGTCGGGCCCCATCACGGAGTCCTCCCACTGCATCTGCTTGCTCATGACCTTGTCGTCGCTGAGCGAGTCGCCGGACTTCGCCTTTTTGCCTTTGGCCTTCGGATCAGCCGCCCGCGCGACGGGAGACCAGGCGCCGAAGAGACAGGTGCCCGCGAGCGCGGCGCAAACAAACAACTTAGACCGCATCGAAAACGACCTCCACGTGGGGGGTGGGGGGATACGAGCCTCTATTATCGGCTGCTGTCGTTATTTGACAAGCGCCTTTTCACACAGCTTTACCCCAATCATCCGACCTTGGAGCTAAGGGGTCCCCTTATGCGGCAACGTGTGTGAATGTGGTTGATGTAGTTGCGGCTCGGTTGGCGGGGATTTCAGGTGCGGACGACGATCCCCGACGCCACGACCTTGACGGTCTCGCCGCTGATGTCGACCTGGATGTCCATCTCCCCCTCGGCGCGCACGCGGGCCAGGCCGAGGCGCGAGACGGAGCCAATGCGGGCATTGCGGCGCATCAACGTGAAGTAGTGCGCCATTGCGTCCCGCTCCGCGTTCATCTCGGCGTAGCAAGCGCCCAGGTTATCGATGTGTTCGCGGCTCGAGGTGTTGGTCACGACCACGCGGATGACGGCATCGTCGCCCCGCGGCGAGACGTCCACCTCGAGGCGGGCCTTCCCGTCGGAGGCGTACTTGGCGGCGTTTTCCAGCAGCTCGTGCGCGGTCATCGCCACGCGGAACACGGCGTCCTCGTCGTCCAGCACCGGCGCCAGCTTCGCCTCCAATAGGCGACGCGTCGGAGAGACGATCGCGGGCGAGACCGTGAGAGGGAGATCGAGGTGCAGCGGGGTCACGGACGAATACCCTTCACTAACATCAAGCGGGGCTCCTTGGCGAGTCGTAGCGTCGCACTGTCTGGGCCCAGGCTCAAATCTTCCCCTCAAATCGGGTCGGCGATCCGTCGATGTGGAGGCCCGCAGGACCGTCCATGTCGACCGAGGCTCCCCCCACCGCGCCCCCCGAACACGCGCCGACGCCGCTCGTTCGCGGGGCGACGATCGGCCGCTACGTCGTGCTCGGTCTGGTCGGCCGCGGCGGGATGGGGGAGGTCTACGCGGCGTACGACCCGGAGCTCGACCGCAAGGTGGCGGTCAAGCTGTTGCGGGTCAAGCCCGGCAACGGCGTCTCGCTGAACGAAGGGCGGCAGCGCACGTTGCGCGAGGCGCAGGCCATCGCCCGCCTCTCGCACCCGAACGTGGTGGTGGTGTTCGACGTGGGGACCTTCCGCGACCAGGTGTTCATCGCCATGGAGTTCGTCGAGGGGAACACCGTCACCTATTGGCTGGCGGCCCATCCGCGGAGCTGGCAGGAGGTGCTGCGCGTGTTCCGGGCCGCCGGGCGCGGTCTCATCGCCGCGCACGAAAAGGGGCTGGTTCACCGCGACTTCAAGCCGGACAACGTCATGGTCGGCCGCGACGGCGAGGTCCGCGTCATGGACTTCGGGCTGGCGCGCCAGGTGACGGACAAGCCAGCCGAGCGGCCGGACAAGGAACGAACCACCACGCCGGGGCGCATCCCCATCGCCATCGCCGAGCATGGCCCGGGCCCCGACGGCGACGGTCAGATGACGACCATCCTGCTCAACGGGCCGCCGACCGATCCCACGACACCGCCTCCGGCGAGCGAGGCCCAGTCGTCGTCCGGCATGTTCGAGGTTCAGCTCACGCGCACCGGCGCGATGATGGGGACACCGGCTTACATGGCGCCGGAGCAGTTTCTCGGCACCCCGACCGACGCGCGGACGGACCAGTTCAGCTTCTGCGTGGCGCTCTACGAGGCTCTCTACGGTGACCGCCCGTTCACCGGCAACACCATGTTCGCGCTGACCACCGCGGTGGTGCAGGGGCAGGTCAAGGAGGCACCGGCGAGCTCGAAGGTGCCGCTCTGGGTGCGAAAGGTCCTGCTGCGCGGGCTGCGCGCCCAGGCAGAGGAGCGCTACCCGTCGATGCACGATCTGATCGAGGCGCTGGGGAAGAACCCCAACGCCGCCCGCCGCCGGTTCCTGGTGGCGGCCGGCATTGCCCTGGTGCCGGTGGCGCTCACCGTGGGGGTGCATCAGAGCCTGGCCAACCACAACCCGATCTGCAGCGCCGGGCCGGCCCGCCTGGCAGGCGTGTGGGATCTGTCCGGAGCCGGCGAGCCCGAGCCGGCGCGGCAAGCGGCGATCCACGCGGCGTTCCTGCACACCGGCAAGAGCTACGCCAACGAGGTCTACGCCACGGTCAGCCGCATCCTGACCGGCTACGCGCAGAGCTGGGCACGGATGTACCGCGAGGCCTGCGAGGCGACGTCGGAGCGGGGCGAGCAGTCGGCGGAGGTGCTCGATCTGCGAATGACCTGCCTGCAGGAGCGCCTGGGAGGGTTGCGCGCGCTCACCGACGTGTTCGGTGATGCGAATGGCGAGGTGGTGGAGAACGCCGTCAGCGCCGCCAACAACCTGGCGTCGCTCAACCGTTGCGCGGACGTTCCACTTTTGCGATCGGTCGTGCGCCCCCCCGAGGATCCCACGACGCGCGCCCGGGTGGGGGAGCTGCGCCACCAGCTCGCCGGCGTCAAGGCGCTCTACGACTCGGGCCGCTACCGCGAAGGGCTCAAGGACGCGCCGCGCCGCCTCGAGGAGGTGCGCGCGCTCGGGTACCAGCCGCTCATCGCCGAGACGTTGGCGGCCATCGGGATGATGTACAGCAAGTCGGACGACGCGCAGGCAGCGGAGAAGGCGCTCATCGATTCCTACCTGGCGGCGGACGCCTCGCGCGACGACGAGGTGCGCGCCGACGACGCCACCAATCTCGTCTGGGTCGTCGGCTATCAGGAGGGGCGCTACGTCGATGCGCAACGATGGGCCAAGTACGCCGACGCCATCCTGCAACGCCTGGGCGGGCACGACCTCCTGCACGCCTGGCTGCTCAACAACCTGGGCGGGCTCTACGAAATTCAGGGGGAGTGGGAGGCGGCGCTGCGCATGCAACAGCAGGGGCTGGCGCTCAAGGAAAAGGCGCTGGGGCCTGACCACCCTGACGTCGGCATCTCCGAGGGGAACCTGTCGGTCGTCCTCACCGCGCTCGGCCGCAACCAGGAGGCGCTCGAGCACGTCGACCGATCGATCGAGATCCTGGAGAACGGGCTCGGCGCCGGGCACCCCGATCTCGCCACCCAGCTCAACAACCGCGGCGAGATCTTGAATGCCCTCGGCCGATCGCGCGACGCGCGCGCCTCGTTCGAAAAGGCGCGCATCATCTGGGAGCGCGAGCTCGGCCTCAACAACCGCAACCTCGCCTACGCGCTCACCGGGATCGGCGTCAGCTACCTCTCCGACGGTGACCCCTCGAGCGCCATCATGCCGCTCGAGCGCGCCTTCAAGATCCGCGAGGCACAGGAGACCGATCCTTCGCGGCGCGCCGAGACGCGCTTCGCGCTGGCGCGCGCTCTTTGGGAGTCAGGGCGAGATCGGGCTCGGGCGCACACGCTGGCCGTGGAGGCGCGCGCGAGCTACGCCAAGGCGGAGATCAAGGTCAAGCTGGCGGAGGTCGACAGCTGGCTGCAGGTCCACGCGGCCGGCTGACGCTGGCCGCTGACACCTCGCCTGGCACGCCACCTGGCGTCCGACCTGGCGTCTGACCCGGCGTCCGACCTGGCATCCGACCTGGCATCCGACGATTATTCGCTCGCGGCGTCCGGGGTGGTCGGCGGCGCGGCGGTCGAAGGCGACTCGCTCGGGCGGCGCACCGTGACGCGCACGAAGTCGTCCTTGATCTCCACCTGGGGGACCACGCCGGAATCGGCGAGGCTGATCCTGAGCTCGGTGCCGTCCGCCGCCTTGGCGTCCTTCTCCGCCTGGTTGATCCTGACCAGACGGAAGCCGTCGCGCTCGATCCGGTAGAGCCGCATGGTGACCATCGAGGCGGCCTGGGGGAGCTTGACGATCACGGCGTGTGGGCGGTTGGTGACGTGGAAGCTCGCCCCCGCGATCGAGCCCTTGAGCGGGATGAGCAGCGTCACGCGCTGTCCGTCGGTGCTGACGTCGGGGAGATTCCGCCGCCAGGCCTCGCGCGCCAGGTCCTTGTCGGACTGCTTCTCGGCGTTCTTGTCGGGCGCCGAGGCGGAGGTCGTTGGGGTCACGGGGGCAGGCGGCGTGCGCTCATCGCTGGCCGACGGTTTGCGGTCGGCGTGCGGTCCGGCCGGTGGAACCGCATCGTCTTCGTGGGGCAGAGCGGCCTTGGGGGGAGGTGCTGCGGCGTCGCCCGCCGGCGCCGCGCCGAGGCGCGCGGGGGGAGCGTCGAGGTGCGCCGCCGCGTCGGTGACCGTCGCCGCGTGACCGTCGGTGCCGGCGAGCGCCGCCGCGTCGGTGGTCGGACCCGGCACCGGCAGCGCCGGCATTGGTGCCGTGGCGGGGACGGCCGGCGGAGGGGGGAGCGGCGTCGGCACGTGTCGCGGGATCACCTGCTGCCCGATGAAGAAGACCGCCGCCGCCGTCAGCGCCGCCGCCAGGAGGCCTCCCGGCCGTCCCACGCCGGCCTCTGGATCGCGCGTGGCACCCCCTCGGCCGCGCAGCCAGGCGCCGACCGGGCCGATGATGCGATCGCGAAGGTCGGCGTCCATCTGCATCCGTTCCAGGGTTTGTGCCGTCGCCTGCTTGGCGCCGTCGATCGGATGCGCATCGAGGAAAGCGCGTACCTCGTCGAAGTGCCTGCGCTCGGGGAGCGTCGCCAGCGCCTCGACGAGGCGGCGCAGGATCATCGGCGAGTCGGCCTTGGCGCGCGTCTCGGCCCAGCGATCGTGGATCAGGCGAAAGGCTGCGTCGCGGGCGGCGCGGTTGCCGAGCAGCACGCCGAGATAAGAGGAGAAGTCCTGCATCGGGACCTCGGGGCCGAGCGCCAACTCCACCGCCCGCGCCGCCATCGCCGGCGATTCGACCCGTGCCAGCGCGTGCAGGTAGCGGCGCTTGGCCGCTGGATCGGCGTCGCTGCGCGCGCGCGCGCGCAGGTCGTCGAAGCGTGCCTCATCGGCGCCGCGGGCCGCCGCGGTGACCACGACGTCGAGCAGGTTCGGATCGAGCTTCACGGCCGGGGGCGCGGCGGTGCTCGCCGGATCGTCCTGCTCCGGCGGCGGCAGTCGTTTGGCCGCCTCCGCGACGGCGCCCGGCTCGCGGGCGAGCAGCACCAGCGCGCGCAGCAGCACCGCGCGGCGCAGCCGCACCTCGTCGTCCTCGACGCCGCCGCCCACCGGCGCCCAGCCGAGCGCCGCGGCCTGCGCGCCGAACAGATCGGCGACGAACGCGCCGAAGCGATCCCGATCGGCGTCGGCGAGAAAGCGATGTTCGATCACCGACAACTTTCCGGCCAGCTCGTCGAGCACGACGTGGTCGGTCTCGTGGCGCAGGCTGGCGACGAGATCGAGGAAGCCGTCGATCGGCGCCTCGCCCGCCCGCACCAGGGCCCAGGCGTCCGAGATGAGGTTCACCCGCTCGGCGGGACGCAGCTCGCCCAGCGCCGGGAGGAGCCGCGCGCGCGTCTCCGGATCGTAGGCGGTGCGGTAAAAGCCGCGCGACTCGGCGTTGCCGAGGCACCAGGCGACCTCTCCCTCGGCGGCGAGAGTGATCCGCGCCGACTCCTCGGCCAGCAGGACCGGCTGCTCCTTGATGCCGACGCCGTCGCGGAACCTGAGGACGACGGGCACCAGCCAGCGGGTGGCCGACCCGCGCGCGGCGGCGCCCGGCTCGGCAAAGAATCGCCGCTGCTTCAGCTGGACCACCGTACCGGTGGCGCTGTTCTCGAGCTGAGATAGGACCCGTGGTGCCGAGCCACAGCTCATACTGGGTGGGCCCGCCGCCAGCAGTCCACTGGAACATCGCGCTCGAGTCCACTCAGCACGCTGGACGGAGCGGGCGAAGTGAGCGGGCGAGAACCGGCGAACCGGATTCAGTGAAGGTGTAGTCGTTCGATTGCCAGTTGCCGTTGATGCGCGACCAGAGCCGCGCATAGAGCTTGACGCCGTTGGTTGGCAG
>CAVRRT010000116.1:0-23031 GCA_963723305.1 uncultured Pseudomonadota bacterium
GGCCTATGCGCTCAGCTTTCAAGCCACGCAGCCGGGGCCCATCCTCGAGGAATGCCTGCGATGGAACACGCGCTTCGGTGGCCTGGAACGCCTCGAGCCGCAAGCTCGGCCGGATGGGTCCCCGCGCCGTCTGCGCATAGGCTACGTGTCGCCGGATTTCCGCGAGCACTGTCAGACGCTGTTCACCACGCCGCTTCTCTCGCATCACGATCGTGGCGCGTTCGAAATTTACTGTTATTCCAGCGTGGAACGCCCGGACGAGCGGACACGCCGGCTCACGAAACAGGCCGATGTCTGGCGCGACGTACGCGCCTTGGACGACGCCGCGCTCGCCGCCACCATTCGCGCGGACAACATCGACATTCTCGTGGATCTCACCATGCACATGGCCAGGGGCAGGCCGCTGACTTTTGCCTTAAAAGCTGCTCACCGTTCAAGCGGCCTGGCTTGCCTATCCCGGGACCACCGGCATCGACGCCATGGATTTTCGCATCAGCGATCCGCGATTGGATCCAGAAGGATTCGAGACTCATTACAGCGAGCGCACCATTCGCCTTCCCGACTCCTTTTGGTGCTATGACCCGCTGACCAGGGAGCCGCACGTCAACCCGCTGCCGGCCCTCGAGCGCGGCTACGTGACGCTCGGCTGCCTCAACAATCCCTGCAAGCTCACCGATGCAACCTTGCGGCTATGGAGCCGGGTCTTGCATGCCGTGCCGACGGCCCGACTGATGCTCTTGGCACCCTCGGGAAGGCATGGCCGGCGCTTGGACCGTATTGGGCCGGGAGGCAGACATGAGAGCTCAACTGGTGGCAGTGACGATCGTGGCCGCAGCCGGCTTGACGCTGGGCCCGGGAACGCGGCCCCGGACGGCGGAGGCGAAGTCGGCGGCCAAGCCGGCCGTCGACCCCGAAGCCCTGGCCGCGCTCCGCAGGATGGGCGAGTTCCTGCGCGACCAGCAGAAGTTCTCGGTGCGGGCGAGCGTCACCACGGACGATCTGCTGGCCTCGGGCCAGAAGGTGCAGTTCGGCGGGACCGTCGAGCTGCTGGTCCGGCGCCCCGATCGAATGCGCATGAACGTGCGGGGTGATCGACGGGACGAGCAGATCTACTACGACGGCAAATCGTTCACGATCTTCGGCGAACGCCTGGGCTACTACGCCTCGTTCGAGGCGCCCGGCACGCTGGCCGAGCTGAAGGACGTCACCGAGAAGCGCTACGGGATCGATCTGCCGCTGGCCGATCTCTTCTACTGGGGAACGGAGCACGACGGGACCGGCGACATCACCGCGGCCAGCGTGGTCGGCGTCTCGACGGTCGAAGGGACGGCCTGCGACCACTATGCCTTTCGCCAGAAGGACGTCGATTGGGAGCTCTGGATCGAACAGGGACCGCGCCCGCTGCCGCGCAAGATGGTCATCACCACCACCTCGGAAAGATCGCGGCCGCAGCACGGGATGGTTCTGAGCTGGGACCTCTCGCCACAGCTCTCCGACGATCTGTTCACCTTCGCCCCACCACCCGAGGCGCACCGGATCGATTTCGACATCCCCGGGCGGACGGGCTCGCATCAATAAAGAAGGAGACGGGCAATGAACCGAACAAGAAGCAGCACCGGAAGGCGGGGACCGCGGGGATTGGCGCTGGCGCTGTTCTTGGCCGCGGTGGGCTTGGCGCCGCGCGCCGGGAACGCAGTGGTCGTCGTTCGCACCGCCGTCAACTACCGCCCCGTCCACCCCGTCGCGCGGGCGGCGGTGGTCACCACGGCGGCAGTGGCGACCGCGGTGGCGGTGGGGACCGTCGTCCACTCGATTCCCCCCTCGTGCAGCGCGGTCGTGGTGGGCAACGTCAGCTACCAGCAGTGCGGCAGCACCTGGTACCAGCCGCGTTACGCCGGATCGGGCGTCACCTACGTCGTCGTCAATCCCCCGCGCTGAGAGTGGAGAAAGGAGCGTGATGGAAAACCAAAACGTCGAGAGTCTGGGAGCGCAGGGGATCTTGGAGGGGGACGCGCCCGGATTGCAGGGAATCGTGGGGCGGATGCGGCTGGTCATCGGGGACCAGCCGGTCGGCGTGCTCGACGTCGACAACGGCCGTGCCAGGCTGCTGCCCGACGGAGGGCCGGTCGACGTGACCGCCGTGGTGGCGACGCGCGACACCCTCATCAAGCTCCTGCGGGGGCAGATCAACCCGGTGGTGATGGCGCTCCAGAGCCTGGGCCGGCTCCAGGGCGATCGCGAGCGGGGCGTGAAGATCGTGTACGGGTTGCGCGCCGGCTCGCCGTTCACGCAGACCACCTTCGACGGAAAGGGACAATAACGATGTCACTCAACACGGTCAGCATCCTGGACGGCAACTCCTTCGTGGTGAGCGATCGACGCGGTGACATCGACGCCTCGCCGGTCGACGCTCAAGGGTTGTTCCTCGACGACACCCGCTTCCTCTCCCGCTGGATCCTGACCGTCAACGGAATTCGCCCCTCGGTGCTCTCGGTCGACGAGCAGGAGTACTTCCAGGTGCAGTTCTTCGAGGCGGTGACCACCAGCACCATCTACGTCGACTCCCATCTGTCGGTCGCCCGCAAGCGCGCCGTCGACAAGGGTTTTCACGAGGAGATCCTGGTCTGGAACCACGACAAGAAAGCGATGGACCTCGACGTTCAGGTGGACGCGGCCGCCGACTTCGCCGATCTGTTCGAGGTCAAGGACAAGCTCACCAAGAAGGGGGAGCTCTACTCGAAGGCCACCAACGACCAGCTGACGCTGGGGTACAAGCGGGATCGGTTCGTGCGCGAGACCTACATCTCGGCCAGCCAGAAGGGGGAGATCAGCGAGCACGGATTCCGCTTTCACATCCATCTGCCGCCCCGGACCTCCTGGACGGTCTCCCTCGACGTCACAGCGTCGAACCGCGCCGCCGGGAGCGGCGAGACCCGCAGCAAGGCCGATGTCGAGGCCTGGGTGGCCAACGCCCCCAGGCTGGTCTCGTCCTGGGAACCCCTGAAGCTGATCTATCGCCGCAGCCTGATCGATCTGGCGGCGTTGCGCTTTCGCACCGGACTCACACCCGGCGCGCTCCCGGCGGCCGGGCTCCCTTGGTTCATGGCGGTCTTCGGGCGAGACAGCCTCATCACCAGCTTCCAGTCCATCCCCTTCGCGCCGGAGCTGGCCGCCTCGACGCTGCGCACGCTGGCGCTGTTCCAGGCGCGACAGGAGGATCCGTTTCGCGACATGGAGCCGGGGAAGATCCTGCACGAGCTGCGGCTGGGCGAGATGACCGCCTTCGAGGAGCGGCCGCACTCCCCCTACTACGGCGCCGCCGACAGCACGATGTTGTTCCTCATCGTGCTCGAGGAGTACGTGCGCTGGACCGGAGACCGCGCGCTGGCTGTCGAGCTCGAGCGAGAAGCGCGCGCGGCGATCTCCTGGATCGATCGCTATGGCGATCGCGACCACGACGGCTACGTCGAATACGAGCGTCGCGTGAAGGAAACCGGGCTCGACAACCAGTGCTGGAAGGACTCCTGGGATTCGATCGCCTTCGCCGACGGAACGATCGCCCAGACCCCGCGCGCCACCTGCGAGCTGCAGGGCTACGTCTACGACGCCAAGCGCCGGGTGGCGCGCCTGGCGCGCGAGGTCTGGAACGACGCGCCCTGGGCCAAGCAGCTGGAGATCGAGGCCGCCGACCTCAAACAGCGGTTCAACCGCGACTTCTGGATCCCCGAGCGGAACTTCTTCGCGCTGGCGCTCGACGGCCACAAGCGCAAGGTCGATTCGCTCACCTCGAACATCGGCCATCTGCTCTGGAGCGGCATCGCCGACGACGACAAGGCCGAAAGCTGCGTCAAGCACCTGATGAGCGACGCACTCTTCTCCGGCTGGGGCATCCGCACCATGGCCAGCAGCGAGGGGTCCTACAACCCCATCGGCTACCACGTGGGCACCGTCTGGCCGCACGACACCGCCTTCATCGCCTGGGGGCTGCGCCAGTACGGCCACCGCGCCGAGGCGGCCCGCCTCTCCCGCGCCATGCTCGAGGCGGCCGACCTGTTCGGCGGCCGGCTCCCCGAGGCGTTCGGCGGCTACCCCCGATCGGAGACCCACTTTCCGGTGGAATACCCGACGGCGTGCAGCCCGCAGGCCTGGGCCACCGGCGCGCCGTTGCTGCTCATCCGCACGCTGCTCGGCCTCGAGTCGGACGGCCTGCACCTGATCATCGACCCCGCAATTCCGGAGCCCCTGGGACGGATCGAGCTGCTCGACATCCCCGGCGTGTGGGGGCGCATGGACGCCTTCGGCCGCTCCCGGGCCGCGCACTGAACGCCGCCGGGCCTTACCTTTGTGCGGAAGGTGGTGTGAACATGAGCATGCGAGGCGGACGAAGTAGGGCAATGATCGGCATCGCCAGCGGCCTTCTGACGGTGGCGCTCTGCGGCGGCTTCGGGCGGGCGGCCTCGGGGACGACCATCCCCACCGCCGGGCGGCGGATTCAGGAGACGGTCGTGGTGACGTCGATCGACCGCACCACGCGCAGCGTGACGCTGCAAAACGCCGACGGCGACGCGCGGACGCTGGGCGTCCCGCCCGACATGAAGTCGTTCGACACGCTCAAGGTGGGCGATCACGTCGACGTCGATTACTCTGAGTCGATCGCCGTCGCGTTGATGCCGCCCGGACCAAAGTCGAGCATCACCGAGACCGCCGGCGGCGAACGCGGGGGCGATCCCGGCGTGGCGACGGCGGGCCGCCAGATCAGCGCCACGGTCGAGGTCGTGAGCGTGGACGAGGTGATGAACAGGGTGACCTTCAAGGGGCCGAAGGGGAACGTCCGGACGGTGACGGTCTACGACCCGGCGCTGCAGAAGAAGCTCGAAACGCTGCAGGCCGGCCAGATGGTCCAGATCAGCTACCGCGAGGCGCTGGGGGCGTCGATCAAGCCGAGCGCCTCGGCCAAGTAGCCCAGCTGCCGCGCCGGCGTCGCGGCGTCAATTGACCGCCAGGTAAACGACGTCAGGCCGTCCGCCAGCTGCGGCGCACCTGGCGCAGCGACCAGAGCCACGATCCGAGCGCGCCGCCCAGAACACCCAGCACGAAGGCGACGAACAGCAGCTGCCAGCCGAGGCTGTCGCGGACTCCCTTGGTGAACGTCGCGGCCGTCGTTCGCGTCGTCTGTTGCAGCCGCTGCTCGAGACAGGCGGCCCGGTTCGGTCCGCTGCACTCGGGGACCAGCGCGGCCAGCTCGTTTCCCACGCCGCCTGCGACGCCACCCACGACGGAAGCCGAAACGCGCTCGCCGGCTTGCGACAGGCCGACCGCCAGCGGACCCGATCCGTTCGGGCCGAGCTGGGCCACCAGCTCGGCGCTGGCGTCCTCGACGGCCGAGCGGGTCACGGCGGCGATCGCCCGCGAAAGCTCGGCGCTCGAGCCCTCGACGACCGAGCGGGTCACGGCGGCGACGGTCTGCGAGACGAGGCGCTGCATCCGCGCCTGCTGCTCGGGCGTGTCGAGGGCCGCCATCGCCCCGCCCGCGGCTTGCGAGACGAGGCGCTGCATCCGCGCCTGCTGCTCGGGCGTGTCGAGGGCCGCCATCGCCCCGGCGACGAAGTTCCCCGCGGCGACGCTCGCCGGCGGCGGCCCGCCGCTTTCGGATTGCTGCTGCTTCATCTCCGCCATGGCACCCGCGGCGGCGTTCTTCCCCATGCGCGCGGCGCAGGCGAGCGGGAGAGCGGCCAACAGCAAGACGATGGTGAGACTTCGAATGAAAGCGAGGTTCCGCACGGCGGGCGTCGGTGCCGGCGGGCGCCTCACGCCGGCGTCCTCGGCGTCGAATGTGGGCGGAGTCTTCCCTGGGGCGTCATGGACACAAGCTGCGTTCCTGGATGCGGGGGGGCCATCGGGCAACGGTGTATTTCGCCGGCCCGCCCGCACAGGGCGCCAACTGTTTGTGTGCGGGGTTTGCGTATTCGGTCCCAGCCTCGGCGGGTCCGATCCCAGATTCGGGATCAGGGAGGTACAAACCATGCGCAACAACGTCAACGGAGTGTGGCGAGCGGTGAGAGGAGCGGCGCCGTTCGCGGTATTGATGCTCGGTGGGCTGGCTGTGGCACAGCCGATGGAGGGAGCGGCAAGCTCCGACGACACAACCGCCGCCGCGGCCGTCCCCGTCTGCAAGGACTCGGGTGTCACGGTCAACTTCGCCCTCGGGAAATCGGAGATCGACAAGAACGGACGCGGGGCGCTGAGCGGCGTCGCGACCTGGCTCCACAACGGTGACCAGCGCACGGTGCGCCTCAACGGCTACACGGACAAGACAGGAGGGGCAACGGCGAACCAGCGTCTCAGCGAGCGTCGCGCGCAGGCGGCCGAGGACTTCCTCGTCGAGAAGGGTGTCCCCCCGGATCGCATCACGGTCGCGGGCAAGGGCGAGGAGTCGGAGGTCCATACCGGAGCCGACGCCCGCGTCGTGACGGTCAAGACCTGCGACGTCCCCAAGCCGGTGGCGGAGCTCGTGCCGCCGCCGGAGCCGGTCGCGCCGCCCGAACCGGTCGCGCCGCCCGAGCCGGTCGCGCCGCCGCTGCCCCCTCCGACGGTGGCCATCATTCCGCCGGTGGCGCCCGCGCCGCCGCCGGCCCCCATGTACGAGCCGGTGCCGCAGGCGGAAGCGGTCGTTCACCATGACACGCCGCCGTCGCGGCTCGGCATCGAAGCGCTGGTCGGCGGTGGCGCCGTCGGTTTCATCGACAGCGCGGTGCGGAACACGGTCAACACCGGCGGCGCCTGGGACGCCCGGATGGTCTTCGGGTCGCGGCTCCCGATCGCCATCGAGGGGGCGTACGTCGGCTCGGCGCAGAGCATCGAAGCGCTGGGGCTGGCCACCAACTCGCGCCTCATCGGGAACGGGGTGGAGGGTGACCTGCGGCTCAACTTCACGAACTACATGGTGCAGCCGTACGTCTTCGGCGGCGCCGGGTGGACCCACTACCAGATCACCAACAACGCCAACAGCTACACCTCCAGCGTCCTCGCCTCGGATGACGTCGGCACGGTGCCGCTGGGCGCCGGCATCTCGATCCGGCCGGCCAAGTCGTTCCTGGTCGACATCCGCGGAACCTACCGCGCCGTCTTCGACGACACGATGTTCGATCGGGTGACGAGCAGCAACAACTCGATGCAGAACTGGAACGCCAGCGCCCGCCTCGGCTTCGAGTTCTGAGCCGACGGGAGGCAGCACAGGGGCACGCCAGCCGAGGCGCCAGAGACCCGCGCGGAAATGCTCCCTCACGCGGTCTGTGGTGCCTCGGCTTCTTTTCGTCTCAGGGTCGGCGCTCGCCGCGGGAGCTCCTGCGGCGCGCCGTCGAGGCGGCGCTGACCGTCGGGCGCGCTTCGGGCGGTGACCAGAGGTTGAGCGCCTCGGTCGGGGAGACGGTCGCGAAGTAGTGGAGCAGCGAGGCGATGAGGCCGGTCCATCCGGTCTGATGGCTGGCGCCGATGCCAGCGCCGTTGTCTCCCTGAAAGTACTCGTAGAAGAGCAGGTGATCGCGCCAGAGCGGATCGTCGGCGAACTTCGGCGTCTGCCCGAAGACCGGGCGCCTGCCGTTCTCGTCGCGCAGAAAGATCGCCGCCAACCGCTCGGTCAGCTCCTTGGCCACCTCGTAGAGTGTCGCCAGGCGCCCCGAGCCGGTCGGGCACTCCACCCGGAAGCTGGGCCCGTAGTAACCGTAGTAATTGATGAGCGCGCGGATCAGAAGGCCGTTCAGCGGCATCCAGATCGGGCCGCCCCAGTTCGAGTTTCCCCCGAACATTCCGCTCTGCGACTCGGCCGGCAGATACTCGAACCGGAGCTCCCGGCCCCCCAGGTGGAGCGTGTACGGATGGGCCAGGTGATAGCGGGAGAGCGAACGGATCCCGAACGGGCTCAAGAACTCCTCCTCGTCGAGCAGGTGCCCCAGCACCCGCCGCAGCCGCCCCTCGCTGAGCAGCGACAGCAGCCGGCGGTCGCGGTAACCGGGGCGCCGGGGATCGTGGATGTCGCTCACCAGATGCGGCCGGTGGTTGGCGAACCAGCGGGCGCGCTGTTGAAGCTCCGGCAGCGCGGCCACCACCTGTTCATTGATCACCGCCGCTGTGCAGAGCGGAAGCAACCCGATCATCGAACGGACCTTCAGCTGCCGCGACCGGCCGTCGGGAGTGCGGAGCACATCGTAAAAGAAGCCGTCCTCCTCGCTCCACATCGCCGTCGCCCCCTGGCCGCCGATGTGGATCATCGCCGAGGCGATCCAGATGAAGTGCTCGAAGAACTTCAGCGCCATGTCGACGTAGGCCCGATCCTCGAGCGCCAGCTCCAGCGAGATCTGCAGCATCGCCTGCGCGTAGAAGGCCATCCAGGCGGTTCCGTCCGTCTGCTCGAGGTACCCGCCCGTCGGCAGCGGCGCGCTGCGATCGAACACGCCGATGTTGTCGAGCCCCAGGAACCCCCCCTCGAACACGTTCCGCCCGCCCGGGTCCTTGCGGTTGACCCACCAGGTGAAGTTGATCAGCAGCTTGCTGTAAATGCACTTGAGAAACGGGAGGTCGCCGCGCCCGGTCCGCTGCTTTTCCAGCTGGTAGAGCAGGTAGGCGCTCCAGGCGTGCACGGGCGGGTTCACGTCGCCGAAGTTCCACTCGTAGGCCGGGACCTGGCCGTTGGGGTGCATGTAGCGCTCTTGCAGAAGGAGCAGGAGCTGCTTCTTGGCGAAGTCAGGATCGACGAGCGTGAGCGGCACCGCGTGGAAGGCCAGATCCCAGGCCGCGTACCAGGGGTACTCCCACTTGTCGGGCATGGAGATGACGTCGACGCTCACCATGTGCGACCAGTGCGCATTGCGGCCCCGGCCGTTCCCGGGGTGGGTGCCGTGGGCGTTCAACCAGTCGTCGACGTCGTAGTCGTAGAACTGCTTGCTCCAGAGCATCCCCGCCAGCGCCTGGCGCATGACCGCCCGCCGGTCGTCGGAGAGCGCGGCGGGGATGACGGTGGCGTAGAAGTCGTCCGCCTCCCGCTTGCGCGTCTCCATCACCCGCGAAAATCGCTTCCCCAGGCCCCCCTCGTCGTCCGGTTCGATGCCGGCCGAGGTCAGGCGGAGCCGCAGCGGCCGGCTCTGCCGGGGCGGAATCTCGAACACAAAGTGCGCCGCCGCCTTGGTTCCCAGGCGTCGCGGGTTGATCGCCCCCCGGGCGCCGTCGACGACGTGGTCGTTGATCCCATCCTTGAAATAGCGGGGCCAGAAAGGGGACGTTCCCTCGTGATTGCCGTGCCAGCGCGCCGGATTGGTCTCGTTGTCGGCGAAGAGAAGCGTGGCGCCCTGCTGGCAGCGCAGCAGATACTCGCCCAGCGTGGGGCTGGTCGCCGCCAGCGTCGGCTGCTGGCCGGGAGCGACGCGGATGAGCGGGCGATCGACGCCCGCGGCGCCCGCGGCGCCCGCCTGCCGCCAGGTGTTTCGGAACCAGAGCGTCGGGAGCAGGTGCAACGTCGCCGAGCGCGATCCCCTGTTGTGGGCCGAGATCTCGATCAGCAAATCCTCGGGACCGGCCTTGGCGTAGTCGACGAAGACGTCGAAGTACGCATCGTCGCCGAACACGCCGGTGTCCAGAAGCTCATACTCGAATTCGCTCCGTGAGCGGCCGGCGTTGGTGGTCACCAGATCGCGGTAGGGGAACGGCGCCTGCGGATACTTGTAGAGGTAGCGCATGTACGAATGCGTCGGCGTGCTGTCGAGGTAGAAGTAGTACTCCTTGACGTCCTCGCCGTGGTTTCCCTCCGGGTTGGTCAACCCGAAGAGGCGCTCCTTGAGGATCGGATCGCGCCCGTTCCAGAGCGCCAGCGCGAAGCAGAGCGTCTGGCTGTCGTCGGAGACGCCGGCGATCCCGTCCTCGCCCCACCTGTAGGCGAACGAGCGCGAGAGATCGTGACTGAGGTAGCTCCAGGCGTCCCCTTTCGCGCCGTAGTCCTCACGCACCGTCCCCCACTGCCGCTCGCTCAGGTACGGTCCCCATTTTTTCCAGGATGCGGCCCCCGCCGCGGCCGACAATCGCCTCGCCTCAGCCGTCATCTGGCCTCCTCGGCGGTGAAGCTGACGACGCGACCAAGCGCGGCAACGGCTGGCCGCGCGCGCCGTTCCCTGAATGCGCCGGGTCCTTACAGCGACGGACGTTGCGGCGACGGTCACACGGCTTCACTTTGTCGGTCGTGTCGACGGAACAGGAACCGGCGGCACGCATCTTGGTGGTCGAAAACGATCCCGAGGCGCGGGCCACGTTCGATCTGCTGCTGGGGACACGATGGACGGTGATACTCGCCGATCGCGGCGACCAGGGTCGGGATCGGGCGCTGGCCTCGCCGTTCGATCTGGTGATCGCCAACGTGCAGATGCCGGGGTTGAGCGGGATCGAGCTGGCGCGGAACCTGCGCGCCGAGCGCGCCACCCAGGACGTGCCGCTCATCCTCATGTCCCACACGGCGGGGCAGCGCGAGACGATCGCCGGCCTCGAAGCGGGCGCCGACGATTTCCTGGTCAAACCGTTCTCCGGGCGCGAGCTCCTGGTACGGGTCCAGACCCGGCTGGAGCTGACGGCGATGCGCCGGCGGAACGCGCAGCAGGAGGCGGCGCTCGCCAGCCTCACGCGCACGCTCCACACGCGTGACGAGTTTCTCTCCGCCGCCTCGCACGAGCTGCGCACGCCGATCACCACCTTGAGCCTGCAGACCGACGGGCTGCTGGCCGCCGCCGAATCGAGCAACGGTCACAGCGCGCCGCTCAACGAGCGGCTGCGCCGCCGGCTGGAGGCCATCCGCCGGCAGGTGGTCCGGCTCAACCAGCTGGTCGACCAGCTGCTCGATGTTTCTCAGTTCGTGGAAGGGCGCCTCGATCTGCGCCCCGAGGAGATCGATCTGCAGGCGCTGGTGATCGAGACGATCGACCTCATGCGCGACTCCGCCGTCCGGGCCGGCTCGCCGCTGCTGTTCCGCATGCGCAACGAGGTGATCGGATACTGGGACCGGATCCGCCTCGGCCAGGTGGTCACCAACCTGCTCTCCAACGCCATCAAGTTTGGGTGCGGCCGGCCCATCGAGGTGGAGCTCGACGCCGACGCCGCGCACGCCCGCCTCGACGTGAAGGACTCCGGCCTGGGGATTCCGCCGCAGGAGCAGGGGCGAATCTTCGAGCGGTTCGAGCGGGCGACCTCGGTCCAGCGCTATCCGGGCCTCGGGCTGGGACTCTGGATCTGCAAGCAGATCGTCGACGCCTGTCACGGCACCATCTCGGTGGAGAGCGAGCCCGGCCATGGCTGCACCTTCAGCGTTCAGCTGCCGAGGGCGTCGTGAACGAGCGCCCGCGCCTCCTCATCGTCGACGACGACGTCGAGCTGGCCGAGAGTCTGGCCGATGCGCTGACCGACGCGGGGTACGAGGCCGTCACCGCCTGCGACGCCGAGCGGGCCCTGTGGCTCTCTCGGCGCGGGCCGCCTCCCTCTCTCATCCTCCTCGATCTCATGATGGCCCGGATGGACGGATGGCAATTTCGCGAGCGGCAGCTTCGCGACCGCAGAACCAGGGACATCCCGGTCGTCATCATGACCGCCAGCCGTGACCTGCGGCGAAAGCCGCCGCGCAGCGATACCTTCCTGCTCAAACCTTTCTCGCTCGACGAGTTGCTGGCACAGGTTCAGTCGATCGTCGCCTCCGCCTGACAGGCGCGATCCCCCGGCGCGCATCCCGGATGATCGGGCCTCTCTCCGACGGAGATCGCGACGCCGGTGGAAAGAATCAGCGATTGCCTGAGCAGACGCCCTGCGGGACCGCCTTACCATCGCCCCAGAGGAGAAATGGCGTCAGTGAGCGATCTGGAGCGGGAGCTCCACCAGGAAGGTAGCGCCGGAGCCGGGACGGCTATCCACGCGAACCGCGCCTCCCAGCTGCTCGACGATCCCGCGCACGATGAAGAGACCGAGGCCCAGACCGTCGCGCTGACCGACCATCGTCCCACGCTTGAACGGTTCGAAGATGGTCTCCCGAAGATCGGGCTCGATCCCCAACCCCTGGTCGGTCACCGCCAGCCAGCCCAGGCTGCGTTGCGGGTCGGCTCCGGCCCGAATCACCACCGGGCGCCCCTCCCCGTACTTGACCGCGTTGGCCAACAGGTTCGAGACAACCTGATCGAGCCGGGCACGGTCCCAACGCCCAACGACGGGTCCGCTCAATTCCATATTCAGCGTGGATCCCGTTTCGACCGTTTGCGCCTCCATCAACGAGCCCACGTCACGTATGACATCACACAGGTCAAAGGACGACAGGTCGAGATCCATCTGCCCCGAGCGAATTCGCCCGAGATCGAGCAGGTCGTCGATCAGGCGGGAGATCTTCCGCTCCCCCCTGGCCATGATCTCCAACATGCGGACCGCTTGAGGGGCCAGCGCGCCGCCGCTCCGTTCCAGCGTCTGCAGGCAGAAGCGGACCGAGCAGAGAGGGTTGCGGAGCTCGTGAGCAGCGATCGAGATGAGCCGCTCTCGGTCTCCCAGCGCGGCGGCCATGCTCATGTGCTCACGTGCGTTGCGGATCGCCAGCGACATCCGGTCGCCGAGCTCCTGGGCGAGGGCGAGATCGGCCGCGCTGTGGGCCACGCCGTCATATCTGGCGAAGCTGAGAACCCCGAAGCGATCCTTCCGCATCCCGATCGGCACGCTCAGTCGAGATCGGTCGCCATCCAGACGAATCTCACCCCGCGCCGTCGAGGCCAGCTCGCTCGGCGCCTCCAGCCAGGCATCGGGCGTGGTCCTGACCTCCAGAATCCGGGTTGGAGGACCGCCCGAAAGACGATCGACCGCGCAGACGTCGCCGAGCACGCCGAGCGACGAGCGCCCCACCGCCTCGATCATCGGCTCGATTTCCAAAGAAACAAAATGCCGGCTTACGTTGGCGAGAAACGCGGCATGTGTCGTTACGGTTTTCCCCGCTGTCGTCCTTTGAGCGATCCGCATTGGTCCTCCGTCCCCTCCAAACCTCACTCGGCTACATGCCAGATCGCTCCATCGATCGCTAGCCCCGAAAAGCGGACGCCTGTGCGGCTTGGCCTGTTTGGGGCGTTCCCTTACCGCGCTCTCTTTCGGCGAGCTCCGTTCGCCGAAATTAGACAAATTACCTCCGGCCGTTGTAAAACGGCATTTGGTCGGAGAGCGTCTCTCACGTTTCACTGGGGGAGGAGGGGCGGGACAGCGGATGACGTGAAACCCAAACCAGAGGCGACGAACCGTCTTCGGCGAGCCCTGCCGCCCTTGGGAGATCTTCCATGACGAAGATCTTCCTGGTGGAGGATCACCCTCTCTTCCGCATGGGTATCCGCCTGAGCCTGGCCACCTATGCGGAGTTCACGATCGTCGGCGAGGCCGGCAACGCCCGCGACGCGTTCTCCGCCATCGACACGCACCATCCCGACATCGTGGTGATGGACGTCTCGCTCCCGGGAATGGACGGGGTGATCGCGACGCGCGAGATCCGGAGACGATCGCCCCGAACACGCGTCTTGCTGCTCTCGGTTCACGATCAGATAAGCGACGTGCTGGAAGCCCTCGACGCCGGGGCCTCCGGCTACGCGCTCAAGACCGAAGGGACCGAGGCACTGGTGAACGCGCTGCGCACGATCATCAAAAACGATCGCTACGTCGCGCCCACGCTGGCGGCGCTGCTCGGCAGCTACGAATCGCGGCGCAAGCGACCGCTCGACACGCTCTCCATCCTCTCGTTGCGAGAGCGAGAGGTATTTCGGCTGGCGGCCGACTGCCTTCTGACCCGGGAGATCGCCAGCGAGCTCTGCATCTCGCGGAAAACCGTGGACACGCACCTCTACCGCATTCACCGCAAGTTGGGCCTCCGCACCTCCGCGGAGCTGGTCCGGCTGGCCTGCAACCTCGGCCTCATGCGGCGCGGCGGTGGCGCCAGAGATTCGTTGGTTGGTGACGAAACGCTGAAGCTCGTCGGTGGAGGAATGGAGGGAGGATAAATGCGCAACGACAATGGGGTGGGGAGGCGTAACGAAATCGTCAAGTTGATCCGACATGAGCTGAACACACCGCTGGCAACGGCGCTACTCTATATCGGGATTGCCGAGGGATCCGCCGCGCAGCTTCCAGAAGGGATTGTGAAATCCTCCTTACGAGTCGCCCGCTCCGAGGTGCAACGACTGAAAGCATTGATCGACACCCTGACCGAGCTCGAATGTGCCGGTTATGCAACGGTCCGGCCTCGATCAATCGACGTTGGCGAGACCGTCCGGAAAACGGTACAACGGTTGCTGGCCGTGCGCGACGCGGCCAAGATTCGGGTCGTCGCCCTGGGAGAGCTGCGGGGCTGGTGGGACCGATCGATGGTCGAACAGATCGTGGGAAATCTGCTTTCCAACGCGGTGAAGTTCGGTCAGGGCCGCCCGATCCGAATCGTGGTCACGCCGGCGGAGTACGGCGTCTACATCGCCGTCCGCGACCACGGGATCGGCGTCCCCGCCGCCGATCAGGACTGGATCTTCGAGCGGAACGCGCACGTCTCGGCGGAGCGCGGCGGCGGGCTCGGGCTGGGACTGTGGCTCGTTCGCCAGCTCGCCGCGGCGCACGGCGGCTGGGTGACGCTCGAGAGCCGCAAGGGACGCGGGTCGACCTTCACCGTGTTCCTGCGCGCCCAACGCCCCCACACGGTGGACGGTGGGATGGCGGTCGCCAGCGCCAGAGCCCCCGTCGAGCTGCGGGAGAGCTACTGGCAAGAGAGGGTCGTGAGGTCGCAGAGGAAGACGCCGTTGCTGGCCCGCAGGGTGACCGTCGATCCTGTCGTCGGGGGCTCGACGATGACGTCTCCGTCGCTGACCGGCAACCTGAACGCCAGCGTTCCGTCAAAGACTCGAAAATCGATCGAGGAGTTGGCACTCTGACTGCCGACCTGCAATTGGCCGTTGAATTGGAACAGAAACCGCTCGTTCGCCGGGCTGGTGGGCAAGGGGCCGAGGAGGTACAGGACCACCGCCCCGTCGAACATGACGTTCCCGCTGAGCGAAGCCTGTAGCGAGGACAGGTTGATCTTGCAGGAGGTGGCGGTGCCCCACACTTCGGGGTTGAGCCGCCCGCTCTCCACGACGGCGGTCGCGTCGATGTTTCCATTGGCGGAGCTGGGCGGCCCGGGCGGACTGTCCCAACCGACGCAGATGCGCTGCAGATCGATGACGGCGCTGAGGACGAAATGGTGCGTCTCGACCGAGGCGTCCGGATTATCGGGAAGTCCGTTTCCCTGGATGCGTTGGCTCAGGCTGGTGAGCAGGCTGGAGGCCACGTCGGGGAACCAATCGAACTGGAAACTGGGAATGTCGGCGTTGACCGTGCTCAGGTTGGCCTGGACGTTGGCGATGTCGATCAATCCGGTCGGCATGTCGTAGAGCGCGGCCAGGGCAGCCGTCTGGGCAGCCATGGGAGGTGTGGGGATCGTGAGGTTCGAGCAGGAGGCGGCAGCGCCCAGAAGGACGAGGACGGCGACGGCGACGGCGACGGCCGGCGCGCCAAGCCCCGGGGCCGCCGGTCTCTTCACAGCAGCACCGAGAACGACGCGTCGGGAACGAAGGTCTGCTTTGGGTAAGCCAGCTGAACCCCTGGAATGAAGTAGTAGCCATAGCCAGCGCCGAGGATCAGGTGCACGTGGTTCCAGAGGAGCGCGATGCCGCCGATCGCTTGCCAGGGGTGCGCCACGGCCGGCATCGCGCGACCGTCGACGGTGACGGTGGTATAGGGGTCGAGGTTGCTCGTCCCGTTGAAGGCGAGATTCCCAGTGTAGACCTGATAGCGGCCGCTGGCGGTGAGCGAAAAGACGCGCGTGAGCCGCAGCTGGAACATCCCCGCCAGCTGGACGGTCTGGCTGGCGATCGCGCCGCCCACGTTGACCCGATCGAGATCGCCCGCCCCGAAGGCGCGCACGTATTCGTAGGTCCCCTCCCCGTGAAGCCAGATCGTGGGATTGAGCTCCAACGAGGCGAACAGAGAGAGAGGCGCCGCTATCAGCCAACCGGAGGCGTTGTCGCTGCTCCTGAGATTGGCCACGTAGCCAGCGACCTGCGCCGAGACCGTCAGTGGCTGGCGCTGAAAAATCAGTCTCTTGGCGTTCAGGTTCGGGACCAGCACCGAGATGAAGGCCCGGGCCGCCCAGAACGGCGGGTCACTTCCGATCGAAACGCTGTCGGTGATCCCGTAGTCGAAGGCCAGAATGCCAAGCTTGAGGGTGTGTTCCCCGACCAGGAACGCGGTCCGTTCGTCCAGGCCGGGACCGTCGGCGGCGCTGGCTCCCTCGGCCGCGCTGGCTCCCTCGGCCGCGCTGGCTCCCTCGGCCGCGCGCGCCACGCCCCGCGCCGCCAAAAGAGCCAGGGCCAGAGCCGACAATCTCAGTGTCGCGCGGTTCATCACGCTCCTGCGACTCACCTTGGGGTCAAGCGGCCAACACTGGTTGTCGGTGGCCGACCCAAACCCGCGCCTATCGATGAAATTCGTTCCGGAAAATCGATGTAAGGGAATGCCTGATCTTCGATTACGGGGACCCAAACGACGCGTTGCTTAGCTATAAATTGGCTTCCCCGTTGTCTTCATTTCGCCCCTCCTGGAGCCTTCCGACATGAAAATTGTCCTGGTCGACGATCACACGCTGTTCCGCGTGGGCGTACGGCATGTCCTCGCCAGCCCCCCCGGCTTCGAAGTGATCGGGGAAGCGAGCACCGCCCGCGGCGCATTTCGCGTGATCGACGCCACGGTCCCCGACCTCGTGCTGATGGACATTGCCTTGCCCGGAATGGACGGCGTGCTCGCCACGCGCGAGATTGGCCGCCGCGCGCCCCGGGCGCGGGTCCTGATCGTGAGCGCGCACGATCAGGTCAACGACGTCCTCGACGCGCTCGACGCGGGCGCGGCCGGGTACGCGCTCAAGAGCGACGGCCCGGAGACGCTGGTCGAGGCGATTCAGGTCGTCAGCAAGGGGCAGCGCTACGTGGCGCCGACGCTGGCCCCGCGGCTGGCGGCGTTCGAAGCGCGCCGGCGCAACGCCAACGACATGCTGGGAATTCTCTCACCGCGCGAGCGCGAAGTCTTCCGCCTGGCCTCGGAGTGCGTGATCGCGCGCGACATGGCGCGGGAGCTCTGCATCGCGCGCAAGACGGTCGACAGTCACCTCAATCGGATCAACCGCAAGCTCGGGCTGCGCAACATGGCCGAGTTGGTCAGGCTGGCCGCCAACCTGGGGATGCTGCACTCGGCGCGCACACCGCGACCGCTCTCCCGGACCGCCGACGACCGCGAAGCGGACGCCTGAAGTCAGGCGGCGGCGCATTCGCGCTCCGCCACCATCGCCGGCGCGCGAGAGCTGCCTACGTTGAGCGCATGTCATTGCTGCGGCGCTCGACGGCCGAGTTCGTGGGGACGTTCTGGTTGGTGCTCGGCGGCTGCGGGAGCGCCGTTCTGGCGGCGGGCTTCCCCGGCCTGGGGATCGGTTTCGCCGGCGTGGCGCTGGCGTTCGGTCTGACGGTGTTGACCATGGTCGCCGCGCTGGGTCCCATCTCCGGGGGGCACTTCAACCCCGCGGTGTCGGTTGGCCTCTGGGCGGGCGGGCGGTTCGCGGGGCGCGATCTTCCGGCCTACGTCGTGGCGCAGGTGGCAGGCGGGGTCGTGGCCGGCGCGATTCTCTATCTCATCGCCTCGGGCGCGCCGGGCTTCAGCCTGCAGGCGGGCTTCGCGGCCAACGGCTACGGCGCGCATTCGCCCGGCCACTACGCGCTGCCGTCGGCGGCGCTGTGCGAAACAGTGCTGACCGCCGGGTTCGTGGTGGTGATCATGGGAGCGACCGATCCGACGCGCCCGACCACCGGCCTGGCAGCCATCTTCATTGGGTTGGCGCTGACGTTGATTCACCTCATCAGCATTCCGGTGACCAACACCTCGGTGAACCCGGCGCGCAGCACCGGGGTGGCGATCTACGCCGGAGCCTGGGCGTTGCGACAGCTCTGGCTTTTCTGGCTGGCGCCCATCGTCGGCGGTGCGCTGGGGGGGCTCGGCTACCGGGCGCTCGTCGACACCCGGCGCGCCCCGATTCAGAACCGGCGCTCGAACCCGACAGTGACGGTCGGCCCGAAGGACATCGCCGAGGGGCCGCATGGGATCACGGCGTCGTAGTTACATCCCGACTGCTCGCTGATCCAGGCGGCACCCAGGCCGCCACTGACGAACCAGCTGCCCGGGCCGCCGTCGCCGGTCAACCGCTCGCGGAGCCCGACGGTGAAGTATGCCCACGCCTGCAGGTTCAACCCTCCGTCGACCTGCAGCGCCAGCCGCTCAGCCAGAGGGATGCGCAGCGTTCCGACGATGTTGGAGAAGCCGATCGTCCGCTGGCCGGTGTACTGATTGGCGGCGACGGAGTAGGCGTACTCGACCGACAGGCTGAGACCGTCGCGCCGGCCGAGACGCAGGGTCGGCGCGATCGACAGACCGTTGCGGCCGAAGCGCTGCAGCTGGCCCCCCAGGCCGAGCCCGAGCGAGAGGTACCGGGTCGAGAACGCGGCGGTGACGCGCGCCTCGGCCAGCGCCCCCGTCCCCTCGCCGCTGGCCGCGACCGCCACCGGCGCCAGCTCGAGCCCCAGCGTCAGCGGAAACCGGAAGTCGTGCTCGAACCGCGCCTGGCCCAGGCTCCCCCAGCTGTTGCCGGTGAGGCCGAGGAACGGCTGCAGCTTGAGCTCGACGCTGTTCAGCTCCGGCCTGCCCTGGTCCGGCGGCGCCGCGGCCGCGGTCGTGACCGCCGGCGGCCCCTCGAGATCCACGGCGGTCGTCGAGGCCAGCGCCGCCACCAACGAGAGCGCAAGCGCGATGGTCATCGGCCGCCGATCACGCCCATCACCCGATCACCCGGATCGCTTCCAGCGCCTGCGCGTGGCGCAACCAGGCCCGAAGGCGCTCCTCGGCCGAGCGCCGATCGACGTGGTGGGCCGGGACGCGGCCCGCCCGGGCCAGCGCCTCCAGCTCCGGCTGGCTGGTCGGCCGGAACGGCGCGCTCCGGATCACCGAGGCGGAAAGCTCAATCGTGGGCGGCAGCGACAACCTGGCGCCGAGGGCCATCACGTCGGCACGATCGGGATCGATGCAGGCCGACAGATCGGCGGCCGCGTCCATGCGCGGTCCCAGGCTGGCCATCCCGAACCGCGTCGCCAGCGTGGCCAGGATCGAGACGTGATCGTAGGGCGTCGACACGACCGCGCCCGCGCGCACCTGGGGCCCCACCACCACCGCCGGGACCCGGAAGCCGATCTGGCGGAAGTCGGGATCGGGATCGGGGACCGTCGGCGGGACGACGTGATCGTAATAGCCGCCGTGCTCGTCGAACACGATGACCAGCAGCGCGCGCGGCCAGTGGACGCTGGCGGCCAGCGCGCGGTGAATGCTGCTGAGGAACGCCTCGGCCAGGCTGAAGTCGTAGGGAGGATGGCCGTCGTTGACACCGAAGTCGGGGTCGATGATCGAGAAGCTCGGCAGCGCGCCGCGCGCGGCGTCGGTGAAGAAGTGATCGATCGTCTGCGGCGCCACCGCGTCGTCGCCGGAGAAGCTGTTGGCCGGAAAGGTGACGCTGTACCAGGGGACGCTCCCCGCGTAGTAGTAGCTGGCCGGGATGCAGCGCTCGGCCAGCCGCTGCCAGACCGTCGGCGGTGGGTCGAGCCCCATCGGCAGGTTGGTCTTGTGGCCGGCGGCGGTGGCGGCGTGAAGGTAGTAGCGGTTGGGCCAGGTGGGACCCATCACCGACGAGAACCAGCGATCGCAGACCGCGTACTGGTCGCAGAGCCCGTACAGATAGGGCGCCGTCGCGCGCTGGTGGTAGCTCATCACCTCGGCCTGGTTCGCGCCAGGGTTGACGATGACGAAGTTGTCGTTCCGCCCACCGTCGAACGCGCTGTGCGACGAGACCCAGTCGTGCTTCGGATCGAGCGTGGAGATCTCGGCCGGCGCCAGGTTGACGGTCACCGGCAGGCCGGCGCTGTCGAGGTTACTCTCGGTCCCCGTCAGACCGTCGACGGCGTTCGCGCCTGGATAGGCGGCGTCGGTCGAGAGGCTGCCGAACAGATGATCGAACGAGCGGTTCTCCATCATCACGACGACGATGGTGTCGATCCCGGAGAGCAGCTTTTGCGCCGCCGCTTGCGCGGTCCCGGCCGCCGCCGCGACGGGCGGAACCGGGCCGGCCCGACAGCGATCGGCGGCGGAGCCGCAGGCGTCGAGCCCCACGGCGAGCGCTCCCACGCCGAGCCCGAGCCTCAAGGCTGCGCGGCGGGTGAGCTGATTTCCTTCCGACATCCGAACTTCACCGCGCGCGGCCGAACTCGACCCGAGGGGCGGCGACTCATTGTTCGAGACGTGCGGCAGCGCGGCAAGCTCGGCCAGCGCGGTTTTCCGCGCGCCCGCCACGATTGTGGCGCTCCAGCGGCGCGCACGGACGCGCTTCCCTCACCGGAGCTCGAGCAGGAGGCGTATTCTGTGAAGGCCGCCTTCAGGCTTTCTCCGCCCCAGGGGAGGTTCGCATGCGCGCTTCATTGGCCCTCGTCCTATCGGTCTCGCTCCCGGTCCTCTTCTCCGTCGGCTGCGGCTCGAGCTCGGCCAAAGACGGCACGGGCAGCGGCGGCACCACCATGGTGCCCGGCTCGGACGGCGGCCAGTCGGCGGCCGGGAACCCCAACGGCTCGTGCAGCGCCGGCCTCCCGTCGAGTGGACAGCCGGCCGACGTCTCGCACCCGACCGCGGTGATCGGCACCGGCACCGCGGCGAGTTGCACCGAGAGTGCGCTCACCACCGCCGTCGGCCAGGGGGGCGTCGTCACCTTCGACTGCGGCGGCGCCGCGGTCACCATCCCCATCACCGCCACGATGAACCTTCCGACGACCAAGGACACCGTCATCGACGGCGGCAACAAGATCACGCTCGACGGACGGCATGCCGTGCAGATCCTCAACTTCGACAGCCCAAACTTTCAGGCCACCGAGACCCGGCTGACGTTGCAGCACATCGCGCTCGTCAACGGCAAGACGACGCCCACCGACGTCATCCCCACGGCGCCAGCCCCCTGCTCGCAGGGATACGACGACGGGCAAGGGGGCGCCCTCTTCATGCGCGACGGAAACCTGACCGTCATCGACGCCGTCTTCACCGGCAACCAGGCGGCGTCGCTCGGCCCCGACACCGGCGGCGGCGCGATCTACATCGAGGGGAGCTTGCACGGGGCCGTGATCGTGGGGAGCACCTTCAGCAACAACAGCGGCGCCAACGCCGGGGCCGTCGGTTCACTGTTCGCCGAGCTCGACATCTACAACAGCCTGTTCGAGAGCAACACCGCCACCGGCCACGATGCCAACAACGACGACGCCAGCATGTGCTCGGTCATGAACAACGGCCAGAATGAGATCGGCTCCGGCGGGAACGGCGGCGCGATCTACGGCGACGGCAACTCGTTCAACATCACGCTCTGCGGGGACGCCGTGCTGAACAACGCGGCCGGTACGAACGCTTTCGGCGGCGGCCTCTTCTTCACCAGCGACGACCTGGAGGGGGTCCTGACCGTCACCGACACGACGATGACCGGGAACACCGGCGGCCACTGGACCATGGTCTCCGGCGGGAGCGTCACCGACGTCGGCACCGCCATCGGCGTGAACGCCAAGAGCATCACGGTGACGAACTCGACGCTGCAGGGGATGGGGATGTAGTCGCCTCCCCGTGATATGAGAATCAGGCGCGGCAATGTGGGCGTCGATTCTGGTCGTCGTGTTGGCAGCGGAGCTCCCCGCAGCACCCGCCCTCGCGCCAGCCGACCAGCCACCGCCCGTCGGGCTCGCCGCCAGCGCGCCGGCTGACGAGCCACCGCCCATCGGGCTCGCCGCCGGCACCGCCACGCTCATCGTGCCGCTCATCGCCGGCAGCGCGCTGATGGCGCAGGACCACACGCCGCACCTCCAGGCCACCGGCGTCATCGTGATGGCGTCGGGGTTCGCGCTGGCCCCCTGGGTCGCGCATGGGCTGGAGGGATCGTGGGGGCGGGCCGCCATCTACGTTGCAACCGGCTTCAAGATCAACTGGCAGCCTGCGTTGTGTTTCTGGGAATTGCTTTGCCGCACAATTAGAGTAGCATTCCAAAGAATGAAGCCGAGACAACTCTTGCCATTGGTATTGGGGGCGCTCTTATGTTGCTTTTTGACCGCACCCGTATCAATTCGTGCCGCTTCAAAAAGCGTGATGGTTTATTATATGCCGTGGTTTACGGCCAAGCCTTACAGCAACGGTTGGGGCTGGCACTGGACGATGAACCATTTCGATCCCGACAGGGTGAATGCATCCGGGGAGCGGCAGATTGCCTCATGGTATTATCCGTTGATCGGTCCTTATGATTCATCCGATCCGGCGGTGCTCGAGTATCATGTATTGCTCATGAAGTTGGCCGGGATTGATGGCATGATTGTAGATTGGTATGGATCAGCCAATGTTCTGGATTACGGCACCAATAATCAAGCAACGTTGAAGCTGTTTCAATTTGCCCGCAAGGCGGGTCTGAAATTCTGTATCTGCTACGAAGACCAGACGATTCAGCACATGATTGATGAACATTTTCTCGCGTCAAGCAACGCCGTTTCTCGTGCCCAGCAGGAAATGCTTTATCTGCAGGCCAATTTTTTCTCGGATGCGAGTTATTTGCGGTTAGAGGGCCGACCGGTACTGCTAAATTTCGGACCTCAATACTTCATGCTGAACAGCAGCTGGGAAGATATTTTTTCCGCACTTGAAACAACCAATCAACCGGCATTTTTTACCGAGGACAATCGTCTGCCGGTCGGCATGGGTGCCTTCAGTTGGCCGCCCATGTGGATGAGCCAGACGCCTGGCACCGGCGGTGTATTGTCCGGCACCGCATTGAAAAGTTATCTGGCTGATTTCGATCAAAAAGCCGGCATCTGGCCGGCA
>CAVRRT010000117.1:0-4925 GCA_963723305.1 uncultured Pseudomonadota bacterium
ACGCGGGGTGGCAGGGGTCGCGGCCACGGAGAGCGTGTCGGGAACGAGGCCGGCGGCCCGGGCCGTGAGCGTGATGGGGCCGGGCTGCTTCGTGGTCTGGACGATGATCTGGGCGAGGCCGTTGAAGGTGCTGCGGCTCCAGGCGGGAGCCGGCAGCTCGTCGGAGAGGCGCAGCTCGACGCCCTGGGTGAGGCCGGCGCTGGCGCCGTAGTTGGCGATGGCGACGGCGACCGTGTTGGGGCCAGGTTGCAGCAGGGCTTTCACGTCGTAGACCGAGGCCGCGCGCGAATCGCCGCCGGGCCCGATGCGTTTGCCGTTGACGAAGACGCGGCCCTCGCCATCAATCTTGCCGAAGCGGAGCTCCACGGCATGAGCGGCGAGGTCAGCGGCGGTGACGCTGACCGTCGCGCGGAAGAGCCCGCGTTCGCGAGGACCGAGCGGGCCGCTTTTCCCCTGGACGTCGGTCGTCTGCCAGGTCGAGACGTCGAGGCCCGGGGTGGCCTCGGCAATCGTGTCGGCATAGGGATCCGCGATCTTCTTCCAGCGCCATCCGTCGATCGGACGGACCCGCACAGCTTGGGAGCCCACGAAGACGTCCGGCTCGTGGGAGGTCGGATCGCCGTTGCCGACGCCGATGATGCGGCCCGGGCCGCCGAGGGTGAAGGCCACGGGGACGTTGGCTGTGGGGACGACGCGCCCCTGGGCGTCGACGACCGCGACGGTGACGGCGGTGAGGTCCTCGCCGTCGGCACGCAACTGGGCGCGATCGGGCGTGAGACGAATGGCGGCGGGAGCTCCCGTGGTCTCGAGGCGGGTCTCGGCGACGACGGCGCCGCCGCGGAAGGCACGGGCGGCGAGCGCGCCGGGCGCGTACTTGACCTTCCACTTGAGCTCGGAGAAGGGCGAGAGCCTCTGACGGCCCAGGCTCTGGCCGTTAAGGAGCAGCTCGACCTCCTCGGCGTTGCTGTAAGCCCGGACGTCGAATCTCCTGCCCCTCGCGGCCGTGCCAGTTCCAGTGCGGGAGGATGTGCACCATCGGCCGCTCGGTCCACCACGATTGGTAGAGCCAGAAGTTGTCCTTGGGGAATCCGGCGGTGTCGAGGATTCCGAAGTGCGAGTTGATGCAGGGCCACTGGTACGGGGTGGGCTCGCCGCGATAGTCGAATCCGGTCCAGACGAACCCACCGGAGAGCCAGGGGCGCGGACCGAAGAAGCCAGCCCACTGCTTGGCGGTGTTGGACCACTCGGTCTGGTTGTCGTCGTAGGCGCTCATATAGCAGCGCGCCTTATCCGTGGCGTAGATGCCGCGGGTGGTGATGGTGCTGCCCTGCTCACTCCCGACGTTGGGCTGCCGGGGGTTGGCGGCGTGATAGGCGTCCATGCGATCGACGCCGATGCGATAGCTCCAGCCGCGGACCTCGATCACTTCGTTGACGCCGGCCCGGTCGTTGCCCGCGGTGGAGTTGTACGTGACGGGGCGCGTGGGATCGAGGCGCTTGATGAGCGCCTGCATGGTGGCGGCCGTGCGCTTGCCCGACGACGTCCCCTGGGTGGCGAACTCCTCGTTGGCGAGGGACCAGATCGCGACGCTGGCGTGGTTGCGATCGCGCCGCACCAGGCCTTCGAGGCGCTCGAGGTTGGCGGCGTCGCTGCCGAGCAGGCGGCTTTCATCCATGACCAGCAGGCCCAGGCGGTCGGCGGCGTCGAGGAGCTCCGGCGTGGGTGGGTTGTGGGCCGAGCGGTAGGCGTTGCTGCCCATCTCCTTGAGCCGCTCGAGGCGGAACGCCTGGAGCCGATCAGGCAGGGCGATGCCGACGCCGGCGTGGTCCTGGTGGTTGCAGGTGCCGCGGATGACGTAGAGGCGGCCGTTCAGGAGGAAGCCGCGCTTGGCGTCGAAGGCAAACGTGCGCAGGCCGAACGCAGTGGTGAGGCGATCGACGATCCGCCCCGCGACCTCGACGGTGGTGACGAGCTGGTAAAGGCGGGGCGTTTCGGGCGACCAGAGCATGGGAGCGGCCAGGTCCGCGGAGCCGGCCACATCCGCGGTTGCGGCCCCGGCCACACGGACCGGGCGCCGGGTCACGGCGACCGACCGGCCGTCGGGGCCGAGGATGGTCCAGACGATCTGCGCGCCGGCGGGGACGGCCGCGGCGTTGGCGAGACGGGTCTCGATCTGGACCTTGGCGGGACCGCCGGGGGTGTTGTTCTTGAAGACGCCCCGCACGAACACGCCGTCGGGGGCGACGGCAAGGGGACCGGTCTCGACCAGCCAGGTGTGGCGGTAGATCCCGGCGCCCTCGTAGAACCAACCTTCGCTCTCGCTGGCGTCGACGCGCACGGCGACGACGTTGCGTCCGCCCGGTTCGGCGACGTCGGTGATGTCGTAGCGGAATCCGCTGTAGCCGCTCTCGTGATGGCCGACGAACCAGCCGTTGACGAAGACGGTCGCGTCCCGGTAAACGCCGTCGAACTCGAGCCAGAGCCGGCGACCGGTGGCGGCGGCGGGCAGCGTGAAGGTGCGTCGATACCAGGCGACGCTGTTCTGGGGAAACGCGCCGCCCAGGGCCTTGAAGCCGTGCCCGGCGTCGGCGCGCGGGTCGAACGGCAGCTCGACGGCCCAATCGTGAGGGAGATCGAGGGAGCGCCAGCTCGCGTCGCTGAACGCGATGCTGGCCGGCCCGATACCGGAACCGGACTTGGCCAGGCTCTGGCCGTTGCCCCATTCGTTGCCGAGGTGGAACTTCCAGCCGAAGTCGAGCAGCAGGCGCTCGCGCGCGACGGCGGGGGCGTCGCCCGCCGTCGCGGCGGAAACCAGCCCCGCTGTCAGCGGCGCGATGAGGAGAGCGGGCAGGAGGTGGAAGAAATGGCGCACACGGTTCATCGTCGGGTCAATCCTCGGGAGGCTGTTGGGACAGGGTGGCGATCTCGCCCCCGTCGAGCGCGCGGTTCCAGATGGCGAAGTCGTCCAGGGTCGCGGCCAGGAACCGATCGCCCATGTTCCAGGTCCCCATGAGGAGCGTGGCGTCGCCGGGCAGGATCGTCGTCGGCAGTTGCTGCTGACCGACGACCGTGTCGGCTTGATAGAGGGTGAACGTATTCGCGTCGTCGTCGAACACAGCGGTCAGATGAATCCAGCGGTTCTCATCGATGCAATGGCAGAACAGGACCTCGTAGTCGTTGGCCGTGGAGCCGGCCCAGTAAGCGGCGTCGTATTGGTGATAGCCGGAGCGGTTGTCGAGGTGCAGCTGCCAACCACCGGCGAAGACCACCTCGGTGCTGAGAATCGTGCTCGTGTCGCTGGTGTCCGCCTGGAGCTGCGCACTGGAGGTCTCGGTCCAGACGGAGACAGTCCAGTTGGGCGTGGCTTGCGGAAAATTGGGAACCGTCACGTAGTCGCCTATGGCCAACGTAAGCGCCCCTCCGAAGCGGCCGGCGGTGGTCCAGGTGCCGCCGGTCAAGGTGCCGTCGAGACCGTTTCCGGAGCTGTCTGCCACCGTGGAGCCGCTCCCATCGTCAAAGGTCCAGTGAGCCACCAGCCCCATCGTCAGGCTGTGCGGATTGACCGTGACGGCGTCGAGCGGGGCGGCGCCGCAGCCGGCCGCCGCCAGCACGGCGGCCACAAAGCCGATCGACCGTCGTCGGAGTGCCATTCCGAGCGCTAGAGCCATGTGACGAGTGTCCAGGTTGCCATCAGCGCGGGACGTCCGATCGTCGCCGCGTCGGTACCGGAGAAACGGATCACCGGGTGAGGAGCGGCCAGCGAGACGTGTAGCTCGAGGGCCGTCGCCAGATGCACGCCGAGGATCGCCACCAGCCCCACCCCGCCATCGATCAAGGCAGACCACTCGCTCCGCTCGATCCCTTGATATGGGTAAACGCCGTTGCCGGCGCTTCGGACAATGTTTTACTACCAAAGCACATCTACAGTTTCGCTAACAAATCAGTCCAATTCAGACTTTTCGGAGCTCCCTGCATCCACTCTAAGTACAACTCAGCTCACATCGTCTCCATCTACAATACAGTCCAACAGTTATGCCACATCCTCTACAAAGTCAACTTCAACAACTCCACAGCAAACTGCATCGACTGCGTCTACTACAAAGCCCGCAGCTGCTAACATTACGACTACCAATCTACCACTCAATCTACCTTGAACACTGCATCCACTACATCTACAGCACCAGCACAGCAAACTATTTCTACAACATCCGCCACTCAGTTCACTTCAACCACTACGCAGCCCTCTACATCAGCTCTATCTACAGCACAGCCCACTGCTTCTGCCTCATATGCAACTCAATCTACTTCCAATATGCTGCATCCAAGTACATCAAATCCATCGCAGTCCACTATTTATTCATCTATTTACCAATCCGTCCACCTCAATCACTTCACAGCCCTCTACACCGACCACATTCTCAGCACCGTCCGCTGGCTCTACGACGTATGCAGCTCAACCAACTCCTAACTCTTCACAAGGAACAACATCGACTATATCTACAACGCAACCCACGACCTACACCACAAATACCACTCAGTACACCTCAACCACTCTGCAGCCCATTACATCGCCCACATCGACTACAACACAGCCCAGCATTTCTAGCACATCTACAACTCAAGCTACTTCGACAGCTTCGCAGCCAACAACACCAACTTCATCTGCAACTCAGCCCACCACTACCGCATCTACCACTCAATCAACTTCGCAATCCGCTACATCTTTTTGCTACATATACATCTACATCTGCAACACAACCCACTACTTCAACAACATCCACCGCTCAATCTATTTCAACCAATTTAAAGCCCACTGCACCATCTATATCTACATCAACAGCTCAGCCAGCTACTTCTGTAACATCTATGACTCAAACCAGTTCTCGGCCCACTATATCTACAGCACAACCTACTGCATCTATTTT
>CAVRRT010000118.1:0-26219 GCA_963723305.1 uncultured Pseudomonadota bacterium
GTCGGGACCTCGAACATGATGTCGAGCATCGCCTGCTCGAGGATGGCCCGCAGGCCGCGCGCGCCCGACTTGTGCTTCTGGGCGTCCGAGGCGACCGCCTGCAGCGCCCCCTTGGTGAAGCGCAGCTTGACCCCGTCCATCTCGAACAGCTTCTGGTACTGGCGGACCAGCGCGTTCTTCGGCTTGGTCAGGATGTCGATCAGCGCCGGCTCGTCGAGCTCGTGCAGCGGGGCGATCACCGGCAAGCGGCCGACGAACTCGGGGATCATGCCGTACTTCAGCAGATCCTCCGGCTGGACCTCGCGCAGGAGGTCCCACACCCGCCGCTCCTTCTTGGACTGGATCTTGGCGCCGAAGCCAATCTGCTTCTGGCCGATGCGCTGCTCGATGATGTCTTCCAGGCCCACGAAGGCGCCGCCGCAGATGAAGAGGATGTGCGTGGTGTCGACCTGCAGGAACTCCTGCTGGGGGTGCTTGCGGCCCCCCTTGGGCGGCACGTTGCACACCGTCCCCTCCAGGATCTTGAGCAGCGCCTGCTGGACCCCCTCGCCGGAGACGTCGCGGGTGATGCTGGGGTTCTCCCCCTTGCGGGCGATCTTGTCGATCTCGTCGATGTAGACGATCCCGCGCTGGGCCTTCTCGATGTCGTGGTCGGCGTTCTGCAGCAGGCTGACGATGATGTTCTCGACGTCCTCGCCGACGTAGCCGGCCTCCGTCAGGTTGGTGGCGTCGGCGATGGCGAACGGGACGTTGAGGATCTTGGCCAGCGTCTGGGCCATCAGCGTCTTGCCGCAGCCGGTGGGGCCGAGCAAGAGGACGTTCGACTTGCCGAGCTCGACGTCCTCGGCGCCGACCTTGGCGTCGATCCGCTTGTAGTGATTGTGGATGGCGACGGCCAGGATCTTCTTGGCCCGCTCCTGCCCGATCACGTAGTCGTCGAGGACGGTCTTGATCTCGGCCGGCTTGGGGACCGGCGCCAGACCGAAGCTCTCCGACTCCTTTTCGATCTCCTCGGCGATGATGTCGTTGCAGAGGCCGATGCACTCGTCGCAGATGTAGACCGTCGGGCCTGCGATGAGCTTCTTGACCTCTTTCTGGCTCTTCCCGCAGAAGGAGCAAGAGAGGTTCCCGTGATCGTCGCGTTTACGCTCGGGCGGCACCTAGAAAAATGTAGCACAACGCCGAGCGGTCGAGGAGCCGCTGTCTCTTTTCGTCATACTTGCCGAGGTGTACTTGCCGAGGTGCTACTTGCCGAGGGCTACTTGCCGAGGGCGGTCGGCTTCTGGATCAGCACGTCGTCGATGATGCCGTACTCCTTGGCCTCGATCGCGCTCATGAAGTAGTCGCGCTCGGTGTCCAGCTTGATCCGCTCGATCGGCTGGCCGGTGTGCTTGACCAGCAGCTCGTTGAGCCGGTCGCGCGTCCGCAGGATCTCCCGGGCGTGGATGTCGATGTCGGTCGCCTGCCCCGAGAAGCCGCCCAGCGGCTGGTGGATGAGGACGCTGGCGTGCGGCAGCGAGAAGCGCTTCCCCTTGGTCCCGGCGGCGAGCAGGAACGACCCCATCGAGGCCGCCTGCCCCATGCAGTAGGTCGCCACGTCCGGGCGCACGTACTGCATGGTGTCGTAGATGGCCAAGCCCGCCGTCACCATCCCGCCCGGCGAGTTGATGTACATCATGATGTCCTTGTCCGGGTCCTCGCTCTCGAGGAACAGGAGCTGGGCGATGATGATGTTGGCGACCTGATCGTCGACCGCCGTGCCGAGGAAGATGATCCGGTCCTTGAGCAGCCGCGAGAAGATGTCCCAGCCGCGCTCGCCCCGGTGGGTCTGCTCGATGACGGTCGGGATGATGAAGTTCTTGATGGCGGGCGGCGGGGCGTCGAACTGGCTCATGGGGTCGGGGTCCTTTTCGCTTCGCTAGGGCTTCTTCGCGGAGGGCTTTTTGGCTTTTCCAGTGGCGGCGGCAGCTTCCTCTTGCCGGGCCTGCTCCGGCGTGACGATGAGGGAGGGGGCCGCCTCGCCGTCGGTGATCTTAGCCTGCGAGATCAGCATATCAAGCGTCTTCTGTTCGCGGATCTGCGTCTCGAGCTGCTGGATGCGGTGGTCCTTCTCCAGCTCGGCGCGCAGCTGCTTGGGGCTCTCGTTGCGCCCGGCGGCCAGCTCGGCGATCCGCTTTTGCACGTCGGCGTCGCCGGCGGTGATCCCCTCGCGCGCGCCGATCGCCTGGAGCAGGATGGCGCCGCGCGCCTCTTCCTCCGCCTCGGTCTTCACCTCGGCGCGCATCTTGGCGTCGTCGACCGACTCGACGTCGACCCCCATCATCATGAGCTGGCTCTTGGCGCGGTTGACGATCGCCTGCGCGTAGCGCTCGATCAGCGCCGGGGCGATGGGGAACTCGTTCTTCGCCACCAGCTCCTTGATGAGCGCCCGCTCCATCTCGCGCTTGATCCGGGTCCGGTCGGTGTCGGCCAGCTTCTCGCGCACCTTGGCGCGCAGCCCCTCGAGCGTCTCCGCCTCGCCGGTGTCCTTGGCCAGCTCGTCGTCGAGCGCCGGGACCTGCTTCTCGCGCGCCTCCTTGATCGAGACGTGCAGGTGGACGTGGCGGCCGGCCATCTCCGCCGGCACCCCTTCGGCCGGCAGGGTGTAGTCGACCTCGACCGGCGCGTCGCCGCCGATCGGCTTGCCGCGCAGGCGGCTGGCCAGCCCCGGGAGCGGCCCGCCCACGTCGTCCTCCAGATCGACCATCAGCTCGCGCCGCTTGATCTTGTGCTCCCCGACCTTGCCCGAGATCTCGGCCCGCACCAGATCGGCGTCGCCGGTCTCCTTGCGGGAATCGACCGGCTTGAACTGGGTCAGCCGGCGGCGGTACCCCTCGAGCGCTTCGGCGACCTGCTCGTCGGTGACGACGGGCGGGCGGCGGTTGACCTCAATCCCGGCGTAGTCCTTGGGCGTGACCTGCGAACGGACCTCGACCCGCGCCGAAAACTTGAACGGCGCGCCGGTCTTGATCTCGATCTCGGCCACCGCGGGGGGCGCCACCGGCTGGATCTGGTTCTCCTGGATCGCCTGGCCGAGCGAGCGCTCGACCAGCTCGCGCGCCACCTCGTCCTCGACCTGGCGGCGGTACATCCGCTCGAGCATGGCGCGGGGCACCTTGCCGGGGCGAAAGCCTGGGAGCCGCACACCGCGGCGGAGGGAGTCGTAGGCCTTGTCGAGCTTCGGCGCGACCTCGGCCCAGGGGAGCTCGAACTCGACCTTCTTTTCGACCGGCGAGAGGTCTTCGATCGTTATCTGCATTGGAAAGAGGGCTTGTCTACCCCCCGCGCCCCGCCGGCGCAAGCTGACACCGCGTCGGAACGGGCCCGTGACTCGATTGGCCTTGCACGCCCGCGGGGGTTTCGGTCAGCATAGGCCCTTCGCCATGGGTCTCGCCGGTTTTACGCTCGCTGATCGTCTGGGTGCCAAGTCGTCCCCCTGCTCCGTGTCCGGGTGCACGCGCACCTGGATCTCCATCGCCGGGGGCAAGGGGGCCAAGCTCGGGGGGCGCGGGGCGGCCGATCCGGCCGATCCCGCCTCGTCGATGTGCGACCCCTGCCGCGACGGGTTCGCCCGCATCAAGGACGTCGAGCGCCCCTGCGACCGCTCGGGCTGCCACGGAACCTGGACCTGGGGCGCCAAGGCCCAGCTCGAGGCGTTCGCCACCAACAAGCAGCCACCGCGTGCGATGTGCGCCGGTTGCGAAACGAAGCTGGCCGCGCTCGAAGACAAGCAGCTCCCCTGCCTGGTGCCCGGCTGCACGCGCACGGCGATCCTTTCTAAGCGCGCGCAGCTGCTGGCCGGCGCGCCGGAGATTGAGATTGAGGCGCCCGCGCTCCGCTGCGTCCAGTGCGAGAGCGTCTACAGCAAGCTGAAGAACCGGGCCGTCGGCTGCGGCATCAACGGCTGCAAGCACAAGTGGACCTGGAGCGCGGACGAGCAGATCCAGGCCTACGCCAGCGGCCTCTCCAACGACGCGCCCCGCCGGATGTGCGACGGGTGCAAGGCCGACTTCGGCGCCATCGCCGACCGTGAGGTCCGCTGCCGGACGTCAGGCTGCAAGAAGACCTGGGTCTGGAGCCGCGGCGATCAGCTCGACGCCTGCCTGGCCGGCAAGCCGGCCCCCAAGGCGCCGCACCGCATGTGCGAGAGCTGCATCGGCATCTACCAGGCGATCAAGGACGTGGAGCGCCCCTGCCGGCGCAGCGGCTGCAAGCGGACCTGGACCGACAAGCGCGGGGGCCAGCTGGCCCGCGCCGTGCGCGGCAAGACCGGCGATCCCTATCCGCAGTACTGCGAGATCTGCGCCAAGGAGATGGGCGATTCTCGAGGACCGTCAGGTCCCCTGCAAGAGCGACAACTGCGAGGGGACCTGGACCTGGACCAAGCAGGCCCAGCTCGCGGCCGGCGTGCGACCCGAGCCCAGGGTCGAAGAGGCGCACGAAGAGGCGCACCACGAAACGCATGTCGAAACGCACGGGCAGGTGCGCGCCGAAAGAGTCGAAGCCAAGACCGCGGAAAAGACCGCGGAGACGCCGGCCGACGCGACATCCGAAGCCGCGCCGGGCACGACGCCCGAGACATCGACGATCGGCGCCGGGGCGCCGGCCAATGGCGCATCGATGGCCCACGCAGGCAATGCCCACGGCGGCAACGGCAAGGCCGAGCGGGGAAATGGCGACAGCGGCGGCAAGCGCGGCCGTAACAAGAAGAAGCGCCGGCGCGAGATTCGTCCGCCCGAGAAGCGCTGCCAGTCGTGCAACGACTTCCTCAAGGACCGCAAGACGATGGAGATCGCCTGCAAGACCTGCGGGACGCCGATCTACTGGCCGCCTGAGAGCCAGCTGCAGACGCACCTCGGCGCCTGGGCCGAGCCGGGGATGTGCGGCGCCTGCAAGCGCGACGCGACCGAAGCGGCGCGAAACGCCGAGCGCGAGGCGCTGCGGGCCGCCGCCACGGCCGCCCAGCCGGGCTACGTCGCGCCTGCGCCTGCGCCCGAGGCGCCGGCAGCCGAGGCGCCGGCAGCCGCGCCCGCGCCCGACGCGAACTGAGGCGGGGCGCGACAGCGATGGCCGGGTTCAGCCGGCGGCGGCCAGCGCGCGCGCCAGCGGGTAGTCGGCGGGGAGCAGATCCAGCGCGGGCAGCGCGCGCGCATCGACCCAGGCGATCTCGGCGACCTCGATCGCGCGGGGCGTGCCGCCGGTGATCGTCGCCGCGTAGACCAGCATGTAGAGATCGAACTCGGGGTAGGCGTGAAAGACCACCTCGTGAATGCCACCGACCGCGACCTGGCAGCCGAGCTCCTCGCGCACCTCGCGCGCCAGCGCGCTCTGGGGAGACTCGCCTGGCTCCACCTTGCCGCCGGGGAACTCCCACAGCCCCGGCATCGGCTGATCGGCGCGCCGCCGCGACATCAGGATGCGCGCACCGTCGCGCACCAGCGCCGCCACCACCAGCTTGCGGGCGCGCATCGCTTCGATCCGAAGCTCAGCTCACCCGCGGCGCCGGGCGCCCGGGGCCGGACGGCGGGGCGCTGCTCGCTCCCCGGGCGGTGCGATCGATGAGCGCCAACATGTCTTCCAGTCGAAACGGCTTCTGGATGACCGACGCGACCGAGTCCTCCAAAAACTTCCGGGCGTCGCTGGAGAAGGCGCCGCCGGTGACGAACACGAAGCGATCGCCGAGCGTGGGGAAGCGCTCCCGCACGGCGGCGTGCAGCTCCATCCCCGACATCTCCGGCATCTGCAGGTCGCAGAGGACGACGTCGAACGCCGCGTCGCGCTCGAGGATGCGGAGCGCTTCGTGCCCGCCGAGCGCCGACGTCAGCTCGTGGGTCTCGCCCAGCATCCGCCGGTAGGCCTTGAGCAGCAGCGCCTCGTCGTCGACGGCCAAGAGGCGTCGGCGCGGGTAGCCGCGCACCGGCACCGGCACCGGCGTCGAGACCCGCGCCGGTGCGCTGCTCTCGTCCGCGGGGAGCCGCACCCGAAAGGTGGCCCCCCGGCCGGCGCGGCTGTCGACGATGATCTCCCCCCCCAGGGTCCGGACGATCCCCAGCGAGATCGGAAGGCCGAGACCGGTCCCCATCCCGCGCGGTTTGGTGGTGAAGAACGACTCGAAGATCCGCGGCAGGATCTCGGCCGCGATCCCCGGACCGTTGTCCGAGATCTCCACCACCACCTCGGCCCCCTCGTCGAAGCTCCGCACGGTGACCAGGTTGCGCTTGGCGTCGGCCTCGTCGAGGGCCTGGGCGGCGTTCAGAATCAGGTTCAAGAAGACCTGCCCCAGGCGGGCCGCGCTGGCCCTCACCAGGCGCGCCGCCCGCAGATCCCGCTCGACGCGCGCCCGGTACTTGAGCTCGTTGCGCAGCATCCCCAGCGCCGAGTCGATCGCCAGGTTGACGTTCATCGGCACGGACGTCTCCTCGTCGACGTGCGAGAACGAGCCGAGATCGCGCACGATGCGGTGAATGCGGGCCATCCCCTCCTTCGATTCCTGCAGGATGACGTTGGCCTCGAACATCAAGTCCGGCAGCCCGGCCCGCGCCCCCGCGACGTCGGGATCGCGCAGCCGCTCCTCGATCAGGCGCAGGTGGCCGGTCAGCGCCTCGATGTTGGCCAGCACGAAGGCGGCCGGGTTGTTGATCTCGTGCGCCACGCCGGCGGCGAGCAACCCGATGGAGGCCAATTTTTCCGCCTGCAGGCGACCGATCTCCCGCTCGCGCTCGTCGGTGGCGTCCCGTACCGAGAGGACGGCGCCCCGCCCGACCAGCGGATACGCCCGCACCGCGAACGCCCGCCCCCCGTCGGCCAGGGCCCGATCGGCGGCGGCGCCGCGCGAGATCGCCTCACGCGCCACCGCCTCCAGCTCCCCCCGCAGGCCGCTGCCGTAGAGCCGCGCTCCGGTCGCGTTGGCGATCTCCAGCGCGCCGTCGGGGGAGACCAGGCAGAGGCCGTCCTCGAAGACGTCGAAGGTCTCGCGCAGGACGTCGCTGCCGGCACCCGCCGCGCCCGCCAGCCGCTCGGGGTGCAGGAGCACGAAGTCGTAGCCCCGTTCGCTTGCACCGGCGCTCTCGCCACGGGCGACGATCTTGGCCAGGGCCTCGGGCGCCGACCGCACCGTGTCGATCTGGTGGCGCCCCGGCGAAAGCCCCAGCGCCTCGGCCGCCGCCAGCGCGGAGCCCGGAGGGTCATCGACGAGGAGTATGCGGGCCATCTGGCGGAGCGATCGTCGCATTCGATGGGGCGGGACGCAAGAGGCGCTCGACAGCGGCGAGCAGCTCGTTCGGCTGCACGGGCTTGGCCAGATAATCGTCGCACCCGGCGGCCAGGATCCGCTCGCGGTCCCCCCTCATCGCCTGAGCGGTGAGCGCGACGATGGGGATGTCGGCGCCGCCCGGGAGAGCCCGGATCGCCCCGGTCGCCTGCAGCCCGGTCATCCCCGGCATCTGCACGTCCATGATCACCAGATCGGGCGGGTCACGCCGGCAGCGCTCGATCGCCTGACGGCCGCTGGTCGCGGTCACGATCTCGAGGCGCCGGCGCGCCAGGATCTGCCGGAGGGTGAACAGGTTGTCCTCGTTGTCCTCCACCAAGAGCACGGTGGCCGGCAGGCCGGGCGCAGCGGCCGTCGGCGCCTCGCCGGCCGGCGGCGCCGGCTCTGTGCGCGCGGGGGCAGCGGTCCGCCCGTCTCCTCCAGCGCGCGGCAAGGCCAGCTGGAACCGCGACCCGCGGTTGACCACGCTCTCGACGGCGATGTCGCCCCCCATGAGGCGCGCCAGCCGGCGCGCGATCGCCAGGCCCAGCCCCGTTCCCCCCTGCCGCCGCACCAGCGTTTGATCGACCTGAAAGAACTCCTGGAAGATCTTCTCCCGGTAGGGATCGGGGATCCCCACGCCGGTGTCGGTCACCACCACGACGACTGCCTCCGCCTGCACCTCGGCGCTCACCATCACCTGGCCGCCGCTCTCGGTGAACTTGATGGCGTTCCCGATGAGGTTGGTCAGGATCTGCCGGAAGCGATCGGGATCTCCCCGCGCGGCCGGCAGCTCGGAGGGGAGCTTGACTGTCAGGTCGAGGTTTCGCGCTGCCGCCAGCGGGGCCAGCGCCTCGACGACCGCCTCGATCTGCGGCGCCAGGTCGACGTCCTCGGTGTCCATCTCCAGGTGGCCCGCCTCGATGCGCGACAGATCGAGGACGTCGTTGATGAGGTGCAGGAGCCCCCGTCCGTTGCGCTCGATGACCTGCAGGTACTTGCGCTGATCGACGGTGAGCGGCCCCGCCACGCCGTCGCGCAGCAGCTCGGTGAGCGCCAGGACCGAATTGAGCGGCGTCCGGATCTCGTGGCTCATGTTGGCGATGAAGGCGTTCTTGAGCCGGTCGACCTCCTCGTTGCGACGGGATCGCGCCTCCAGCTCGGCACGCGCCTCTTGGAGGTCGCGGGTCCGCTCAGCGAGCCGAGAGCCGAGGTCCGCCGGCGCGGGCGGGGGGGGCGGCGTGTTTGGCCGATCCCGCATCGACCATCCTCAGGTGGTCGAGGTGGAGCTGGCGGCGGCCGCCGTCTCCCCGCTTCGCCCCTGCCCCTTGGCCAGGAGCTGGCCCAGCGCCTCCCGCAGCAACGGGTGGCGAAAGACGTACCCGGTCTCCATCGTCCGCATCGGCATGGCCCGCTGGCTGGCCAGCAGGAGCTCGTCGGTCATGGTCCCCAGGGCGAGGCGCAGCGCGAAGGCGGGCGCCGTGAACGCCGTCGGGCGCCCCAGCGCCTCGCCGAGCGCGCGCACGAACTCGGCGTTCGTCACCGGCTCGGGCGCCACCATGTTGAGCGGCCCGCGCACCGACTCGTGCTCCATCGCGTGGCGAATGAGGCCGATCTCGTCGTCGAGGTGGATCCAGGGCATCCACTGCGCGCCGCCGCCGATCTTCCCGCCCAGGCCCAGCCGAAACGGCGGCAGGATCTTGCGCAGCATCCCGCCGTCGCGCGCCAGCACGAGGCCGCTGCGCAGGAGGACCACCCGCACGCCGATCTCCTCGGCCTTCATCGCCTCGGCCTCCCAATCGCGCCCCAGCTCGGCGATGAAGCCCTTTCCGAGCGACGAGCTCTCGGTCAGGATCTCGTCGCCCCGATCGCCGTAAAAGCCGATCCCGGAGGCGGAGATGAGGAGGCGCGGCCGCACCGGCAGGCCGCGCAGCACGTCGACCACCGCGCGCGTCGCGACCACGCGGCTGTCGCGCAGCCGCTTCTTGCGCGCCTCGCTCCAGCGGCCGCCGGCGATCGATTCGCCGACCAGGTTCACCACCACGTCGACCCCTTCGAACGCCGCGTCGGGCGGCGGCCCGGCGGTGGAATCCCAGGGGAACAGCGTCGCCGAGGGCAGCCGCTCGGCCCCCCGCCTGGTGTCGCGCACCAGCGCGGAGACCCGCATTCCGTCGCGCGCGCAGGAGGCCGCCAGCGCCGTGCCGATGAGCCCGGTGGCACCGGTGATTGCGACGCCCGACATTCCCATCAGAGCTGGCCCATCAGGAGACGATCGCGTCCAGCTTGGACGCCAGGATGAAGTCGTTCTCCGACAGGCCGCGCGCGGCGTGGGTCCAGAGCGTCACGTCGACGCGGCTGTAGTGGACGCAGAAATCGGGGTGGTGCCCCTCCCTCTCGGCCAAGGCCCCCATCTTGTCGATGAAGGCCATCGCCCCCAAAAAGTCGGCGAACTCGTAGCGTTTGGTGATCTTGGCGGGCTGCCCGGGCTCGGCCTCCAGCGTCCAGCCGGTCACCTCGCCCATGAACATCTTCGTGGTGGCATCATCGAGCGGCGGGACGCCCCCTTCGCAAGGTACGCAGTGCTTTTCTTTGAGCTGCATGTCATCTCCCTCCGGCTGCTCTTGTCTGCACCGTCCGATTTTGGCACGGTTGTCGCGCAAAGGTCGATGTCGTCCGCACTCACACGAGGAATTCTGGTCACGGTTCGCAGCGAGTACATCCCTGCGCGATCGTCGCCGCACGCGCGGCAATACGCCTTCGCGTACACCGTCAACATCGCCAACCAGGGGGCGGTCACGGCCGAGCTCAAGAGCCGGCACTGGATCATCACCGACTCGTACGGCGCCGTGCAGGAGGTGCGCGGAGAGGGGGTGATCGGCGCGCAGCCGGTCCTGCGTCCGGGTGAGGAGTTCGAGTACACGAGCTGGTGTGTGATCGCCACGCCGACCGGGACGATGCGCGGCAGCTACCAGATGGTCACCCGCGACGGCGATCGCTTCGACGCCGAGATCGCCCCCTTCGCGCTCACCCCGCCGCAGCTGCTCAATTGACGCATTTCGCGCCCCGGACCAAGGGCGCATGGCGCGCCGCTCGATCGAGTGGCATCTTAGAAGCGGGAGGGCCCTGGGCATGGAGAGCCTGATCGAGCGCGACAAATCAGTCGCCAAAAAGAAGGGGACGTTCGCCGCGGCGGCCTGGGGTGGGACCGTCCTTCTGGGCGTGGCCGGCGCCAGCACGTTCTTCATTCTCCCGGCGGTGGCCGGCGCAGGTTACCTCACCTGGAAGTGGTTCCACTTCCGGGCCAAGCGCGGCATGCGCTTCTGAGCGCGCGCGCCACCGCGCCATGAGCGGCTCCGACTAGAGACGGCGGTTCGTTCGTGCGAGCATCTCCGCGGGAACTGTCCCCCATGAGACCTCGGGAGATGCAGCGCAAGGCATGCGCGTCCGGAACCTTGCTGGCGATGGCGGCGCTGCTCGGTTGCAGCAGCAGCGGCGGCGGCGGCTTCTCCACCAGCGCGCCCGGCGGCAGCGCTCTCGAGGCGCTCTCGCCGGCGCAGACGATCCAGCTCTGCGACGATCTCGACGCCTACTTCGCCAAGCTGGTGACCTCAGCGAGCGCCTGCCAGACGATCGGCGCGCTCGCCACCAGCCAATACGCGGCGGCGAACCCGACGGCGATCGATCAGGCGCTCCAGCAGTTCTGTACGGGGGCCGTCGCGGCCTGCGCGATACCACCGGCCGACGCCGGCCACCCCGACGCCAGCGCCATGGCCCACCCCGACGCTGCTGGCACCGACGCCGGCCGCACCGACGCCGGACCTTCCGACGCCGGTCTGTCCGCCGGCACGCCCTGCGGATCGACAGTCGGTTGCACGGCGACCGTCTCGCAAGTCTCGGCCTGCGCCAACGATTCGGGGCCGGCGCTGGCGAAGTTCGAGGCGATGTTCCCGGCCTGCGGCTTGGTCACGCGGGCCAAGCTGGCGACGCTGCAGCTCGACGCAGGTCCGATGGAGCCGACGAGCTGCACGGTCCTCGACAACGAGTGCCCCGGCTGGAGGCCGCCGCTCAGCCTCGGGCTCGGCGGCGGCCACTGAGCCGTCGCTGGCGCCCAACGGAGAGCGCTCAGCGACGCCGGGGCCCTACTTGCAGGCCGAAACGTTGAGTTTTACCCCCTCGGCGAGGATCGCCTGACAGGTGGCGACGTAGTTCGACTGGTCGGTCCCAGTCATCCCGTTGCAGGTCGCGGCCGAGAAAGTGCAATCAGACGCGGGGATTCCGAGCGACTCCCCGGCCACACAGCACGTCTGGGCCTTGTCGCACGATGAGCAGGAGGACGAGCCCGAGCCGCCCGCCGCGCCGCTCGCGCCGCTGGTACCGCCGGTCGCGCCGCTCGTGCCACCGGTCGCGCCGCTCGTGCCGCCGGTCGCGCCGCTCGCGCCGCCGGTCGCGCCGCTCGTGCCACCCGTACCGCCCGCGCAGCCGGGGATGCCAGCGAGACAGGTCTGGAACTGCGTGCAGTCGGAGATCTTGAGGCAGGCAGACGTGTCGGACTCGATCGTCGCGGCGTTCGTACAGGTGGTGGTGGTGCCGCTCTGCCCCCCCGTACCGGAAGCCGGCGACGAACAGAGCGTTGTGGCCGTGGCGGTGCTGGCGTCGGCCAGACACATCGCCTCCTTCACGCACACCTGCTGGAAGGTCGCCGTGCTGCCGGTCGACGAGCTCGAGCCGCACCCCTGCACCACGCCGAGCGCGAGGCCCCCGGCCACGACAGATCCGAGGAGAGAGCCGACCAGCCAGGAAGAAGCAGATTTTCTCGACATCGCGCGTAGCTCCTTTTCGTTTGACGAGCCCGAAGGTATCACGGGCCGCTCGACGGCCCGCACTCCGTGTGTGACCACCTCATGCTCTTTCCATCAAAGGTGAGCTGACGAAATGCCCGTCATCGGTCGAGATTCTGGCCATCACCGTCGCGATGGCGGTGTCGCGCCCCGGGGACCCTCAACGCGGAAGCGGCAGCCGGCGGAGACGTCGCTCGAGCGCGAACATCACGGTCGCCTCGGCCTTCTTCTTGTGGTCGTGGCCGAAGAGGTGGCAGAGGCCGTGGACGGCCAGCCGTTCCAGCTCGGCGCCCAGCCGGCGGCCGTGGGCGCGGCGGCGGGCGGTCTCGACGGAGATGACGATGTCGCCGAGCGCGATCCCGTCGCCGGCCGGATCCCCCTCCCCCGCCAACTCCTGCAGGTGAAAGCTGAGCACGTCGGTGGCGCGATCGTGCTTCCGGTAGTCGCGGTTGAGGACGCGGATCTCGTCGTCGTCGGTGAAGACCAGCGTCGCCGACGACCGCGCCCGTCCGAGCGCGCGCAGCGCGACGCGCAGGCGGGCCGCCACGCGCCGCCGCGTCCCGGGCTCGAGCGCGCCGCGGGCCTGACCGCGCACCAGCGCCGTGACCTGCCCTCTTGTCCGCTCTGCCATCCGCTCTGCGACACGCCGGCCCGGCGACCTCTCGCCCGCGCCGCTCAAAGAACCTTCTTGTAGACCTCGCCCTCGACGAAGACGCGAAAGAGCGCGGAGTCGCACTTGCCGGCCTTCACCTCGGATTCGATGATCCCCAGGGCCTTGTCGATCGGCACGGCCTTCTTGTACGGCCGGTCGGAGGCGGTGAGCGCGTCGAAGATGTCGGCGATGGTCATGATGCGCGACTCGATGGGGATCTCCCCCGGGCCGAGGTGGTTCGGGTAGCCGCTGCCGTTCAGGTACTCGTGGTGCGCGGCGGCGATGCGCGGCACGTCGGCGTAGCGCTTCCCCCAGGGGATGGTGCGCAGGAACTTGAAGGTGTGCACGACGTGGCTGCTCGATCTCCACCCGCTCGACGTCGGTGAGGCTGCCGCGGCGGACCTGCAGCGCCGCGACCTCGTCGCGCTCGAGATAGGGGCGCAGCTCGCCGTCGGAGGCCATGTAGATGAGGCGCGCGATCTCCACCAGCCGTTCGAAGCCGCCCTGGTCGAGGACCGTCGGCTCGTTGGCCCGGTTGACGAACGACCAGGCCTCGTCGACCTCGTCCATCCGGCGCCCCAGCTCGGCGTCGATCTCGCCGAAGCGGACCGGCAGGTCCTCCTTGGCCAGCTCCAGCGCCACGCGCAGCTTGCGCTCGGCGTGCTCCACCTCGAGCGCCTTCTTGATGTAGGCGAAGCGCAGGCTGATCGACCGGCGGTCCTCTTCGTAGAGCTTCTTGGCCTTGACCAGCACCTGCTCGCGGACGCCGACCTTGCCGAAGTCGTGCAGCACCGCCGCGTACTCGATCTGCTGCAGCCGCCGCTCGTCGAACCTCTCGCTGGCGAACGGCCCCTCCGAGATCCCATCGATTTTCTGGGCCAGCCCCAGCGACAGCGTCGCCACCCGCCGCGAGTGGCCGGAGGTGGTCGGATCGCGCGACTCGATGGCTTTCACCGAGGCCTCCACGAAACCGTCGAAGAGGCCGCGGATCTCCTTGTAAAGGAGCGCGTTCTCCAGCGACACGCCGGCTTGCGCCGCCCAGGCCGCCGCCAGCTCCTCGGCGCGCTGGTCGAAGGGAATCACGTCCCGATCGAAATGGGCCAGCGCCAGCGGTTTGCCCGGGTCGCGCTTCTTGTTGATCAGCTGGACGACGCCGATCACCTCACCCATCGCCGAGAGCATCGGCACGGTCAGCATCGAGCGGGCCCGGTAGCCGGTCTTGTCGTCGAAGCTGCGGTTGTGGCGGAAAGTCGGCGCCTTGCCAACCTCCGGCGCCCGCCCCAGGTCGGAGATGTTGATCGGCTGGCCGGTCAGCGCCGCCTGGCCCACGACCGACTTGTCGTCGACCGGGAGCGTGAACGCTTTGAGGTCGATCTTGATCGAGTCGTTCTGCGACAGCATGAAGCGCAAACGTTTGGGGATCGGCGCGCCGTGCTCGTCCTCGTCCTCGATGACGTAGACGCTGCCGGCGTCGGCGCCCGTCACCTGCCGGCAGCTCTCCAGGATCACCGCCAACAGCTTGTCGATGTCGCGCTCCGAGGCGAGCGCCCGCGAGGTGGCGACCATCTGCGCCAGCACGTAGCTGGACTGGTCGGCCGCGGCCTGTGTTTCAGGGTCGCTCACGGCCCCAGATTACCTCAGTTCGCGGCCTCCCGGACCGGCGTGACGGCTCTGCTATCCTCTCCACCCGAGATCGGAGATTCGGATGGCGTCATTTCCCGAAGAAGCGCGTCGCCTGCCAGACGAATTGCCTCGCCCGCGCGTGCCGCGCTTCAACCAGGTGATGATTGCGGTCGCGTTGGTGGCCGCGAGCGCAACGCTCGGTCTCATGCTGGGACATAGACGGTCGCCCGCGCTGGAAGCTTTCGGCCGCCTGTTCTCGCGCCGAACCTGGCGAATACTGGAAGCCGTCTCGTTCCTCTCTCTCTGGGGGATGACGGCCGTCGGACGCGCAAAGAGACGGAACCGAACCTGACCGTGTGCGCCGGCGGCGCACGTTCAGGGCTCACTTGCCGCGCGCCGCTTGCTGCGCGTCGTAGGCCTTGATGATCTGCTGCACCAGGGGATGCCGCACCACGTCCACCTCGGTGAAGTAGCGGAAGGCGATCCCAGGGATGTCGGAGAGGAGGCCGATCGCCTCGTTCAGCCCAGAGCGGCGATTCTCGGGGAGATCGATCTGGGTGACGTCGCCGGTGATCACCGCCTTCGACTCGAAGCCGAGGCGGGTGAGGAACATCTTCATCTGCTCGGCGGTGGTGTTCTGCGCCTCGTCGAGGATGACGAAGGCGTCGTTGAGCGTCCGGCCGCGCATGAAGGCGATGGGCGCCACCTCGATGAGGCCGCGCGCCACGAGCTGGTCGGCCTTCTCGAAGTCCATCATGTCGTGGAGCGCGTCGTAGAGCGGCCGCAGGTAGGGCGAGACCTTCTCCTCCATGCTGCCCGGAAGAAACCCGAGGCGCTCGCCCGCCTCGACCGCCGGCCGCGTGAGCACGATCCGCTTGACCTGCTTCTCCATCAGCGCGCGGACCGCCAGCGCCATCGCCAGGTAGGTCTTGCCGGTCCCTGCCGGGCCGATGCCGAACACGATGTCGTGCTCGCGGATGGCGTCGACGTAGCGCTTCTGGGCCAGCCCCTTGGGGGCGATCGGCCGCGCGCGCCCGGCCACCAGGATGGTGTCGTGGAAGACGTCGCGCAGGTTGATGCCGGCGTCGGCGCGCAGCGCGATGGCGGCGCGGCCGATGTCCTCCGGGCTGATCGTCGCGCCGCCGCGGGCCATGCCGTAGAGTTGCTCGACCAGGCTGCGCGCGACCGCCACATCGTCCCCCTGGCCGACGATGGTCAGATCGTTGCCGCGGCTGTGGAGCTGGGCGCCGGTCTGGCGCTCGATCAGCTTGAGGTTGGCGTTTCGTTCCCCGAAGAGCGCCAAGGCGACCCGGTTGTCCTCCAGGGTCAGCCGCTCGGTGGTGACGGTGTCACTCAACCGGTTGCAGATAGCACGCGCCCGCGGGCTCTTCAACGCGTTATGCTCCGCGCGTGCCGAACGATCAGAAGGGAACACGCGAAGGGTTCCCCAACCCTCCCCCGACGACCCCGCTCGGCGAAGCCAAGCCGAGTCGAGGCGACGAGCTCCCCGATCTGACGCCGCTGCCGGGCAAGCAGACCGGCGCCGAGGTGAGCAAGCTGATGGGCCTCATGCAGCGCCTGCTGGCGCCGGACGGCTGCCCCTGGGACCGCGAGCAGACGCTGGAGACGCTGGTGCCGTATCTGGTCGAGGAGACCTACGAGGTCGTCGACGCGCTGGCGAGCGGCGACGTCGACGATCACCGCGAGGAGCTGGGCGACCTGCTCCTGCAGATCGCCTTTCAGTCGGAGCTGCGCTTCGCCGAGGGGAAGTTCGGGATCGACGACGTCGCGCGCGGCATCGTCACCAAGCTGGTGCGGCGCCACCCGCACGTCTTTGGGGACGTGGTGGCCAGGGACGCCGGCGACGTGCTGGCGAACTGGGCCAAGCTGAAGGCGGCCGAGAAGGCCGAGAAGGGGAAGCATGGCGCGCTCGACGGCATCCCCAAGAGCGCGCCGGCCCTCCTGCGGGCCACGCGCGCCGGCGAAAAGGCGGGCGCGGTCGGCTTCGACTGGCCGGATGCGGCCGGCCCGCGCGCCAAGGTCGACGAGGAGCTGCGCGAGCTCGACGACGCCCGCCGCGGTGGCGATCGGGCCGAGATGCAGCGCGAGCTCGGCGATCTGCTGTTCGCCACGGTGAACCTGGCGCGCAAGCTGGGGCTCGACGCCGAGCAGGCGCTGCGCGAGGCGACCGATCGTTTTGGCCGGCGGTTCGGCCATGTGGAGCGGACGCTGGCGGCGGAGGGGCGCGCCGTCGCCGACGCCCCGCCCGACGAGCAGGAGCAGCTCTGGGAATCGGCCAAACGCGCCGAGGCGAAGGGCGTGGACGAAGCTGGGCTCAGCCGAGCGGATTCCGTCGCGGGAGGGCGCGGGAACCCTCCCAGGGTTCCCGCCTCGGATCAGAAGGGGTAGAGTACCGGCCATGCTGAGGCCGACCGCGAAGCCGTTCGACTGGATGGAGCCGCGCCGGAATCCGAACCGCCCGCCGATCGAGGCCGCCGGGCGCGCGGCGATGTACCGGGCCGAGATCGAGGAGCGGGCCGCGCTGCTCGGACGCCTCGGGCACGGGCGGGATCGGGCGCGCGCGCGTCTGCTCGGCAATCTCGACTGGGATTTTTCTGCCGCCTCCCGTCCGGTCACCGACAACGAGGTCGACGGAATTCTCGATCGGGTGTTCGGCCAATCGTCCGGCGGCAAGGCCGCCCCCCGCACCAAAGGAGGCACCCGATGAAGCAACGTCAGCTCGCGACTGTCCTGACCTTTTCGCTGGCGCTCGGCGCCGCCGCTGGCTGCGGCGTGAACGAGGATCTCTACAACTCCACGGTCAAGGACCGGGACGCGCAGAAGAAGAAGCTGGCCGACACGCAGGCCGACCTCGACCAGGAACGCGCCACGCACAGGAAGGACGTCGCCACGCGTGACGCGCGCGTCGCCGTGCTCAGCAACAAGCTCTCGTCGCTGGGACAGGACGTCTCGCGGCTCGAGACCGAGCGCGGGAGCCTGGGCGGCGAGCTCGCCGAGGCGCAAAAACGGATGGAGGAGCTGAAGAAAGCGCAGGCCCAGGCCGAGGAGCGGGCGGCTCAGTTCCGCAAGCTGGTGACCCAGTTCAAGGCGCTCACCGACGCCGGCAAGCTGCAGGTCGAGATTCGCGAGAACCGCATGATCGTCCGTCTGGGCGACAAGATCCTCTTCGATCCAGGCAAGACCGACCTCAAGCCCGAGGGGAAAGACGCCCTCACGCAGGTGACGGCGGTCCTGAAAGGGCTCCCCAACCGGAACTTCCAGGTCGCCGGCCACACCGACAACGTGCCGATCAAGTCGAAGCGCTTCCGGTCGAACTGGGATCTCTCCACGGCGCGCGCGGTGGAGGTCACCAACTTCATGATCGGCGCCGGCATGGAGCCCAAGCGCCTCTCGGCCGCCGGCTACGCCGACCAGTCGCCGGTCGCGCCCAACGACACCAGCGACAACATGGCCAAGAACCGGCGCATCGAGATCACCCTGGTGCCGAACCTGGACGATCTGCCGCCCATCGACGACGCGCTCAAGGGGGACGCGCCGGCGGCCCCGGCGGCGATCGCCGCTCCGGCGCCGTCAGCTCCCTGACCCGAGTCACCCTTCGCCGAGCATCCGGCGGACCTCGGGCGTGAAGCCGCCGCCCGGCTCGTGCACGACGAGCGGCAGTTCGGGGCCGTCGAGCTCCAGCTGCCGGCCTGGCGCGAGCCTCGATCAAGATCCGCGAGGCTGGCTTTTCGAGGTGGGGGTGAACGTTCCGCGTGCGGACCGGCCAGAGGCCCCGCTCGACCATCAATCGACGCGCCTCCTGCGCACGGGACGCGGGGAGGATCGCGGCGACGCGACCGCCGGGCTTGACCGCGCGCGCGGCCACCTCGATCCACTCGGGCAAGCGCAGCGCGATCTCGTGGTGCGCCAGCGCGCGCTCCTCGATCGGCGACGGGGGGCTCGTCTCGAGCGTTCGGTACGGCGGGTTGGTGGCCACCAGATCGAAGGACGCCCCCTCCAGCTTCTCGCCCAGCGCCCGCACGTCGCCGGCGACGATCTCCAGCCGGGCGCGCCACCCGTTGTCGTCGCGCCCGCGGGTTGCCAGCGCGGCCAGCCGGGACTGCAGCTCGACACCGACGCCGGTGGCCGCTTCGATCGCGGGCCAGGAGCAGAAAGGCGAGCGCCCCCGCGCCGCAGCCGATGTCGAGGAAGCGCCCGTAGGGTGGCCTGACAAATCCGGCCAGCAGCACCGGGTCGAGGCTCATCCGCGCACCGCGCGCCGGCTGATAGAGGCGGACCCGTCCCCGCAGAAGCGCGTCGGCCGTGACGGCGTCGTCCGCCTGGCGCGCGTCGTCAGCCATCGGGCGCCCTAGCGCGGCGCCGGGCCGTCGAGTCCGTACATGACGAGCCCCGTCGCCAGCTTGGGCTGGAAGTAGGTCGATTTCTGCGGCAGCACGAACCCCGCTTCGCAGACGGCCAGCACCTCTTCGACCTTGGTCGCATTCATGAAGAACGCCGCCTGCGCCTGCCCGGCGGCGACGCGCGCCAGCGCCTCGCCGGTGTCGTGGGTGTAGCCGAGGTACGACTGGCTCTCCAGCGCCGCGGCGTCGATCCCCAGGAGCGGCCCCAGGATCACCCCGTGCAGGACCGTCACGTCCAGCTTGCGCAGCGCCGGCGGTCCCAGCGCCGACAGATCGACGATCGACTTGAGCGTGAACCAGGTCGTCCGCTCGCTCTCCGGCACGCGCGCGGCGAACACCACTCCCGCGGTCCCTTCCCGCCCCAGACGCTCCTCGATCGCCTGCGGCGTCGTCTCGTCGCCGTCGACGATGTCGAACGCCGCGCCGGCGGCCGCGCGCACCGCCGGGAAGTCGAACTCCGGAAGATCGTGGATCAGGCGGTGCGTCGGCAACACCAGCAGGCCGGGATCTTCGGCCCGCGCCAGGAACATCATGGCGAAGTCCGCCGCCGCCCCACCCGCCGGGTAGTCGAGCGCCCGCAGCTCCGGCCGGAGTCCCAGCAGCGTCTCGTAGCGGTGGTGGCCGTCGGCGATCAGGATCTGCTTGTCGCCGAGCAGCCGCGTGAGGCGCGCCGTCGCCGCCGGATCGTCGAGCCGCCACAATCGGTGGCGGACGCCGTCGGCGGTCGTCGCGTCGAGCGTGGCCGAGGCGATGGTCGCGCCGTCGATCACCTCGCGCGCGCCGCCCTCCGCGTCGCGAAAAAGGCCGAAGATGGGCGAGATCTGCGTGCGCGTCGCCCGCATCAACTTCATCCGATCCTCCTTCGGACCGGCCAGCGTCTTTTCGTGCGGCAGGACGACGCGCCGCTCGAACGGCTCGAGGCGAACCGCGGCGAAGAACCCCCGCCGCGCGTAGATCCGTCCCGGCGCCTGGGGGAGCGTGAACTGCTGCTCGTAGACGTAGTAGGCCGATGTGGCGTCGGGGCGGAGGATCCCGTCGGCGCGCCAGGCGGCCAGCAGGCGCGCCGCCTCGGCGTAGCGCGCGTCCCCCTCGCCGCGCGGCAGCTCGATCCGCACCACGTTCTGCGGATGCCGAGCCTCGAGCGCTGCCCGCTCCGCCTCGCCGATCACGTCGTAGGGAGGCGCCAGAACGCGGGCGAAATCGTCCACCCGTTTCGGATCGTAGCGAAGGCCCGCGAATGGAACGATGTCGGCCACGGCGACGGGCCCGATTGTCTCACACCGGCCTGGCTTTGGTCTGATTCAATCACATCGATGGCGCGGCGCGGTCGGCCAGCGCGCGGGCCTGGCCGATTCGCCGGCAGGCGCCGCTGGAGGCTAGGCGATCTCGATGGCGCCGCGGCGCAGGATCTCGACGGTGTCACCGCGCACGCGCACCAGGGTGCTGGGGGCGCCGCCGGTGGTCGCGCCGCCGTCCAGCAGGTGACAGGCGCTGCCCAGCGCGGCGACGACCGCCGCGGCGGTGGTGCCGGGCGGCTCGCCGGCGCGGTTGGCGCTGGTGGTGGTGACCGGTCCGCCAAAGCGGGTGACGAGCGCGCGCGCCATCGGGTGAGGAGACTGCCGGACGGCCACGAACCCATCCGAGACCAGCGCGGCGGGCAACCCGGCCCGCGCCGGCAAGGCGATCGTCAGCGCGCCCGGCCAGTGGCGCCGCATCAACTCGGCCGCGCGCGGGGGGACATCGGCGCACAGACGCGCCAGCATCGCCTGGCCCTCGATCAACATCGAGATCGCCTTTTCGCCCCGCCCTTTCACGGCGCGCAGTCGCCCGAGCGCCGCCTCGTCGAAGGCGTCGACGCCGAGGCCGTAGAACGTCTCCGTCGGGTAAGCGACCACCTCGCCCCGCCGGAGCGCCGCGACCGCGGCCGCGATGTCGTCGTCGCGGGTCAGGCCTTCGTCTCGGCGCGGACTTCTGCGTCGCTCTCGAGGACCTTCTTGCGGCGCGCGGCGCGCTCGTCCTCGACCTTGGCCGCCAGGGCCGGGTCGGCCAGCGCCGCCATCTGGGCGGCGAGCAGGCCAGCGTTCTCGGCGCCGTTGACGGCGACAGTCGCCACCGGCATCCCCGGCGGCATCTGCACCGTGGAGAGCAGCGAATCGAATCCGCTGAGCGCGCCGTTGGCGATCGGCACGCCGATCACCGGGCGCGTGGTGTGCGCCGCGACGGCCCCCGCCAGGTGCGCCGCCCCACCCGCGCCGCAGATGAAGGCCTTCACGCCGCGGCGGACGGCGTCCTTGACGAACGCCGCCGTCTCTTCCGGCGTCCGGTGCGCCGACAGCACGCGCACCTCCACCGCCAGCCCCAGCCTCTGGCAGATCTTGGCCGCTGGTCTCATGGTCTCGAGATCCGACTTCGATCCCATCATCACTGCCACGTCGATCTTGTCGTTGTTGCTCATGCGCTCCTTGTCCCCCGCTGGCCGATGTCCCGGCGAAAGTGCATCCCGTTGAAGTGAATCTTCTCGATCGCGCCGTAGGCGCGGGCGCGCGCCGCGGCCAGATCGGCGCCGAACGCCGTGACGCCCAGGACGCGCCCGCCCGAGGTGACCAGCTTGTCGCCGTCGCGGCGGGTCCCGGCGTGAAACACCCGCAGGTCGTCGCTGGGCGCCGGCAGCCCGGTGATCGGATCGCCCAGGCGGGGCGACTCCGGATAGCGCGCCGCCGCCAGCACCACGCAGGTCGCCACGCCCGGCCGCGCGCGGGGGGTCCCCCGCGGGAGCGCCCCCGCGGCGGCCGCCGCCAGCCAGGGAAGCAGATCGTCATCGAGGCGCATCAACACCGACTGCGTCTCCGGATCGCCCAGCCGGCAGTTCCACTCGATCACCATCGGCCCGCGATCGGGCGTCAGCATGAGGCCGCCGTAGAGCACGCCACAGAACGGCCGCCCGGCCTCGGCCAACGCGCGCAGCGTGGGGGCGAACATCGTCCCCAGGATTCGCTGCGCGCCAGCCGCGTCGACCAGCGACGACGGCGAATAGGTCCCCATGCCGCCGGTGTTCGGCCCCTGGTCACCGTCGCCGACGGCCTTGTGGTCCTCCGCGGACGGAAGCAGCGCCAGCCGCGCACCGTCGGTGATCGCCATGATCGAGACCTCGCGGCCGGTGAGCCGCTCCTCGATGACGACGCGCGCGCCGGCGGCACCGAAGGCGCGGTCACCGAGCATGCGGCGGACGGCCGCCTTGGCCGCGTCCTTGTCGGCGGCGACCACCACCCCCTTGCCGGCGGCGAGCCCGTCGGCCTTGACCACCACGTTCCCGCTCTGCGCGTCGATGAACGCCGAGGCGGCGTCGATGTCCTCGAACACGCCGAAGGCGGCGGTCGGCACGCCGGCCTTGGCCATCAGCCGCTTGGCGAACGCCTTCGACCCTTCGATCTCGGCGGCCCCGCGAGACGGCCCGAAGAACGAGAGGCCGGCGGCCCGCATCGCGTCGCCCAGGCCGGCGCAGAGCGCGATCTCCGGGCCGCAGACGACCAGATCGGCGCGCTCGGAGACGGCCGCGGCCACCAGCTCGCCGATGGCGTCGGGGGCGATCGGGATGCAGGTGATCTTCCCGCCAGCGCCTTTGCCTTTACCTCGGCCCGCGCCGGCACCGGCACCGGCACCCTCTTCGGCGATGCCCGGGTTGCCGGGCGCCACGACCAGGCGCTCGCAGAGGGAGCTCTGCGCGATCTTCCAAGCGAGGGCGTGCTCGCGCCCGCCCGATCCGACCAGAAAGACGCGCATGCCTAGTGCCGGAAGTGACGCTCGCCGATCATCACCATGGCCATCGCGTGCTCGTCGGCGGCGGCGACCGACTCGGCGTCGCGCATCGAGCCGCCCGGCTGGATGACCGAGAGCGCGCCCGCCTTGGCCGCCTCGTCGACTCCGTCGCGGAAGGGGAAGTAGGCGTCCGACGCGACCGCCGCGCCGGCCAGCGGCGCGCGCGCCTTGGAGACGGCAATCCGCACCGAGTCGACGCGCGACATCTGGCCGGCGCCAATCGCCAGCGTGCGCCCGTCGGCGGCGAACACGATGGCGTTCGACTTGACGTGTTTGCAGACCCGCCAGGCGAAGTCGAGATCGCGGAGCTCGGCCAGCGTCGGCTGCCGCTTGGAGGCGACCTTTCCGTCGACGGCGGACGCCGTATCGCGGTCGCGCGTCTGGACCAGGAAGCCGCCCGCCACGCTGCGCAGCTCGAAGGCGCCGGGCGCGTCGCGCCCGATCTCGGCGGCCAGCAGGCGCAGGTTCTTCTTGGCGGCGAGCAGCGCCAGCGCCTGGGGGGCGAACGCCGGCGCGATCACGCACTCGAGGAAGGTCTCCGACAGCTCCCGCGCCAGCTCGCCGTCGACGGGGCGGTTGACCGCCACGATGCCGCCGAAGGCCGACACCGGGTCGGTGTCGCGCGCGCGGCGGTAGGCCTCGGCCACACCCGCCGCGGAGATGGCGGCCCCGCAGGGCGTGTTGTGCTTGATGATCGCCGCCGCCGGCTCGGCGAACTCCGCGCAGAGGCGCATCGCCGCGTCGAGGTCGAGCAGGTTGTTGTAGGAGAGCTCCTTCCCCTGCAGCACCTCCGCGCGCGCCAGCGACGGCCCCGCCCCCTCGGCCGCGTAGAAGGCCGCCTTCTGATGCGGGTTCTCGCCGTAGCGGAGCGCCCGCGCCAGCGTCCCGGAGATCACCAGCGCCTCGGGAAAATCGGCCAGCGGCGCCTCGGGGGTCGACATGCGCCCGAGGTGCGAGGCGATCGCGCCGTCGTAGGCGGCCGTGTGGGCGAACGCCTTCTTCGCCAGGCGGAAGCGCGTGGCGCCCGAGATCTCGCCGTCGGCGTCGATCTCCGCCAGCACCGGCGCGTAGTCGGCGGGATCGACGATCACCGCCACCCGCTCGTGGTTCTTGGCCGCCGAACGGATCATCGCCGGCCCGCCGATGTCGATGTTCTCGATCACCTCCTCGAACGGCGCGCCGCGCGCCACCGCTTGCCGAAACGGGTAGAGGTTGACCACCACCAGATCGATGGGGACCAGGCCGGCCTTCTGCATCTCCGCCCGGTGCTCCGGCGTCGGGCGGCCGAGGATGCCGCCATGGACGCGCGGGTGGAGCGTCTTGACCCGCCCGTCGAGGATCTCGGGCGCGCCGGTGAAGTCGCTGACCTCGCGCACCGGCACGCCGGCCTCGCCGAGCGCGCGCGCCGTGCCGCCGGTCGAGAGGATCTCCAGGCCGGCGGCCGAGAGCCGCCGCGCGAAATCGACCACCCCGGTCTTGTCGGAGACGGAGATCAGGGCCCGTGAAATCTTCGCCAGCTTGGTGCTTCCCACGGAGGCGTTTCTATCACTTAATGGCGCGCCGGGAGCAGCGGCGGTTGCCTCATTTTTCCAGGCCCGCGCGCTTGCGCAGATCGGCCGCCTCGACCTTCGTCAGATCGCGCCAGCCGCCCATCGCGCAACCCCTCGAACGACAGTCCTCCCAGGCGGACGCGCGAGATCTTCAGCAGCGAATGCCGGATGACGTCGCCCGCCGCCTTGAGCGCGCGCGGCCGCGTTTCACCGACCACCATCTCCACCCAGCTGTTCTTCTCGGTGACCGCCAGCTGCTCGACCTTCTCCGGCGACACCCGTCGCCCCTCCCAGGTCCACCCGCGCGCCAGCCGCTCCACGTCGTTGTCGCCGACCAACCCCTGAAACTTCAAGTGGTAGGTCATCGCCACGCGCCCCGATTTGGTCAGCGCCTGGGCCACCGCGCCGTCGTTCGTCACCAGCAACACCCCCTCGGCCGGAAAGTCCAGCGGCGCCGCCACCTGCCAGCCGGGCTCGGCGTCGCGCATGTAGCGCGCCAGCGTCGGTCGCGCGCCGGTCGGCGCCAGCGTGGCCAGACAGGCGCGCGGCTTGAGCATCAGCCGGTAGATCGGCGCGTCGGCGACCACCCGGCGCCCGTCGACCTCCACGCAATCGTGCGAACCGACGTTCGACCCGAGCGTGGTCACCACGACGTCGTTGACGCGCACGGCGCCGCTGGCGATGAGCGCCTCGGCGCGCCGGCGCGACGACACCCCGGCCTGGGCCAGGAACTTCTGGAGCCGCACTGGTCAGCCGACCGTTTCGTCGTCGGGGCCCAGGGGCACGGCAGCCTCGACGGTCTCGGCCGGGGACGCGGCGGCCTGCGAGGCCGCGGAGGCCGCGCGATCGAGCTCGGTCAGAAGCTCGTCCTCCTCCGCCGGGTCGACCTCCCGGATCGCGGGCGGCCTCGGTGGCGCCTCCCCTGCCAGCGGCGCCGTTGCCGGCGTGGCGGCGTCGACCTTGGCCTTCTCCGCTTCGCCGAGCTCGTGGAACTCGCGCAGCGTCGGCAACTCGGTCAGATCGCGCAGGCTGAAGGTGCGCAAGAACTCCGGCGTGGTGCCATAGAGAATGGGGCGGCCGACCTCTTCCTTCTTCCCGATCATCCGGACCACGCCGCGCTCGAGCAGCGTCTTCAAGACCGGGCCGCAGTCGACGCCACGGATCTCGTCGATCTCCGGCCGGGTGATCGGCTGCCGGTAGGCGACGATGGCCAGCGTCTCCAGCATCGCGCGCGACAGGCGCGGCGGCTTGCCGGCCAGGATGCGCGAGACCCAGGCGACGTTCTCGGGGTTGGTGCGCAGCTGATAGCCCCCCGCCACCTGCACCACCTGGACGCCGCTCTCCGCGCGCCGCTCCCGCAGCTCTTCCAGCGCGGCGGTGAGCTTTCCGCTGTCGCGCTCGCCGACGTGTCGCTTCAGCTCCGCCAGCGTGAGCGGGCGATCGCTGGCGAACAGCAGGCTCTCGATGATGTTGGCCAGGCGTCCGGGCGCCACCGCCGGCAGTGACTCGGGCGCGCCGTCGTCGCCCGCTGTCTCGGGGAGGGGCGCGTCGCTGGAATCGGCCGCCGGCTCTCCCTCGCCCCGGCTGATCGAGGCAGCCGCCAGCTCCGCCATCTCGTCCTCCGTCCCGACGCTGGTGGGCCCGTCCCAGCTCTCGGAGAGAGGCGCTGGTCCGACCTGGGTGTCCGGCTCGGGGCCGCCGAACGGCTGCTCGTCGTCCGGCGACATTTGAGCCGACGCCGGAGCCGGCGCCAGGTCGGGGCTGGTCAATCGCCCTCGACGGGGACGCTCACCACGCCGTCGCCGCTCGGTTCGTTGCTCTTCTTACGTTTGCTCATTCGTCTCTTCTTCTTCGAGCTTTTCTTCTTCGGGCTTTTCTTCTTCGACCGCTTCCTGTTCGACCGCTTCCTGTTCGACGGTTTCCTGGACAGGAATCTCTTTGGCCTCGCCGGCGGTCATCGCCGCCCGCCGCGCGGCCTCAATCGTCACGCCGGCCGCCTGGCTGATGAACAGCGTCTCCCCGTCGGGCGAC
>CAVRRT010000119.1:0-53595 GCA_963723305.1 uncultured Pseudomonadota bacterium
ACGCAGAAGAAAAGAACGCAGAAGAGTAGAGAGAAGAGAAAATGCGACATCGGAGAGCTGGAGTTCATCTTTCGCGCACCTCGGCCCACCGCCAGGCGTTGTTTTCCAACCTGGTCGCGGCGCTGTTCACCCACGAGCGCATCCGGACCACGGACGCCAAGGCGAAGGAGACGCGGCGGCTGGCCGAGCGCACCATCACCTGGGCGCGGCGGGTCGGTGACGTGCTGGGGAAGAAGCCCGACCGACGGACGACCGAGGAGTCCGCCCGCGTCGTCCACGCCGTCCGGATGGCCCGCCGCGTGGTGCGGGATTGCGGCGCGGTGCTCAAGCTGTTCGACGAGCTGGCGCCCCGTTTCGCCGGCCGCGCCGGCGGCTACACCCGGATCGTGAAGCTGGATCAGCGCCCGGGTGATGCAGCCTCCATGTCGCTCCTCGAGCTGATGCCCGAGGACGGCGCATCCGCCCCCAAGACTGAGTCCGCCAAGGACGCCGGCAAGGGGAAGGGCGCCGCCAAGTCAGAGGCCAAGGGAGCCGGCAAGGGCGAAACGAAGGCCGCCAAGGGCGCCCAAGTTTCGAAACCGTCCTCCGAGGCGGGCAAGAAACCGCGCTCGTCCAAGGCCAAGGAAGATAAGTAGACAGACAAGTAGCCGGACAAGCAGCCAGACGCGCAGAAACGTCGCGCGGCGACGCGTATTTTTCGTTCGAAGCCATGCCCGACCGCGCTACAGTTTGATGTAGCTCCTGTCGAACCGTCTTGGAGCGAGACCGGCACGGTCTTGCGGATGAGACGAAGGAGCGACTTAATGGACACCGGCACGGGGGCCAAAGTGGCGCACAACCAGCAACATGTACGGGCCTCGGAGCGATTCGACCTCGAGGTGAAGGTCGACCTCGAGAGCGAGCACAACTTCTACACCGGGCTCACCCAGAACATCAGCTCGGGGGGCCTCTTCATCGCGACCAGCACCATCCGCAAGATCGGCGATCGGATCACGCTGAAGTTTACCCTCCCGGGATTTGCGGAGCCGGTCGCCGTCGAGACCGAGGTGCGCTGGATTCGCGAGAACAGCGCGCTCCATCGCGTCGAGGGCGAGACCGGCATGGGCGTCAGGTTCGTCAACCTGTCGCCGACCACCGCCGCCGCCATCCAGAAGTTCGTCGAGAGCCGCGACTCGCTCTACTACGACGACGAGTGAACGGGGGGTAGGGGGACACGTCCGGGGGCGGGGGGACACGTCCCCCCACCGGCCCCCCTTCTTACTGAGGTGAGCCGGCGCAGCGGAGCTGCGCCTCCCCGGTAAAGACCCGCTCGCGATGCTCGCTCTGGCGCCCCGGCGCAAAGAGAGGGCGCGTGGAGAGGACTCGCTCGCTTTCGCGCCTTGGGCGCAAAGAGAGGGCGCGTGGGGAAGACGCGCGCGCTCTGGCGCCTTGGCGAAGGCGAGGTGGATTGCCGGATCGTCTGTGGTTGACAGGGTGGTTGTGGGCTGACGTATAACGCCGGTGATGGATGCGGCGGGGTCGTTGCCGGGGTTGGGGTGGTCGTCGGTGATGTTGTCGCTGGCGTCGTTGGGCGTGGTTTGCCTCGTCGCATGGGGGGCATTGCGGCTGCTGGCCGGGCGCGGAGTGGGAAAGGCCTCGGGCGCCGTGCGCGTCATTGCGCGCTGTCCACTCGAGCCGCGGCGCTCGGTTTACGTCGTCGAAGCGGCCGGACGCTCCTTTCTGCTCGGCGTCGGCGACGGGCCGATGACGGTCCTCGCCGAATTGGACGGGGACAAAGTGAAGGCGGCGGCCGCGGCGCCCGTGGCGGGACCGGGGTTCGCAGCGGTGCTGGCGCGCGTGCTCGGAAGGCGGCCCGCGAGCCCCCAAGGGGGGCCGGAGCCGGAGCTGGAAGCGGAACCGAAGCCAACCGTGGTCGCCTCCGCGGAGCGGGCATGAAGCGGCGTTGGGCCTGGGGCGCGGCGGCCGCCGCGGTCTCGCTGGCGCCGGCGCTCGCCCGGGCCGCCTCCGTCGCACGCGCCCATGCCAGCGGGGTGCCGGGCGGGATGGCCTCGCGGCCGCTGGTCCTGATCCTGGCGATGGCGGCGCTGTCGCTGATTCCGTTCGCCTTCCTGATGGTGACGTCGTTCGTGCGCATCTCGGTGGTGCTGTCGATCCTTCGCAGCGCCATCGGCACGCCCTCCGTCCCCCCGACGCAGGTGCTCACCGGGCTGGCGCTGGTGCTGACCATCGCGGTGATGGCTCCCACGGGCGAGCGGATATACGCCGCGGTGGCGCCGACGCTGGGGATGGCCGCCGGCGCCGATCTGACCAGCGGCGAGACCGTCTTGGCCCTCGAGACGGCGGCCGATCGGGGCAAGGAGCCGCTGCGCGAGTTTCTCCTCAAGCAGACGAGCGGCGGCGATCGCGCGTCGTTCTTCGCGCTGGCGCTCAAGATGCGCGCGTCCGCCGACCGCCCGTCGGTGAGCGACCGCGACTTCGGCGTGATCGTTCCGGCCTTCGTCACCTCCGAGCTGCGGCGGGCGTTCCAGATCGGGTTTCTGCTCTTCATCCCGTTCCTGGTGGTCGACATGGTGATCGCCAACCTGCTGCTGGCGCTGGGGATGCACATGCTGTCGCCGACGACCGTGTCGCTGCCCTTCAAGCTCCTGCTGTTCGTGCTGGCCGACGGCTGGAACCTGGTGATCCGCGGCTTGCTGGAGAGCTACCTGTGAGCGCCTCGGCGACCGAGCTGGTGCTGCGCGCGATCCGCGAGGGGCTGATCCTGGTGCTGCTGCTGTCGGCGCCGCCGCTCATCGCCAGCGTGGTGATCGGGGTGGTCGTCGGCCTCCTGCAAGCGGCGACACAGCTTCAGGATCAGACGCTCGCCTTCGTCCCCAAGCTGGTGATCGTCATGGGGGTGCTGGCGGCGATGGGGCCGGTGCTGGGGGCGTCGCTGGTGCGGTTCACGCAGGCGCTGTTCCTGGCCATCCCCGCCGTGCGCTGACGATGACCGGCGAGGAGGGGCCTCTCACCGTCCTCGTCCTGGCGGTGGCGCTCGGCGCCGCGCGCGCGACGCCGGTCGTCTGGATGGTGGCGCCGCTCGGCGGCCCGCGCCTCCCCGCGCCCGTGCGCGCCGGCCTGGCCCTGCTGTTGGCGGCGCTGGCGTCGCCGATCCTGATCGCCTCGGCCGGGGCGGCGGCGCTGGCGCGGGCCTCGGCGCCCGCGCTGACCTTGCTGTTTGCCCGCGAGGTGCTGGTCGGACTCTGCCTGGGGTTCGTCGCCTCGGCCGCCTTCCACGCCGCCGAGATCGCCGGGCGCCTCGGCGACACGCTGCGCGGCGCGAACATCGCCGAGATCCTGGTCCCGACCGCCGAGGAGCGCTCGAGCCCGCTCGGCGTCCTCTACCTCTTGCTGGCGACGGTGGTCTTCCTGCAGATCGGGGGGGTGCCGCGTCTCTGCGCCGCGCTCCTCGACAGCTACCGCGCGCTCCCCATCGGCGGCGGGCTCGACGCCGGCTCTGCCCGGCGGGCGGCGGCGATCGTGACCGTTGCTTCGGCGCGCCTCATCGCCTCGGGCGTCGCGCTGGCGGCGCCGGTCATCGTCGCGCTCTGGTTGACCGACCTGGCGCTCGGCCTGGTGGCGCGCGCGGCGCCGCAGGTCCCGGTCTACTTCATCGGCCTGCCGCTCAAGGGCCTCCTGGCGATCGGCCTCGTGCTCTGCGGACTGGGGGTGCTGGAGGGGGCGCTGGCCGGCGATTTCGCCACCTGGCTGCGTCTGGTCGGACGCACGACGGAGGCGTTCCGAGGGTGACGACCGAGTTGTTCCGCGAGATCGTTCCGCGGGTCGTTCCGACCTCGACCAGGGCGTCGTCTCCGATGGTCGGAGGCCCGGGCGACGGGGGGGCGTCCCTGGCGTGGACGCCGCCTGGCCCGTCGCCTATGCTGCGCCGCATGTCGCGCTCCCCCCGCCTCCTTGCCCTCGCGTTCATCACTTCGATCGCCGCCGTCCCTGCCGTCGCGTCGGCGCAGATGACCCAGGGGCCGCCCACCCCGCTGGCGACCGATCTCGACAAGGTCGCGGTCGGGAGCTGGGCGAAATACAACATGACGATGGGGACGATGCCGCCGATGTCGATGAAGATGGCGCTCGTGTCGCACTCGGCCACCGGCAACATGCTGGAGATGTCGGTCGAAGGGGGAATGGCCGCGCGCGCCGGCAACGTGGTCACCCAGATGACGCTGGCCCCGGGCTCGAGCGGCCGCGTTCAGAAGCTGGTGCTGCAGGTCGGAGCGAATGATCCGATGGAGATGCCGGTCGAAGGGGCGCAGGGGAAGCAGTTCGCCAAGCCCGATCCGAAGACGCTGGTGAAGGCCGAGACCATCAAGGTCGCCGCCGGCTCCTTCAAGACGAAGCACTATCATGACAAGACGCCGCAGGGAGACACCGTCGACTACTGGGTCGCCGAGAGCGCGGCGCCGATCGGCCTGGTGAAGATCGAGATGACCCAGAAGAGCAACCCGATGATCAACGGCCCCATCAAGATGGAGCTGGCCGCGGTCGGCAAGGACGCCAAGCCGACGATCAGCAAGGCCGCCAAGCCGTTCGATCAGGCCGCCCTCATGAAAGAGATGATGGCGGGCCAAGGCGGCGGAGCGCCCGCGGCCAACTAAGCCTCGGCCGGCTCACCCAGGCGAATTGGCGTGGCCGCATCCGGAGAGCCGACCGAGGAACCGACCCCCAAGCGTCTCGACGAGGCGCGCGGGCGGGGAGAGATCGCCACCAGCCGGGATCTGGTGTCGGCGGCGGCGCTGACGGCGGCGCTGGTGGCGCTCGTCGCCGGTGGTCCGGAGAGCGTGGCGCGGCTGCTCGCCTACTGGAGGTCGGCGCTGGCGGCGGCGCCGGCGGGAGGATCTCCCTCCGGCGCGCTGTGGGCCGGAACGGGGGCCCTGGCGCGCGCGCTGGCCGTTCCGCTGGCGGCCGCGGCGGCGGGCGCGCTCGGCGGCGGGCTCTTGCAGACGCGCGGGCTGGTGGCGCTCGGCGCGATCAAGCCGGATCTCGGCCGCCTCTCGCCGGCGGCGGGGCTGAAGCGGGCGTTCGGCGGAGAAGCCGCGCTCCAGGTCGGCAAGGGGCTCCTCAAGGTGGCGCTGGTCGGCCTGCTGGCCTGGGTCACGGTGCGTCCAGCGCTGGGCGGGCTGGCGGCGCTGGCGGGGGCGAGCGGGGCGCGGATCCTGGCGCTGCTCGGGGCGCTGGCGTCCCGGCTGGCGCTGCGCGTCGCCCTGGTGGCGCTGGCGCTCGGCGTGGCCGACTATCTGTTCGCCCACCGCCGCCACCGGCGCCGGCTCATGATGACCCGCGAGGAGGTCAAGCGGGAGAGCAAGGAGGCCGAGGGCGATCCCAGCCACCGCGCCGAGCGCCAGCGGCTCCACCGCGAGCTCATGGAGCAACGGATGGTGGCCGAGGTCCGAAAAGCGGACTTCGTGGTGGTCAATCCCGATCACATCGCGGTGGCGTTGCGCTACGACCGCGACGGCGACGCGGCGCCGGTGGTCATCGCCAGCGGCGAGCGCCTGCTGGCCGAGCGGATCAAGCAGGTGGCGCGCGAATCGGGCGTGCCGATCTTCCGCGACGTGACGCTGGCCCGCTCGCTGCGCGGGCTGCCCGAAGGGGAGGAGATCCCGGCCGCGCTCTACGAGGCGGTGGCCGAGGTGCTCCGGGTGGTCTACCGCATGGGGGAGGCGGCGCCGGCGCCGGCACCGGCGGGCGAAAAGCCGCCGGCCTCCGTTCCGCGTGGCGCCGGCTGGAAGCGGGCTTAATATGGGGGCCCGATGAATCAAAAAGTCCGTAAGGCGGTGTTGCCGGTGGCCGGTCTGGGGACGCGGTTTCTTCCCGCCACCAAGGCGATGCCGAAGGAGATGCTGCCGCTGGTCGACGTCCCCAGCATCCAGCTCATCGTCGAGGAGTGCGTGGCGGCCGGGATCGAGGAGATCATCTTCGTCACCGCGCGCGGCAAGTCGGCCCTCGAAGACCACTTCGATCGCGCGCCCGAGCTGGAGGCGCTGCTCGAGCGGCGCGGCAAGAAGGAGGACCTGGCGCGCGTCCGCAAGCCGACCGAGCTGGCGCGGTTCTCGTCGGTGCGGCAGGGGGAGGCACGCGGGCTCGGGCACGCGGTGCTCTGCGCGCGGGCGGCGGTCGGCAACGAGCCGTTCGCCGTGCTGCTCGGCGACGACCTGCTCGACGCCAAGGTGCCGGGGATCGGCCAGCTCATCGAGGTCTACCAGCGGCTCGGCACCGGGGTGATCGCGCTCAAAGAGGTGCCGGCCGACCAGGCGCACATGTACGGCATCGCCGACGGCGAGCGCGACGGCGAGCGCGGGCTCAAGATCCGCAAGCTGGTGGAGAAGCCGGCGCCGGGGACGACCGCCTCGCGGGCGGCGGTCATCGGACGCTACGTGCTGCCGCCGGAGATCTTCGAGATCCTGGCGGCCACGCCCCCCGGACGCGGCGGCGAGATTCAGCTCACCGACGGCCTGGCGACGCTCTGCGCGCAGCGCGGGCTCTACGGCCTGGAGGTGGAGGGCGATCGCTTCGACGTCGGCGATCGCGCCGGTTACGTGGTGGCGATGGTCCACTACGCGCTCCGGCGCGACGACATCCGCGACGACGTGCGCGCGGGGATCGAGAAGCTGCTCCGGAAGTGACCGAGCTCGAGGCGGCCGGCGCGCTGCTGGAGATCGCGGTCGCGCTGCCGGTGCCGGGGACGTTCACCTACCGCGATCCGCGTCCCGGCCTGGCGGCGGCCATCGGGGCACAGGTGGTGGTGCCGTTCGGCGCGCGTACGGTGACCGGCTTCGTGGTCGGCCGCGGGGCGGGTCGGGCGGCCGGCGGCGGTGGCGGCGCCGAGCTGCGCGACATCGAGGAGGTCGTCGTCGGCGAGCCGGCGTTCGACGAGGCGATGATCGCCTTCGGCCGCTGGACCGCCGACTACTATCAGGCGCCGCTCGGCGAGGTGCTGCGTGCGGCGCTGCCGCAGGGGGAGCAGGCGACCGCCAAGCGCGCGGTCCGACTGACCGATCTCGGCCGACGGTCGCTTGAACGCCAGGGGACGCTCATCGCCGACGCGCCCCGTGACCCCCTGCTGGGCGCGCTGGCCGACGCGGGAGGCGAGCTGCCGCTCGGGCGGCTGGTCAAGGTGCATCCCCGCGCTCGCGCCGCGCTGGCGCGCCTGGCGGAGGCGGGGCTGGTCGAGATCGGTGACGAGGTCGTGCGCCGCCGGCCGGCGCCGACGCTGGTGCTGGCGGTCGCGACGTCGGGCGATCCGGGCGCGCTGCCGAAGCGCGCGGCGGCCCGTCGGGCGGTGCTGGCCAAGATCGTGGCGGCGGGCGCCGATGGCTTGCCGGTCGCTTCGCTCACGGCGTCCGAGCGGACGCACCTGCGCGCGCTGTCGATGGCCGGCCTGGCGAGGGTCGAGCATCGACCGATCAATCCGACCAATCCGAAGTTGCCGAGCTCGCCGACCTTGCACGCCCCGGCGCCGGCTCCGATCGCCGCGTCGCCGATCGTGCTCAACGGGGCACAGGCCCAGGCGGTCGAGACGCTGGTGGGCGCTCTCAGCGGTGGCTTTACCAGCTATCTGCTGCACGGCGTGACGGGCTCGGGGAAGACAGAGGTCTACCTGCGCGTGATCGCCGCGGCGCGCGGGGCGGGGCGGGGAGCGCTGGTGCTGGTGCCGGAGATCGCGCTGACGCCGCAGCTGGCGGCGCGCTTTCGGGCCCGCTTCGGCGAGGACGTGGCGGTGCTGCACAGCGGGCTGCCGCCGCGCGAGCGCCTGGCCGCCTGGCGCCGCCTGCGCGCGGGCGAGGTGGGGATCGCGCTCGGCGCGCGCTCGGCGGTCTTCGCGCCGGTGCGCGCGCTCGGCGTGGTGGTGGTCGACGAGGAGCATGACCCCTCGTTCAAGCAGGAGGAGGGGGTGCGTTACCACGGGCGCGATCTGGCGGTGGTGCGCGCGCAGCAGGCGGGCGCGCTGGCGATCCTCGGCTCGGCCACGCCGTCGCTGGAGAGCGCGCACAACGTCGAGCGCGGGCGGTTCACGCGGCTCGCGCTGCCGGAGCGCGCCACGCCGCGGCCGCTGCCCGAGGTGGAGATCGTCGATCTGCGGCGCCATCCGCCGGGCCCCGACGGGCTGCTCTCGGCGCCGCTCGCCGAGGCGATCGGCGCGGCGCTGGCGGCCGGGGAGCAGAGCATCCTGTTCCTCAACCGGCGCGGCTTCTCGACGGTGGTGCTCTGCCGCGGCTGCGGCCAGGTCGTCCGCTGCGAGAACTGCGTCGTCTCGATGACCTACCACCGCGGCCGGGGGCGCCTCTTCTGTCACTACTGCGGGCGCACCACGCCGGTGCCGGTGAAATGCCCGTCCTGCGACTCGCCGCGCATCGAGCGGCTCGGCACCGGCACCGAGCGGGTGGAGGCCATCGTGCGCGAGCGCTTCCCCGACGCGCGCGTGGCCCGGCTCGATCGTGACACGGCGGGCAGCGGCGCCGCGCGCGATCTCGAAGCCATCCTCCGCCGCATGCAGGCGGGCGAGATCGATCTCCTGGTCGGCACGCAGATGGTCACCAAGGGGCACGACTTCCCCGGCGTCACGCTGGTCGGCGTCCTGCTGCCCGACCAGGCGATGGACCTGCCGGATTTTCGCGCGACGGAGCGGACCTTCCAGCTGCTCGAACAGGTCGCCGGGCGCGCCGGGCGTGGCGATCAGCCTGGACGGGTGATCATTCAAACCTACCGGCCCGACCACCCGGCCATCACCGCCGTGGTCCGGCATGACTACGCGGGGTTCGCGCGCGCCGAGCTGGACGAGCGCCGGGCCACCGATTACCCCCCGTTCACCCGGATGATCGCGCTGCGCCTCGACGCCCGCGACGCGGCCGAGGCCAAGGCGGGAGCCACGGCGGCGGCGGAGGCGGCGCGCGCTGCGGGCGGCGCGGCGGTGCGGGTGCGCGGTCCAGCCGAGGCGCCGCTGGTCAGGCTGCGCGGCCGCGTCCGCTGGCAGGTCTGGCTGTCGTCGCCCGATCGCGCCCCCCTGGCAGCGGCGGCGCGCGCCGCCGCCCGCGCCGCGAAATCAGGGGGCGACCTCCGCCTCTCCGTCGACGTCGATCCGCAGAGCGTGCTGTGAGCGGCTTTTTTCGCCCCTCCCGACGGTGCTAGAGTCATCGGCGGTTTGATGAAGCTGCTCATCATCGCGGGCCCGTACGAGGCGGATCGCATCCGCAAGGCGGCCCTGTCGGCGGGGTTCGAGACGGTGGCTGTCGAACCGGGCGAGAGCCTCTCCGGCTGGATCACCGCCTCGCGCCCCGAGCTCATCATCATGGCGCCGCAGATCGTCCACATCGACCCGGCGCTGGCGCTGGCCAAGGTTCGCGCGGTGCCGCGCGGGCGGGTCCCGATCTTTCTGGTGGGCGACGCCGCCGACGAGGCGCGGCTGCGGGACCTGGCCGACGGTTTCTTCGTCCGGCCGATCGCGCCCGAGCTTCTGCTCGAACGGGCCCGGGCGATCCTGACGCCGCCCGTCGGTGAGCCGCGCCGGCGCAAGAACAGCAGCCTCGACATGGAGCGGACGGAGATGGGGATCGGTCCGACGGGCGATCTCCTCCAGGCGGCGTCGGTTCCCACGGGCGCGCCGGCGCCGGCCACCGTCACCCGGCCGCCCAAGAGTGGCCCGCACGGTCCACATGTGGCGCGCCCGGCAGGCAGCACGCTGAAGCCGCTGGTGGCCGCGGCGCTGGGCGGAGCCGCGGTCCTGCCGGTCCGCGCGCCCTCCGACACGAACGCGCTGCTTGCCGAGCTGGACGCCGGGATCGACGCGCTCCTCGACGCCGAGCTGGAGGCGGCGCTGGCCGACGCGCCCAAGGCGGCCAGGCCGAACACGACACCGACCCGGCCGCCGCAGGTCGCGCGCCTGGCGAAGGCCGACTTCGCGGGCGAGACGACGAAGAAGGTCGAGCCGGCGGTCGAGCCGGCGGTCGAGCCGGCGGTCGAGCCGGCGGTCGAGCCGGCGGTCGAGCCGGCGGTCGAGCCGGCGGTCGAGCCGGCGGTCGAGCCGGCGGTCGAGCTGGCGGTCGAGCGGGCGGTCGAGCGGGCGTTGCTGGACGTGGAGGCGAAAGCGGCGGACCACGGCCGTGCATGGCTGCTGGCGCGCTACGCCCCGGTCGAGAACGGCGACTACTTCGCGGTGCTGGACGTGGCGCGCGACGCCAGCGCCGCCGAGCTGCGCCGCGCGCACGAGAAGCTCATCCAGGAGACGGCGCCGGGCGCGCTCGATCCCGGGGTGGCCCGCGAGCTGGCCGGGCAGATCGGGGCGATTCGCACCGTCGTTGACGAGGCGCTGCGCGTGCTCAGCGACGACAGCCTCCGTCCGCGCTACGCCAGCCGCATGCCGAAATGACGGCCGCCCTGGCCCGCTCTGGCGCGCGCCCGCGCGTGGTCTTCTTCGGATCGCCCGCCTTCGCGGTCCCCTCCCTGCGCGCGGTGGCCGCCGAGACCGAGCTCTGCGCGGTGGTCAGCCAGCCGGATCGCCCGGCGGGGCGCGGCCAGGCCCCGGCCGCGCCGGCGGTCAAGCGCGCGGCGGAAACGCTCGGCGTCCCGGTGTTGCAGCCGGAGAAGATTCGCACGCCCGAAACGCACGCCGCGCTGGCGGCCCTGGCCGCCGATCTGTTCGTGGTGGTCGCCTACGGGCGGATCCTGCCGCAGACGTTGCTCGATCTCCCGCGCCTGGGACCGTTCAACGTGCATGCCTCGCTGCTCCCCAGGCTGCGGGGCGCGGCGCCGATCCAGTGGGCGATCATTGGCGGCGAGAGCGAGACCGGCGTGTCGATCATGCGGATGGAGGCGGGGCTCGACACCGGTCCGGTGGCGGCGGTGCGCGCGCTCCCCATCGCCGACGACGACACGACCGGGACGCTGTCGCTGAAGCTGGCTGAGCTCGGCGCCAAGTTGCTGATCGATACGTTGCCGGAGATCGTCGCCGGAACGGTCACGCTGCGGCCGCAGGACGACGGTGCGATGACCTTGGCGCCGCTCTTGGCGAAAGCGGACGGAATCCTCAAGTTCGATCGGGCGGCGCGGCTGGTGTCGGCCCAGGCGCGCGGCGTCGATCCCTGGCCCGGCGCGACGACGACGCTGGACGGCGAGCCCTTGAAGCTGTTCGCGCCGCGAATCTTCGGTCCCGCGCCAGGGATCAAAGAGCCGGGCACGATCCGCGGCGTGACGCCGGATGGCGTCTTCATCTCGTGCGGCGACGCCGACCAGCACCTGGTCGCCTTCGCCGAGGTTCAGTTTCCCGGCAAGCGCCGCATGCCGGCGGCGCTGGCCCGCGAGCGCCTGCGGCCGGGAACGCGGCTCGGCGGGTGAAGCCGCCGGGCGACAAGAGCCTGCCCTCGGCGCGTGCGCTGGCGCAGAGCGTCCTCGAGCGGGTGGAGCGCGACGGCGCATATGCGGGGCGCGCGCTGGCCGCGGCGCTCGATCGCGCGCGCGCCATGTCGCCCGAGGACCGCGCGCTCGCCACCGAGCTTTGCTATGGCGTGCTCCGCCGGCGCGAGCGGCTCGATCGCGCGCTCGACGCCTTCGCCAAAAGCGGGACCGCCAACCTCGATCCCACCGTCCGCATCGCGCTGCGGATGGCCGCCTACCAGATCCTGTTCCTCGATCGCATCCCGGCCTACGCCGCGGTGAACGACGCCGTCGAGGTGTGCAAGAGCGCGGGCGGACGCGGCGTGGCTGGCTTCGCCAACGCGCTTCTGCGGCGGCTGGCGCGCACCGGCGAGCCGGCGCTGCCGGACGCCGCCGCCGATCCGGCGGGATATCTCGAGGCGGCGATCGGATTTCCCACCTGGCTCGTGCGCCTGCTGCTCGCGGAGCTGCCCGCGGCCGAGGCGCTGGCCTTCGGCGAGGCCTCGGTGACGTCGGCGCCGGTCACCTTGCGGGCCAACGGGGCGCGCGTCGCGCGGGACGCACTGCTGGCCCGCCTCGCCGCCGAGCGTCCCGGCGCCGTGCTCGCGCCGTCGGAGATCGCCCCCGACGCGATCCTGGCCCGCCGGTTCGAGGCCCCGGCGACGACGACCGCCTGGCGCGAGGGGCTGTTCGTCGTGCAGGACGCCGGCGCGCAGGTGGTCGCCGAGCTGTGCGGCGCCGCCCCCGGCGAGCGGATCCTCGATGCCTGCGCGGGCGGCGGCGGCAAGACGGCGCATCTCCTGGCGCTCTCCGGCGGCAAGGCCCAGGTCGACGCCGTCGACAACGCGCCGGCCAAGCTGGACGAGGCGCGACGGACGTTGCAGCGCCTGGGGCTCACCGGGGCGCGCCTGGTGGCCGCCGATCTGACGCGCCCGCTCGACCACCTGGCGCCGACGCCGACCTACCACCGGATCCTGCTCGACGCCCCCTGCAGCGGGCTCGGCGTGCTGCGCCGGCATCCGGAGGCGCTGATTCGCCGGTTGCCCGACGATCTGGCGGCGCTCGCCGCGCAGCAGCTGGCGATGCTGACCACCGTCGCGCCGGCGCTCCGTCCGGGGGGCCTCATCACCTACGCCGTCTGCACGTTCGAGCGACAGGAGTGTGAGGACGTGGTGGCGGCGTTTCTGGCGGCGCACCCACGGTTTCGGCTGGAGCCAGCGGCAAGGGCCGGGGGGCGCGTTCCCTGGGCCCGCCTCTCCGACGCGTCGGGCGCCGTGCGGACCTGGCCGCAGCGCGACGACGCCGACGCGTTCTTCGCCGTACGCCTTCGCGCCGGGGAGTAAGATCGCGCCGTGAGGCTCGGGCTGCTGATCGTCGCCGCCGCGGCGCCCTCGCTGTTCCTGTTGACGTTCTTCTATCTGAAGGATCGCTACGAGCGCGAGCCGCTCTTGCAGATCCTGATGGCCTTCGGCCTCGGTCTCTATTCGATGATCGCGGCGCAGGGGATGGCCACCACGGCCGAGGGGTGGGTGTCGGCGGAGTGGCTGGCGACCGGCGGCGAGTGGGCGCGCCTCTTCGATGCCTTCGTGCTCTCCGGCGCCATCGAGGAGCTCGCCAAGTGGGTGGTGCTGATCCTGGCCATCTACCACTGGGACGAATTCGACGAGCCGCTCGACGGCGTGGTCTACGGCGTCGCCGTGGCGCTCGGCTTCGCCACCCTGGAGAACTTCCTCTACGTGCTGCGGTTCGGGCTGGGGATCGCCTGGCAGCGGGCGCTGTTCGCCGTGCCGGCGCACGCGCTCTTCGGCGCCACGATGGGTTACTACGCGGGGCGCGCCAAGCTTGGTGACGGGGACCCTCCCAGGGTCCCCAACCCCTCCCGCGACGGACCTCTCGCGGCAGAGCCGCGCTCCGTCCACGCGATGCGCGGGCCGACGCTCTGGCTCGATCGCATCCTCTGCCTGGTGGCGCCGATCGTTTTCCACGGGCTCTACGACTACGCGCTCCACCACGGCCTCGGCTGGCGGGTCTGGGTCGCCATCTCCATCGGCTCTCTGGCGCTCTGGCAGTTCGTCCTGCGGCGCGTCCGGCGGGCGCTCCGCGCCTCCCCTTTTCGGCCCGCCGGCGAGGCGTGACCGGCTAATATGGAGGTCATGCGTAGCTCTGCCGTCGTGCTGGACGCCGTTCTGATCGGCGTGGTGACTGGCGGGCTCGCGCTGTTCGGGTGCGCCAAGAGCGGTCCCGGCGCTGCCGCCGCGCCTGCGGCCGCGCCGACGGCCGCTGCGCCGACGGCCGCCGCGCCGACGGCCGCCGCGCCGAGCGCGGAGTTCGATCAGAAGTGGGCGGCCCTGGCCTCGAAGGACGTCGACGCGTTCTACGTGGAGGACGATCGGGGCGAGGGGCTGATGGGGAACGTACGGCGCGCGCGTCGCGCGCAGCCGGCGGAACAGAAGGACGATCCGGTGGCGCCGCACGAAAACCTCAGCCAGGAAGAGATCCAGCAGGTCATCCGGCAGAACCTGCCGGGCGTCAAAGCCTGCTTCCTGCGCATCTCGCGCGAAGGGGAGCAGCGCTCGGGCAAGGCGATCGTCAGCTTCGACGTCGGCCCGGCCGGCGACGTGCGCGACACCAAGGTCGACGCGCCGTCGTTTCAAGGAACGTCCCTCCCCAACTGCGTGAGCGGGATGGTGTCGCACTGGGCGTTCCCCAAGTCGCAGGGCGGCGGGCTGGCGGTCAGCTACCCTTTCGTGTTCGTGGGCGGATAGTGTCAAGGCCGCTCCGGATCGCGCCGTCGATTTTGTCTGCGGACTTTGCCCGCCTGGGCGAAGAGGTGCGCGCCGTCGAGGCGGCGGGCGCCGATCTGCTGCACGTCGACGTGATGGACGGTCGCTTCGTCCCCAACATCACGCTCGGCCCGCCCATCGTGGCCGCCATTCGCAGGGTGACCAAGCTGCCGCTCGACGTGCACCTCATGATCGTCGAGCCGGAGCGCTACATCGACGCCTTCGCCCAGGCGGGCGCCGATCTGATCAGCGTCCACCTCGAGGCGTCGCCGCACTTGCACCGGACCGTCCAGCAGATCCGCGGCCTCGGCAAGAAAGCGTCGGTGGCGGTCAACCCGCACTCACCGCTCGACGGCCTCGACGTCGTGCTTCCCGATCTCGACATGGTCCTCATCATGTCGGTCAACCCCGGCTTCGGCGGACAGAAGTTCATCGAGGCGGTGCTCCCCAAGATCAGCGCGCTGCGCGCCGAGATCGACCGGCAGGGCCTCTCCACCGACATCGAGGTTGACGGCGGCATCGATCCGGTCACGGCGCCGGCGGTCATCGCGGCGGGCGCCACCGTCCTGGTCGCGGGCTCGGCGGTGTTTCACGCCAAAGGGGCTGACGGGGACTACCGGGCGGCGATTCGGGCGTTGCGCGGCTGACCGTTCGGATCTCGCCGCGCCGTCGGTTCGAGGAGGTCTACCGCCAAGCGATCGCGGCCAGGTTCCCCACTGGTGCGGCGATGGGCAGGCGACCCAAGCTGGTCGCCGCCAGTGCTCCCAGGAGCCCGTCCTTGAGGCGGCCGGGAAGGGGGAGCAGCTTGAACCAGTAGGCGGCGGGGTAGCGGTTGACGACGATCCGCACCTCGATGCGTTCGAACCCGGCACGGGTGAGCAGTTCGCGTACGCTGCGCGGCGAGAAGAGTTGCAGGTGCTCGATGTCGATGATGGGGGAGCGCTGGCCGAGCAGGCGCGCCAGCAAGGCGCGGCGGTTGTGGCAGACCATGAAGAAGGCGCCGCCGCGCTTGGTAATGCGGAGCGCGTCCTTGCAGAGCTGCAATGGGTCGAAGACGTGCTCCATGGTCTGAAAGCAGGTCACTAGGCGGAACTGTTCGGCGGCGAAGTCCTCGGTCCGGAACGTCGCGTGGCGGATGCGCGCCCGCAGGGCCGGATCGGCCGAGGCGATCGGCGCGGCGGAGGGCTCGACCCCGGCCACGCCGTCGAACCCAGCCGCGATCAGCTCGCGAAGAAAGGCGCCGTCGCCGGTGCCGATGTCGAGCGCGCCTTCGCGATCGGGCAGTTGGCGCGCGAGCTTCGGGAGGAACGCTCCGTAGGTGGTGGCGGCGTAGCGCGACTCCTCACCGGCGTCGAAGGCCGCGCCGTCATACGCCACCTCGATCGCCGTGCGGGCAGGCGCCGGCGTGGCGTAGAGGAGGTCGCAAGCCTCGCAGACCACCAGACGAAAGTGCATGTATTCGGGGCGCTTGCGCGAAGCGAACGCGAATTCGTCGAGCCTGCTGAGGTCGACGTTGGCAGGAGCGAACTGCCACGCCGCGGTCGACAGGCAGACGGGACAGCTTCGCGGAAAGAGCTCGGCGCCAAAGGACGAAGAGGCCGTCACGCAGGTTTCTCGACGAAGATCGTGAAGCCGAGAAAGTCGACCGAGCCTTGCTTGCCGATGGTGGCGTTGGCCAGCACCGCCATCGCCACCATCGACGGAATGCCGAGGAAGCCGCACAGGCGCGAGAGCCAGGCGAAGGTGGGGGTCGATTTCTGCGGGGAGAGCAGCGAATAGATGAACGCCATCCCCTTGTAGCAAGCGACGGTCAAGGTGTTGCCGCGCCCGTAGACGGCCACGTTGGTGAACCCCGCCTTCCGAAACACGTTGTCCAGCCCGGAAGGGGTCGGCCGCCAGTAGTCGTAAGGGATGAAGTGCCAGCGGGCGGCGAAGGGGACGGAGAGGAGGGCGCGGCCGCCCGGTTTGAGGCAGCGGAACATTTCGGCCAGGAAGACGTCGGGCGTCGCGATGTGTTCCAGCGTCTCGGTGCAGAGGATGAAGTCGGCAATCTCGGCGTCGAGCGGCCAGCGATCGCCGGAGTAGTAGATGGTGTCGGGGGTCTCCACACGGAAGTGGTCCCGCGTGTCTCCGTAGTCGATGCCGATGTACTTGACGCCGGCGCTGAACAGCTTTCGGTAGGGCTGGACGCCGCACCCGACGTCGACCACCGTGCCCGAGACCGTCGGCAGCTCGTTGGCCAAGTCATCCCAGATTGTACCGGCCTGCAGATCGAAGAAGCGCAAGACGCGGGCGCGTAGCTCGGTCAGCGCGCGGGTGTCGTTGCGATAGATAGGCGGTTTCCAGTGCTCCTCGCGCGCGTTGATCAGGTTCGTGCGTTCCTTGAGGGGGCGGCTCATGTGGCGGTGGGTCCAGCGACGGGGCGGATCTCGCCGCCCCGGATGATTGCCCGGCGGATGAAGTGCGGTCGTCGTTTCGACTCCTCCAGGATCTTCGCCACGTACTCGCCGACGGTCGCGATCCCCAGGAGGTTGATCGATCCGAAGAACAGGATGGTGAGGAGCAGGGTGGTCGCCCCCTTGGGGGCGGCGCTCGGGTAGAGGAGGCGCAAGGCGAGCTGTGCGCCGCCCAGGACGATGCTGACCAGGAAGAGAATCGTGGCCACGAAGCTGAGCAACGACAGCGGCGTGTAACTGAATGAGAGGATCCCCTTCTTCGCCCAGCCCAGGTTCTTGGCCAGGCTGTTGGTGGTACGCCCGAACATCCGCTCGGGCCGGACGTAGTCGACACCGGTCTGCTTAAACCCCACGGAGGCACGGATTCCGCGCAGGAAGAGATCGCGCTCCGGGTACTGGAGGATCGCCTTCACCGCCTTGGCGTCGATGAGCGAAAAGTCCCCCGCGTCGCGCGGGATGGGGATGAAGGAGAAGGCGTCGAACAGCCGGTAGAACATCTTGTAGGCGACCTGCATGAACAGCGGCGCCACCCGCGCCACCCGCCGGCCGTAGACGACGTCGTACCCCTCGCGCCATTTAGCCACGAAGGCGCTGATCAGCTCGGGAGGATCCTGAAGATCACCGTCGAGCAGGACACAGGCCTTCTTGCTGGCGATCTCCAATCCACTGCGGAACGCCGATTGCGAGCCGAAGTTGCGAGAGTGAGAGATTCCGATCACCCGCCGATCGCGGGCGCTGATGCCGCGGATGACCTCTTCGCTGTCGTCAGGACTGTTGTCGTTGACGAGGATGATCTCGTAGTCGACGTTGAGCTCCTGGAAGGTCTTCCTCAGCCGTTCGTACATGATGGGGATCGCCTGGCCGTCCTTGTAGCAGGCGACGATCGCCGAGATGCTGTGCTTGGTGTCGAGGCCGAACTGCTTCGACGAACGGTGGTACCCCTCGGGGTCCTCCAGCTTCTTGTACCAGTCGGCGGTGCGGCGCAGCCCCTCGCGGAACTCGGTTCGCACCGTCCAGCGCAGCGCCTCGGCCGTCTTTCTCTGATCGGAGTACCAGTCGCGAATGTCCCACTTCCGGCTCTCCATCGCCTCGTAGGCCGGCTCGCCCGCGAGCGAGAAGACCTCGGCGGCGGCGGCGGCCACGTCGGCGATGGTGGTCTTGTGCCCGCTGCCGATGTTGAACGAATCGCCGTAGCGGTCAGGCGTCAGGTTGAGCGCGGCGTCGACGTAGGCCTCGGCCGCGTCGTCGACATAGACGAAGTCGCGCGAGATGTCGCGGCTGACGAAGGGGGGATATCTCCCGGCGATCCCCAGCTTGACGACGTTGGGGATGAGGCGTGAGGGGTCCTCGAGCGGTCCGTAGATCGAAAACAGGCGCAGGTTCGCGCAGGGAAACTTTCTCTTCTTGCCGTAGAACTGCAGCAGGTTGGCGCAGGCCACCTTGGAGACCGCGTAGTCGCTGTTCGGCTGCGGCAGGTCGTCCTCCTTGGGACCGGCGGCGCGGTCGCCATACTCCGAGGAGCTGCCGGAGTGCACGTAGGCGGCGAGGGGGAGCTTCTGCATCCGCTCGAGCAACCTGACCGTCAGGTTGAAGTTGGTCTCGTAGATGAGGTCGCCCTCGACCTCGAACGAATAGGCCCCGTAGGCGATGCAGTTGAACACTGTCCGCGGCTGGACCCGCTCGAGGACGGCGTCGATGTTGCCGTCGACCAGCAGATCGGCCTGGATGACATTCTGCTCGGGCAGGCCGCTCAGCCGCCAGGCAGGATAGTGGAAGAGCGTTCCATACACGTCGTCACGCACACTGAGCAGCATGCGCAGGAGGTTGGCTCCCACGAAGCCGCTTGCCCCCAGCACCAGGAGAGGTCCCTGCAGCTTGCGAAGCTTGGCGTCGAGCTCGGGGGTCATGAAACGCCGGTTCGCAGGGCGGTCGCGACGCTCTCGGGATCGAGCCCCGACTCCTGGCGATGGTAGCGCTGCGAGCCGTAGCGACCCGAGGGATAGCCGAGGGCCGTGCGGTGGGTGAAGCGCGCCGGCGCCGCCCCCCGCTTGAGGAGCGCGTGGGCGAGCATCTGGCCCGCGCCCCCGTGGGCCACGTGCTCCTCGACGACGAAGAGGTGCCCGCTGCGGCCGAGATCGCGCAGCAGCTCCTCGGGCAGCGTCGCCGCGTCGACCGGCAGCTCCGCCAGCACCCAGACCGAGGGGCGGCTCGCTTCTGGCCAGGAGAGCAACGGCGCCAAGATCCCTCCCGCCAGCGGTCCGACGATCACCAGGAGCGGACCGTCGCCGGCCAGCACCTTCCGCCAGGGCGCGTAGGGCGGGAGCACCAGGTCTTTCGGCTTCTCGTCGCGGCCGAGGCGTAAATAGGCGGGGGCGCCGGCGGCGGTCATTCGGGCGATCGCCGCGCCGACGTCTTCGGCGAACGCTGGGACGTAGGCGGTCAGGTTGGGCAACGTGAGCAACGCACCATAGTCTTCGATGGCGTGGTGCGTGGCGCCCATAACGCCGTAGGCATAGCCGCCGCCGTTGCCGACCAGAAACACCGGCAAGGCGTGCAGGCAGACGTCGTTGCGGATCTGTTCGAACGGGCGCGCATAGAGAAAGGGCGCGATGCTGTAGACCCAGGGGCGGAGGCCGGCGCGGGCCAACCCGGCGGCGACCGAGATCATGTTTTGCTCGGCGACACCGGCGTTGATGAAGCGCGCACCGGCTGCCTTCTGCACCGGCTCGAGCGCCATGAAGCCGAGATCGCCGGTAAGAAAGACAAAGTCCGGCCGCGAGGCGTATTCGACCAGTGTGTTCGAGAGGATCGTCCTCATCGGCCGGCGATCTCGGCGCGGGCCTGCTCATACTGGGCCGCCGTCAGCGGGAGATAGTGCCACTCCATCTTGTGCTCCATGAACGACACGCCCGCCCCCTTGACCGTCCGAGCCACGATGGCGACCGGACGATCGGCCTCTGTCCGCAGCGCCGCCTCGATCGCCGTCGGATCATGGCCGTCGATCTCCAGAAGGTGCACGCCAAACCCGCGCAGCTTGTCGGGCAGGTGGCCGAGATCGGCGACCTCGGCGGTGGTCCCGAACCCCTGGAGCCCGTTGAGATCGACGATGAAGGTCAACCGTTCGAGCTGCTGGTGCGCGGCGAAGGTCAGCGCCTCCCAGGTCGAGCCCTCGTTCCATTCGCCGTCCGACATGACGCAATACACCCGTCCACTCTGGCCGGTGAGGCGCTTGCCGAGCGCCAGCCCGGCGGCCAGCCCCAGCCCGTGCCCCAGGCTGCCGGTCGCGAACAGCACGCCCGGCACGCCCGAGACGGGGGGGTGCCCAGCCAGCTTGGTCTGCTCCTTGTGAAACTGCTTAAGATCGTCGTCGCTGAGCTGCCCGCGCGACCAAAGCGTCACGTACAGCGCCCCGGCTGCGTGCCCCTTGGAGAGCACGAACTGATCCTGGCCGCCGAGCACGCGGTGGTGAAGGGTCAAGAGGACGTCGAGGCAAGAGAGGTTGCCGCCGATGTGGCCGACCCCGCTCTCGTAGTGCATCCGCAAAAGCCGAAGGCGTGCCTCGCGAACGACGTCGTTCAAGGTTTCACCCACGGTGGCTTCGCCAGTCTGCACTTGACCCCTATCAGATAATTAGTGGCCCGCACACCGAAAAAACGTCGACAACCTTTTGTGTGGCACGGATCGTGTCCGAGGCTTTCGTTCTCATACCCTATCTGGGAAACTGCGCGGGCCTTCCCCATGTCGAACCCGATCCCCATGGTGCTGCCGTTCGTACGGCGTGCGGCGCGATGGATCCTTCAGGTACCGCTCGGCTGGATCGCGCTCTTGGTGGTCGGGCAGGTCATCCTGGCGCGGCGACAGCTGGTCGGCGCATCGGCCTTCGACGAGAGCTACTTCGTGTGGGAAGGGTGGGCGGTCAACCATCATCTGGTTCCCTACCGCGACTTCATGGAGTTCAAGCCGCCGGTCGTTTTTTGGATGAACGGAATCGCGCTCCGCCTGTTCGGGGTGGAGGGATACGGCTACCGCTGGCTGTTCGTGCTCGGTCTGATCGTCGCCACCGTGGCCCTGTTCGCCGTTCTCTGCTGCCGCGGCGCCGAGCGCGCGCTTGCATTCCTGGCCGCGGCCGCCATCGCCTACGCGACGTTGGCGCCCCACCTCCACGACTCCGGGCTCGACGACTCGGAGACGATCGGGATGCTGTTCTTTCTCTACGGCGTGGCGCTGCTGCTCTGGGGCGGCGCACGCATCGATCTCACCACCGTGCTCGGGGGGGCGTCTTTGGCGCTGGCGGTGCTCTCGAAGGAGCCTTACGTCTTTCCCGTCTTGGCCACCTGGGCGACGCTCGGCCTCTTGGCGCGCGACGATCACCTCCAGCCGTGGTGGCGCTACGCCAAGCTGACCGCTCTGGGCGTCCTGATTGTCGTCTTGCCGGTGCTGATCTATCTCCTGGTCACGCGCGCGCTCCCTTTCTACCTGCGGGACGTCCGGCTCTACTTCAGCTACGCCGACCAGATAGGGTGTCTCAAGCCGCACTCGCTGGCCGAGCTCGCGCGCCAGCTCTGGCCACGCCTCACCGCGACGCTTCTCATCCCGGCAATGTTCGCCAGCGCCGTGCCCCTGCTGCTGGCCTTCGCCATCTTGCCGGGATCGGGGCTGGCGGCGCGGATCGGTCTGGTGTTCTCCGTCCTGGGCGGCTTTTACGCGGTGTCGATCGGTGGTTGCTACTTCGGCCACTACTTCACGATGGGTCTGGCCGGCCTTTTCCTTTGGATTGCGCTCGGTGTGCTGGTGCTGGGCCGCTGGCTGGCGCCAGCGACGCCCGAGCTTCGGCGCTGGGTCTGTTGGGCGCTGCTGGCGGGCGGTCTCTTGCACATGGGACCCACCGTCGCCGCCGCCGCGCAGGGAAGCCAGCCGGTCGCGCGCGGCGACATCCTCAACATTCCCACCAGCCTCGTCGACTTGATTAAACGCTCCTCGGCGCCGGGGGACACCATCCTTTCTGACGGAAGCCCCGCCCTCTACGTGCTGGCCGATCGGCGCCCTGCCATTCGCTTCGTATGTTTGCTGGACGAGCTCATTCCGACCGCCGCTGGGCGCACCGACGAGGAACGCCTCGCCCCGATCCGAGCACGGTTGAGGGCGCATCCCCCCAAGATCGTCTACCTGGGTCCGGAGTTCGAGGGACGAAAGGTTCGCACGCGGAGCGCGCTGATCATGCCGTTCCTGAGCGAGCAGAAGTATCGACGGATCAACGACCGGCTCTACCTCCATCCATGACCGCCGGGCCAAAGCTTCGGGAGCTTGCCGCTGCGGCGGCCATACGCCTGCGAACCCGGCTCGGTGCCAAACCCGGACGCGCGCGGCTGGCCGATGCGGGGCTGCTGGGGGCGATCACGGCGATCCATCTCCTGTTCTCGCGCGCGTTCGTGTTTGGGCCGATCGGATTCGACGAGCAGTACTTTCTCTACGAGGGATTCGCGTTCGGCAAGGGGATGATCCCCTACCGCGATTTCCAGGAGTTCAAGCCGCCGCTGATCTTCGTCCTCAACATGCTGGCGCTGAAGATCTTCGGCCTGGAGGCGATGCGCTTTCGCTATTTCTTCCAGCTGCTCTCGCTGGCGGCTTTTCTGGTGGTCGCTGTGGCTCTGCTCCGCCGCTCGGTGCCGCGCCTGGTGATCCTGGGCGCGACGGCCCTGATGCTCAACACGTTCCTCGACCCGCGGTTCCTGCAGGGGGGGACGCTGGACACCGCCGAGGCCGCGGGGCTCTGGTTCTTCCTGCTCGGCGTGGGCGTTCTCCTCGCCGAGACGCGCGGGCCGATCCGGCCCCGACGGCAGCGGTGGCGGCAGCGGATCGGCGGCGCCTTGCTGGCGCTGGCGCCGCTTGCAAAAGAGCCGTTCTGCTTCCCGACGCTGCTCGCCTGGGCGACGCTGGCTCTGCTCACCGAAGGCGAATCAGACGAGCCGGGCGCGGGGCGGCGATTCATGAAGAACACCGTCCTGGCGGCGGCAACGGTGGCGGCGATCTGGTTGCTCTACATGCTGATCACCCGATCGTTCGTGCCGTACCTGGTGAATCTGCATGAGACGATCCTCTATTCGGCCGATCACGACATCATGTATGGCCTTTTCCCCAAGCTTGGTTTCTGGGGGACCTGGGCGGAGAACTGCCGCCGCCTCCAGGCCAGCTACGTCAACCCGGCCTTTCTGGCGCCCCTGCTGCCGTACTTCCTGGCGGCGGTCCTGCTCTGGCGTCATCGGCCTGGCAGAATGGCCGCCGGCGTGGTGGCGACGTTCGCCGGAGCTCTCTATGGGGTGACGATCGGCCACGGTTTCTTCGGGCACTACTTCATTGTCGCCATGACTGGCAGCTTCTTCGCCGTCGTGCTCGGCTGCTTGGCGATCGGCGAGCGGTCGCCGGAGCTTTCGACTTCGTGGCGCCGCTGGCTCGGCGCCACGCTGGCGCTCATGGCGCTCTATGCGCTGCAGCCACGCCTCGCTCAGGAGCAGGATCAGTGGGCCGCGCGGAGCCCCGCGCCTGGGCCCGTGTCGGCGCGGCTGATCCGGCTGGTCGACGCGAAGACCGGGCCGCTCGACCGGATCTGGTGCGTCGGGATGCCCGCGATTTACGTGTTCGCCGACCGCCGCGCCGGGTCGCGAATCCCCTATGTTCACGATTCGTTGCTTCACATGTATCCGGGTGCGACAGCGGCGGAAAAGTTGGCCACCTACCGCGTCGAGCTGGACCTGACGATGCCGAAGCTGGTGGTCCTCGGCGAGGGGCGGGGGGGCCGTGAGCAGCACATGGACCTCCTGGTGATGCCGTTCTTGCATGATCACGGTTACCGTCTGATCGGCGGACCGGATGCCGCCGAAATCCCGGTCTACGAGCGACCCTACTGATCCGGCGGGCGCCGCGCGGGGATCGCTGGCGCGCCGGGAGATTGACGGTTGCGTCGTGGACCCCAATCGACGATCGTCCGCCTTCTCGTGACCGCCAAGCTCGAAGGCCCCCAGCCGGACGAGAATGGGCCGCCCCGCGCCCGCTCGCAGGCGCGGCTCCCCGAGGGTCGCCCGCGCTGGCCGGCTCTGTCAGCCTGGTCGCGGCCGCGCGTTCTGATGGCCCTCCTGTTCCTCGTCGTGGCCCTCGCCGTGCCGTCGATCCGGTACCGGGCGAGCGAGTGCTGGGCCAGCGCCCTCTGGGGAATGATCCTCTTGGGCTCCTTCGTCGGGTGGGGTGGGGCGCTGAACGCCTGGCTGCGACCGAGCGGACGGCGCGGCTGGGGGCTGGACGGCGCGGTCGGCGCGGCGTTCTTCCTCTGGGTGGGCGGCGCGCTGGCGGTCGTTCACGGCGTCTCGAAGGCGGCCATCTGGATCTTCGTCCTCACCGGCATCGTCGCGCTGGCGGTCGGGGCGGCGGGCGCGCGCGGCGGTCCCCGCGCCGATCTCCCGGGCGCTCCAGCCGGGCGCCCGGGCGCGCGTCCCACGCTGACGTACGCCATCGCCGTCGCCGGGGTGGCGATGCTGGTCTTGCTTCGCTACGCGGAGTCGGTGTGGAACACGGAGTTCAACGTCTGGGACGACAACATGGCCTACCGCCAGTTCGCCCAGAAGTTGATCGAGGTAGGGTCGCTCTACGAACCGTTTTCGTCGCGCCGGATCGCCAGCTTCGGCGGGCAGACGATGCTCCACGCGGCGATGCTGGCCGGCGCTCCCGGCATTCGCCTGCACGTCGTCGACAGCGGTCTCTGCGCGCTCTTGGTGGTGGGGCTCCTGCTCGGGTACGGGGCGAGCCCCGCCCGCCGCGGGGCCGGCTTGCTGGCGGCCATCCTGTTCCTGGCGCTGCCCGATCCCCGCCACAACATCGGCAGCGAAGTCTCCGGCGCGATGCTCTTCCTGGCGCTGTTTCGGGTGCTCGACGATCTCCGGCACGAAGCCGGACGGCCCTGGGGCAACGCGATCGTCACGGGGCTGCTCTCTGCCGGCGCTTGCACGCTGCGGCAGAGCTCTCTGCCGGCGGCCGCGGCGATCGTCGGCCTCTACTTTGTCCTGCGCATGATCCACGAGCCGCCGGCGGGCCGCCGGGAGCTCCTGCGGGAAACGGCACGGACCGCCCTCGCGGTGCTCGTGGCGCTGCTCCCCTGGATGCTGACCTCGTTCGCCAATTCGCGAACGTTCCTCTACCCCGTCATGACCGGCAACTCCAACCCGGCCTGGGGGCTGCTCGGTCACGTCAACGGCTGGGAAGAGGATCGATGGTTCCTCATCAATCTCTTCTATTTCCTGCCGGTGCGGACGATCACCTTCTTCGTCATCGCCGGCTGCTTGCTGCACGCCAGCCGCCGGACCAGCGCGATCCGCGCCCAGCTCATCGGCACGCTGATCGGGTTCGGGCTGCTCGTGCACTCGCTGCAAGCCAGCATCTACTTCGACAGCGTCGAGCGTTACTACTTCCCCTTCGTGTCGGCCTACGCGCTGGCGCTCACGTTGTTCGTGGCCTCGAGACGTCGGTTCGCGCGGGTGAGCCGGCTTCTTCCCCTGGTCCTGGTCCTCATCTCAATCGTGCTGCACGTCTACGAATCGCGGGACGATCTCCAAAACACGTACACGGCCTGGGTGGACGGGGCAGACCACTGGCGCAACATGCGCAATCCCGACCGACAGCGCTCCGACGACGACGTCACCGCGTTTTACCGAAGGCTTCAGCAGGCGGTCCCGCCCGGTAAAGCGATCCTCGTCATGGTCGACGATCCGTACCTGTTCAATTTTCGCCGCAACGAGATCTTCAACTTCGATCAGCCGGGAGCCGTGAGCCCGGCGCCCCACGTCCCCGTCGCGCGGGGGCCGGAGGCGCTGGCGAGCTACCTCTCGGGGATGGGAATCCAGTATTTGGCGTTCATCGTCGGGGACTCGCCCGAGTACAACTACGACGTGTGGAAGGGGCGGGCCAGCGCGGAGATCAAGCCAGGGGCGCGGGGCGGGATGTACAAGGCGCAGGCGTACTATTATCTGGACGCCTTCGACAACTTCACCGCGCTGGCCGGGTCGCGGAAGGTTCTCTTGCACGAGGGAGACTACTGGGTGCTGGACCTCTGGGCGCCGAGCTCAGCGGACGACTCGGCCGGCAAGGAAAGCCGGCGGACAAGTCGGTGAGCAAATCGTCGGACAAACCGGTGAGCAAGTCGGCGCGCAAGCGGGCGACCAAGGCGGCGACTGAATGAGGGCGCGCGCGCGGTCGCATGCCGTCGGGCGAAGAGCCTCGTGTCGGGCGTGTGATATCTTGACCGCTGGAGTTTGTACCTAGGCATGGAAGGCAATCGGCGAAGCTCGGCCGTCCTCGACTCGCTGTTGGCTCTTTCTCTGCGCGAGGGTGTTCGCACGCGCGAGCGCTTGCTCGAGACCTGTCGGGCGGAGCTGGCGGCGGCGGCAACCCTCCTCCGCGACGCCGTCGGCGCCGGGCAGAAGATCTTGCTGTGCGGCAACGGCGGTAGCGCGGCCGACGCGCAGCACATCGCGGCCGAGCTGGTGGGACGCTTCGTCGGCGAGCGCGCCCCCTTGCCGGCGATCGCGCTGACGGTCGACACGTCGATCCTGACCGCCGTCGCCAACGACTACGGATTCGAGCAGGTCTTCGCGCGCCAGGTGTCGGCCCTGGGCGCCACGGGCGACGTTCTCGTCGCCATCAGCACCAGCGGAAAGTCGCCCAACGTCCTGGCGGCCTGCCGGGCGGCGCGCGCCCGCGGCGTGCGCGTGGTGGCGCTGACCGGCGAGAGCGGCGGGCTCCTGGCCGACCTCTCCGACGTCTGCGTCCGCGTTCCCTCGCGGAACACGTCGCGCATTCAGGAGTGCCACCTGACGATCGGACATCTGTTCTGCGAGGTCATCGATCATCTGGCGGACGGCGCAGACCTCCAGCCGGCGCCGCCCGAGACGCGCCACCACCGCAAGCACCTGTCGCTGGAGGAGGCGCTGGCGCTCCGGCCGCAGTGGCGGGCCCGCGGCTTGACGGTCGTCTGGACCAACGGATGCTTCGACGTTCTGCACATGGGGCACGTGCAGTCGCTGCTGGCGGCCCGCCGGGAGGGCGATCTCCTGATCGTGGGCCTGAACTCCGACCGCTCGGTGCGCGCGCTCAAGGGGGCCAGCCGGCCGACATTTCCCATCGCCGAGCGCGTGGGCTTGCTCGGATCGCTCGAGGCCGTCGATCAGGTCGTCGTCTTCGACGAGGCGACGCCCGAGGCCGTGCTGGCGGCCCTGCGGCCCGATGTGCACTGCAAGGGGGCCAACTACGCTCCGCCGACCGGCGATCCGATCCCCGAAGCCAAGCTGGTGGAGTCGTACGGTGGGCGGCTGGCGTTCCTGCCGTTGCTCCCGGGCCTCTCGACGACGGCGGTGCTGGGCCGTCTCGGCGCGAGGTCCGCGCGGTGACGAGGCGCGCCCTCTTCTGCGACCGCGACGGAACGATGATTCGCGACGTCGGCTATCTGCGTGACCCGGCCGAGGTGGAGATCCTGCCTGGCGCCGTTCCCGCGCTGGCGGAGGCGACGAGGCGCGGCTTTGCGCTGGTGGTGGTCAGCAATCAATCGGGGGTCGGGCGCGGCCTCATCTCGCACGAAGAGTTCGCCGCCGTCGATTGCCGCTTCCGCCTGGCCTTCGCCGAGAGCGGCGTCGCGCTCGACGGTGTCTACTACTGCCTGCACGCGCCGGGCGAGGGATGTGCCTGCCGAAAACCAAAGACCGGCCTCATCGACGAGGCGGCGCGCGCGCTGGCGCTCGACGCCCGCCGCTCCTACCTCATGGGTGACAAGGAATCCGACATCGCCGCCGGGCAAGCCGCCGGGTGCCGGACGGTGCTCTTCGGCGCGACCAGCCGCGGCTCGGGCGCGTCGGCGGTCGTCCCTGACGCGTCGATCTCCTCCTGGAGCGAAGCGGTCCAGGTGCTGGTTTGAGCCGGACCGTCAAATCATGAGCGGGCGCGCATGAGCGGGCGCGATCTGGCGCGCGCCGTCGATCTGGTGCGCCCCGTCGATCTGGCGCGCGCCTGCGCCGGGCGGCGCGTGGTGGTGATTGGTGACCTGATGCTCGACGCCTACCTGGTCGGGGAGACGAGGCGCATCTCGCCGGAGGCGCCGGTGCCGGTGGTGGAGATCACCGAGCGCAGCGAGCGTCCCGGTGGCGCGGCCAACACGGCGCTGAACCTGGCCGCGCTGGGCGCGCGCCCGATCCTGCTGGGGGTGATGGGGACTGACGCCGACGGCGATCGTTTGCGGGCCTGCCTCGACAAGGCCGGCATCGAGAGCGGGCTCGTGGTGCGTGACGCCACCCGGCCCACGACCTGCAAGACCCGGATCGTCGCGCGCGGCCAGCAGATCGTGCGGCTCGACAGCGAGGTGCGCGTCCCGGTCGCCGCGCCGGTCGAAGAGAAGCTCCTCGACAGCCTCGAACAGGCGCTGGCGGGGGCTGAGGCCTGCGTCCTGTCGGACTACGGCAAGGGCGTCCTGACGGAACGTGTCTCGACGGGGGCCATTGGCCTGGCCCGACGGGCCGGATGTCCCGTGGTCGTCGATCCCAAGGGGAAGGACTTCAGGCGGTACCGCGGCTGCACCGTCGTCACCCCCAACGTTCACGAGCTGGAGGCGGCGACCGGCGACGTCGTCGACACCGACGAGGCGCTCTTGCCGGCGGCCGCGCGGCTCCTGCAGATCCTGGAGGGCTCGGCGGTGCTGGTCACCCGCGGCGCCGCGGGGATGACGCTGGTCCGCCAGGGGCACGCTCCGCGGCACGTCTCGACGGCGGCGCAGCGGGTGTACGACGTCACCGGGGCGGGGGACACGGTGACGAGCACGCTGGCCCTGGCGCTGGCGACGGGCCTGTCGCTGGAGGCGGGGATGGAGCTGGCCAACCGGGCGGCCGGAATCGTGGTCGGAAAGATGGGCGCCGCCAGCGTGACCTGGGAGGAGCTCTCGGGCGCGCTCTCCGGGGCCGAGCTTCAGGTCTGAGCGAGACGTCGAGCTGCCGAGCCAACATTGGGAACACGCAACAAGGTTCTCCTCGATCGGATCGTCGCTGGTCCGTCGGCCTGGGCGCTCAACGTGGCCGCCCGCTCGCTCGGGCGGGTGATGCACCGCTCCCGCCGAACGGATCCCGCGTCGGTCAAGACGATCGTGGTCGCCAAGCTGCTCGGGCTGGGGAGCATCGTGCAAGCGACGCCTCTCCTGCGCGAGCTCAAACGCGCTTATCCGGCGGCCCGCCTCTACTTCCTGACCACGCGAAACAACAGATCCCTGGTCGAGCGTCTTCCCTCGGTCGACCAGGGGCTCTATCTCGACGATCGCGACGCCCGCAGCTTCGCCGCTGATACGTTTGGACTGCTGCACACCTTGGTCCGCGACGGGATCGACCTCTACTTCGATCTCGAGGTCTACTCGGCGGCCAGCTCCTGTCTCTCGCTGCTCAGCCTGGCCCGCAATCGGCTTGGGCTCTACCGGCACTCGGCGGGGTTCAAGCGAGGCCTCTTTACCCACCTCCTCTATTTCAACGTCAACATGCCCATCCGCCAGATCTACCTGCAGCTGCTGGGCATGACCGAAGCGGAAGGGCCATTCTCCACCGAGCTCGAACGGCTCACGTTGCGCGCCGAGGATCGGGCCAACCTGGTCGCGCAGCTGGCGGCGGCGGGCGTGGCGTTGCCGGAGCGCTACGTGGTGGTCAACCCCAACGCCTCCGACCTGTTGCTGGAGCGGCGCTGGCCGGTCGGACACTTCCAGCAGCTCCTCACGATGTTGGTCGAAGCGGGGCACCAGCCGGTGCTCACCGGCTCACCCTCCGAGCGCCCCTACGTCGAGAGCCTCTGGCGCGGGCTGCCCGAGGCGACCCGCGCCCGGACCTCGAACTTCGCCGGCCTCATGGGTCTCTCCGAGCTGTTCGCCCTCATCGACGGCGCGAGCTGCGTCATCACCAACGACACCGGTCCCATGCACCTCGCCTACTCGCTGGGGCGTCCCGTCGTCTGTCTGTTCGGACCGGGAAGCCCGGAGCACTATGGCGTCGAGCGGCCCAACGTCCAGATCATCTACAAGCACATCTTCTGCAGCCCGTGCATCTACGAGACGGACGAGCCGCCCTGCGCGGGCAACAACCTCTGCATGCAGTGGATAACGCCCCAGGAGGTCTTCGAGGCGGCGGGGCGTCTCTTGCGCGGCGAGCCGAGCGAGGACTGGCGGCGAAAACCGATCACCCGCCTCGACGCGGCGCCGGGCCAGCCTTTGGGTATGTTCTGCCGATCTCTTCGCTGACCTGCTGCCTTCCGTCCGCTCAGCGCCCGCCGTTTCGATCGACGGCGGCGGGCGCCAGCGGCTTCGCGGCGATCAGCACCAGCTCCTCGTCGCCGAGGTAGAGGTAGGGCCGGCAGCAGAGGCTCGCTCCGCGCACGATCAGCTTCCGTGCGGCCGAGAGTGCCGCCGGTTGGTGCTCAGCGCCCGGACGTCGCAAGCGATCGACGGTGTGGGCCAGGGTCATGAGCACGAACAGCGAGTCGCCGCCGCGCGTGCGCTGGCCGTCGATGACGAGGCCGGCCGACTGACAGAGCGACACCAGCGCCCGCGCGGAAAAATGAAACAGGTGGGCCGGGACCTGGTACCAGCCCCAGGCGGTCCCGAAGATCCTCCTCGACAGTGACCCGACGTTGGGGACCACCAGCGCCAGCTTGCCACCGGGCTTGAGCAGCGCGCGCGCCGCGCGCAGGAAGAGCAACGGATCGCCGACGTGCTCGAGGACGTGCTGGGCGAAGATGGCGTCGAAAGTGCCGGCGGGGGTGGAGGCGGCGTACGCCTCGATCGTCCCCTGATGGATGGCGAACCGTTTCCCCTCGGCGACGCGCGCCGGTCCCTCGGCGATCTCGATCCCGTGAGCGGCCCGGGCGCCCCGGGCGCGGAGCTCCTCCAGCAGGTATCCATACATGCAGCCGACGTCGAGGACGGTGTCGAGGGACGGTCCGCCCCCGGCGACCAGGTGATCGACGAGCTTCCGGTTTCGCCAGCGCTTCTCCCGCTCGATCAGCGCGTGGGCGCCATAGTCGTAGGTGGAGGCGTAGAGATCATTCAGCTCGGCGGGGGTCGGCGCCGGAACGGTCACGCCGATTCCGGAGGGGTCGCCGCGGTAGATCTGGTAGCTCTTCCCGGAGGCGTACGTCGACGAGACGCGCTTCAACCAGGGGTGGAGCCGATCTCCCGGAATCGGGGAGGCGATGCCGGCCAAGGGCTCTGGGGACAAGCGGGCCAAAGTTAGTCGAAGCTCCGCGAGGAGACAACGGAAGGCCGACGCGCCCCTCGCGGCGCCGGGGTGGTCGGCGCCGAGAAGCTACGAACCGGTTATATTAACGGGCCATGATCGCCATCGAGCCGACCCGTACCGCCCTCCTGGTGATGGACTATCAGTCCGAGGTGGTGACCATGCTGGGCGAGCGTGCCGCTGGTGCGCTGGAGCGCGCCGCGGGCCTGATCGTCGCCGCCCGCGCGCGCGGCCTCTCTGTCATCTACGTGGTGGTTGGCTTTCGCCCCGGGTATCCGGAGCTCAACCCGCGGAACGCTTCGTTCGCCGCCGTCGCGCAGAGCGGCCGCTTCGTGGCCGCCACTCCCGGCGCCGACATCGCGCCCGCGGTCGGTCCGGCGGCGGGCGAGGTGGTGGTGGTGAAGCACCGGGTGAGCGCGTTCGCCGGGACCGACCTGGAGATGATCCTTCGTGCCAAGGGGATCGACACGCTGGTCCTGCTCGGGTTCGCGACGAGCGGCGTCGTCCTCTCGACCGTGCGCCACGCCGCCGACGCCGACTACCGGTTGGTCGTCGTCGAGGACTGCTGCGCCGACCGTGACGACGAGGTGCACCGCGTGTTGACCGGGAAGGTCTTCCCGCGCCAGGCCGCCGTGGTCTCGGCCAGCGAGGCGACGGCGGCGCTCCGCGACGGTGCGTGAAGTGATTCGTCACATCGTCTCCCGGTTTCAGCCGACGCGGTCCGTGGTATGGGTTCGACCATGAGCCGCATTCATCGCACCGTGCCGCCCAAGGGGAGCAAGATCGGGATCGCTTTTTCGGGCGGGCTCGACACCCGCTGCGCCGTCGCCTGGTTGGCGCGCCAGGATCTCGACGTCTATGCCTACACCGCCGATCTGGCGCAGCCCGACGAGGAGAATCCTTCGGACATCCCGCCGGTGGCGCTGCAGCACGGCGCCAAGGCGGCGCGTCTCATCGACTGTCGCGACGCCCTGGTCCGCGAGGGGCTCATCGCCATCCAGTGCGGCGCGTTCCACCTGGGGGTCGCCGGGCGCAAGTACTACAACACCACGCCGCTCGGCCGGGCCGTCACGACCACTGCCATCGTGCGTGCCATGAAAGAAGACGGCGTCGACATCTTCAGTGACGGCAGCACGCACAAGGGGAACGACATCCAGCGCTTCTACCGGTACGGCGTGCTCACCAACCCGGCGCTCACCATCTACAAGCCCTGGCTCGACCAGGCGTTCGTGACCGCCTTCGGCGGCCGCACGGAGATGAGCGAGTACCTGGCCGGCATCAAGCTGCCGTATCGGATGGGGGTGGAGAAGGCTTACAGCACCGACGCCAACTGCCTGGGCGCCACGCACGAGGCGAAGGACCTGGAGTTCCTCGACAGGGGGATCCGGATCGTGAACCCCATCATGGGCGTCGCCTTCTGGAAGCCGGAGGTGCGCGTCGAGCCGGAGGAGATCACCGTCGCCTTCGAGCGAGGGTTGCCGGTCAGCCTCAACGGCAAGCGCTTCGCCTCGCGCTTCGAGCTGTTCAAGGCCTGCAACGTCGCCGGCGGCCGTCATGGCCTCGGCATGAGCGATCAGATCGAGAACCGCGTGATCGACGCCAAGAGCCGCGGCATCTACGAGGCGCCGGGCCTGGCGCTGCTGCACATCTGCTACGAGCGGCTGCTGTCCGCCATCCACAACGAGAACGCCACCGATCAGTACGTCCAGATGGGGCGGCGCCTCGGCCGCCTGCTCTACGAGGGCAAGTGGTTCGATCCCGAGGCGATGATGCTCAAGGAGGCGCTGGCCCACTGGATCGCGCCGTCGATCACCGGTCAGGTCACGCTGGAGCTGCGCCGGGGCGACGACTACACCATCGTCTCCACCGCCGCGCCGCACATGGCCTACGACCCGCACAAGCTGTCGATGGAGAAGGTGGAGAGCCTCTTCTCCCCCGAGGATCGCATGGGCGCGCTCGAGATGCAGAACCTCTCCGTGCTCGACACCCGCGACTTCCTCATCGCCCACCTCGACGCCACCCGCCTGCTCGCCGGCGGCGGCTCCGCGCCCCGCGAGCTCACGGAGATCCTGGGAGACTCCGACGAAGAGTCGGACGAGGACTTCGACGAAGAGAAGACCCGGTAATAGGTGCGCCTGTCGCGTCCTCCCGCGGGTGTCGCCGGGCTCATTCTGCGGCGGCCCTGACCGGGCCGCCGGCCGCACCTTGCACCACGACCACGCCGATCCCCGATGGCGGGAGGCGCGCCCGATGATCACCTTCAGGGCGACGGCTCGAGCATGCGGTTCCCACCACCATCCCGATCGGCGGCCATCGCTGCCGCGGTCGTCCTTCTGGCCGGCCCCTTCCTGGCGGCACGCGCGATCGAGGCCGTGCGTCCGCCTCGTCTTCTGCCGGTGCCGCTCATCTCTCAGGCTCGGCCCTGGACCTGCGGGGCGGCTGCCCTGATGGCGACCCTTCTCTACTTCGGCGTGTTCGACGACGCCGAATCGCGTCTCGATGCCGATCTCGCCGTCACCCCCGAGCAGGGGACGCGCGTCGGCAGCATCGTCACCGAAGCGCGCCGCTTCGGGTTGGAGGCCGAGGCGCGCACCGGTCTCACCCTCGGCGATCTCGCGGCGGAGGTGGCGCGCGGCACGGTGGTCATCGTGGCCCTGCAGGCCTGGCCCACCCATGCCGTCGCGGACTGGCGAACGAACTGGGAGGACGGCCACTACGTCGTCGTCGTCGGTCTCGCCGACGATCGCGTCTACGTCATGGATCCCTCCGTTCGCACCGGATACGCCTACCTCGGGCGCGAGGAGTTCCTGGCGCGCTGGCACGACTACGATCTCGAGGACGGCCGGCGGATCGTCTACCAGCGGCTGGGGATCGAGATCCGCGGCCACGCCCGTCTCTCGCGATACCCCGACCAGCCGACCGTCATCCAGTAACGGCCAGCGCGTCGGGGACCAGAGTCCCGGTGTCAGCGATGAGGGACGTTCGAGGAAGTCAGATCGGTCGGGCCTCGGTCAAGAGACCGTTTCGGCCCCGAAGAACTTGAGTAACAAGGCGATCCGGTGCTTACGGGCTGACACGGCTCCGTTCACAATCGGAGCCGAGGGAGGTGTGGAGATGAGAACGACGACACTGGAACCGCTGTCATCGAGCGACGCGCGCGCCGCTATCCTGTCCTGCCACGACGAGCTGCGCGGGCTGGTCGAGGAGACCATCCACTCGGCGGACGATGCCGGGAGGTCCGACTGGGGAGACTTCGAGCCGTTGCGCGCGCATGCGCTCGAGCTCTACGAGGCCTTCGAAGAGCACATGAACTTCGAAGAACGAATTCTGCCCACCGCCCTGCGCGACGTGATCGGGTGGGGATCGGAGCTGCAGGCCCAGGTGGTGGAGGGGCACGACAAGCTGCGCGCGGACCTGGCGGCGGCGATGTTGGCGCTGAAGCCGGATGCGGTGTCGCGGGCCCGGCTGATCGAGAGCGTTCGGGCGTTTGCCGACACTCTGCTCGAGGATCTCACGACCGAAGAGCGGTGCCTGCTCCGGGCCGACCTCGACGCGATGGCCAGCGACGCCCACGGCGGCTGACCGCGCGGCCTTGATTCCCGCGCCCGGTTGGCGGAACGTGGCGGCGGCTGTATGGACCCGCCGCGGACGCCGGGAGCAATGGAACTCTTGTTCGTGGACGACCACGTCGTGGTGGTGAACAAGCCGTCCGGGCTCCTCGTTCATCGCGGATGGGACAACGACGACGACGTGGCCATGTTTCGCCTCCGCGACGCGCTCGGCGCGCACGTCTACCCCGTTCACCGCCTCGACCGCGCCACCAGCGGCGTGCTGCTATTCGCGCGCACCCGCGACGCGGCGGCCATTCTCTCCCGGGGCTTCGAGTCGCGGCAGGTCGACAAGCGCTACCTGGCGCTTGTCCGGGGGGCGCCGGCGGAATCCGGCGTCATCGACCACCCGATCCCCAAGAGCGAGGGGGGCGCGCGGGTCCCGGCCCTCACGCGCTTCGTCCTCGTCGCCCGCTCGGGCGTCGACCGCTGCGCGCTGGTCCTGGCCTCTCCTGAGACCGGGAGATTCCATCAGGTCCGGCGGCACCTGCGCCATCTGGGACATCCGCTCATCGGCGACGTCAACTACGGCTCCGGCGAGCTCAACCGCCGCTACCGCTCCCAGTACGATCTTCGCCGGCTGGCGCTCCACGCGCTGGCCATCGCGTTCGACCATCCGATCACAGGGGCGCGCGTGGCGGTCACCGCGCCCATGCCCGACGACCTCGGGCTGGCGCTCGAGCGGCTGGCCCTCCCGCGCGCGCCCGGGAGCCCGGACGCGTCGACAGCGACGCCGCCGGGCCAGCTCGCCCTGTCGTAAGAGGACGGCAGACGACGAGGCTCAGGCCGCCATCGTGACGGCGAGGTCGAGGAGCTTGCTGGCGTAGCCCCACTCGTTGTCGTACCAGGCCACCAGCTTCACGAAGGTCGGATCGAGCGCCATCCCCGCCTTGGCGTCGAACACCGAGGTGCAGGATTCGCCGCGCAGGTCGGTCGAGACCAGCTCCTCGTCGGTGTAGCCCAGCACCCCGGCGAGAGGACCCTCGGAGGCGCGCTTCATCGCGCCACAGATGTCACCGTAGGTCGCCGGACGCGCCAGCTCGCAGGTCAGATCGACGACCGAGACGTCCGAGGTGGGGACGCGGAACGACATCCCGGTGAGCTTCCCCTTGAGCGCGGGGAGCACCTTGGTCACCGCCTCCGCCGCGCCGGTCGAGGCGGGGATGATGTTCTCCAGGATGCCACGTCCGAAGCGCCAGTCCTTTCCGGAGACGCCGTCGACGACCTTTTGCGTCGCGGTGGTGGAATGGATCGTGGTCATGAGACCGCGTTTGAGGCCGAAGGCGTCGTCGACCACCTTGGCCAGAGGCGCCAGGCAGTTCGTCGTGCAGGACGCCGCCGAGACGATGGGCTGCCCGGCGTAGTCGGCGCTGTTGACGCCATAGACGAAGACCGGCGTGTCGTCCTTGGTGGGGGCCGAGATGATGATCTGCCGGGCGCCCGCCCGGAGGTGACCTTCCGTCTTCTCCTTGGTGAGAAAGAGTCCGGTCGATTCGATCACCAGGTCGACGCCGGCGTCGCTCCAGGCGGAGGCCGCCGGATCCTTCACCGCGCTGGCGCGAATGGGTCGCCCGTCGACCAGCAGGCTGCGTTCCCCGAGCGTCACCGCATGGCCGAACCGGCCATGGACGGAGTCGTGCTTCAGCAGATAGGCCAGGTGGGGCAGGTCGAGGAGATCGTTCACCGCCACGATCTGCACGTCGCTGCGCTTCATCGCGGCGCGGAACACCATCCTGCCGATTCGTCCGAAGCCGTTGATGCCGATCTTGATCATGCGCCAGCTCCTCTCGCCCTCTGCAATAGCGCGGCGCCCCCCTGGCACAAAGGACAATGACATTGCATTTTGGGCCAGGGGTGCCAAGCTGGCAGGGTGCGTCGGCGTCCAGCGAAGCGGGTCTGGTTTCTCGTCGCTCCCCACACCGGCCTGCTCAACATCGCAGGTCCCTGGGAGGTGCTCGGCCACGCCAACGAGATCCTCGGTCGCGCGGCGTACGACCTGGCGCTGGTCGGGCCGGCGGCGCCCTCCCTCCCGACGCGGCACGGGATCGTCATCGGTGGCGTTCGCCCCTTGCCGCGAACGCCCCGGCGGTTCCCCGACGTGGTGGTCGTCGCCGGTGGATCTCCGCAGATCCCACCCCGAAAGGGGCATGCGCAGCTGGTCGCCTGGCTTCGTCGACACCAGGCGCGGATTCCGACCATCGTCTCGATCTGCGCGGGGGCGTTCGTCCTCGCCGATGCGGGCCTCCTCGACGGACGCCGGGCAACCACGCATTGGCTTCACCTCGACGGGCTGAGGGCCAGGTTCCCCGCCGTGGAGGTGGTCGACGACGGCATCTTCGTGCGGGACGGCCGCGTCTGGACATCGGCGGGGGTGACGGCCGGGATCGACCTCACCCTGGCGCTCGTCGAAGCGGATCACGGGCACGCCGCGGCGATGGCGGTGGCCAAACGAATGGTCCTGTTTCTGAGGCGGTCCGGGAATCAGGCTCAGTTCAGCTCGGCGCTGGCGCGCCAGGAGAAGGAGCCGGAGAAGCTGAAGGACCTCTCGACGTTCGTTCTCGAGCACCTCGACGAATCGTTGCCGGTCAACCGGTTCGCGGCCGAGTTCGGGATGAGCCCCCGCACCTTCAACCGCTGGTGCCGCGAGCACCTCGACGAGTCCCCCGCCGAGCTGGTGCGCCGCCTCCGGATCGAGGAGGCGCGCCGGCTGCTCGAGGAGACGTCGCTTCCGCTCAAGCAGATCACGGCGCGCACGGGCCTGGGAGATGCGAGCACGATGTGGCGCGCCTTCACGGAACGACTCGGCGTGACGCCCGCCGCGTACCGGCAGCGTTTCACCTCGGCGGGGGCGTCACCTTCTCTGGCGTGACCGTCGACGACGACAGGTGCGCGACCGCCTGGGTGAGGGTGGCAGAGGCGTCGATCGGCATGTCGTCCCAGCGACAACCGACGTAGCCGTCGGGGCGAATCACCGAAGCCCCGCTGCGACCGACCCCGAAGAGCGGCAGAACCTCCGGCTCGACGCGGTGAAACTGGACCGCGATCCCCAGGACCTCGCCGGCGGTGGCGGCCGCGGCACCCCAGGTCTGGTCCGTTGCCACCACCACCCACCCCCGCTGGAAGAGGTCCAGCGTCGAACGGCCGTCCTTCAGCAGCGCATACGGCGCGCGCGTCCCCGGCTGCCCCGCCCACTGCTCGGGCCGCAGGGCAGGCGGGAGCGACGGCGTGGCCCCGATGACCGCCTTCGAGCGGTAGAGCTGACCGAGCTCCATGGCGTCGTCGTCGATGATGGCGACGCCCTGGCCGAACCCGCCGGCGTGAGCCTGGTAATCGGGACGGGCGAAGATCTGGTCGTGCCGGAGCCAGGCGATGGGCCGTCGCTCGGCGTCGTAGGTCGCGAGGAGCTCGGGGCTCGCGGCGCCCGAGAGCACCGCCGCCAGCTTCCAGCCGAGGTTGTGCGCATCTTCGATTCCCGTGTTCGCGCCGTAGCCGCCGCGGGCAGGGGGCAAGGTATGGGCCGCGTCGCCAGCCAGAAAAACGCGCCCCGAGGAGAATGAATCCGCGATGAGGGCCCCCAGCTCCCAGCGACCGGTGGTGACAATCTCGACGGGAATGTCCGAGCGACCGATGGCCTTGCCGATGAGGGAGAGGAGCGTGGCTGTGTCGCGCTCCTCGTCGTCCGAGAACATGAGCACCCAACGCCCATTCAGGTAGTAGGTCAGGAAGGCCTGAAGGTCGGGCTGATCGATGCTGAACTGAAGCACCCCGGCCTGGAGGTACTCCTCGAGTGGGGCGCGGAAGAGGACGCTGCGGACCGTTCGAATTGGACCACGACCGGTGCGACCGATGCCAAGCGCCGCGCGAACCGCGCTGCGATGTCCGTCGGCCCCAATCAGGTAGGCCGCGCGGACCTCGTATTCGTGGCCGTCGCGGCGACGCAGGCGCGCGGCCACGCCTGTTTCGTCCTGCTGGAAGCCGAGAAGCTCTGTCTCGAGGCGAATGTCGGCGCCGAGGTCGATGGCCCTCTTTCGCAGCATCGGCTCGAGCGCGTCTTGGGCGATCGCGGCACCTCTGTGGGGAGAGAGGGTGAGCCTCGGGGCCACCTCCTGGCCGGGGTTCCAGGTCGATTCCTCGAACCACCGGCCGGCCAGGCTCTCGACGCGCGCGCGGCGCAGACGAAAGTCTGGCGGCGCCTCCGGGACGCTGAGCCCGACGGAACGAAACAGCTCCATGGTCCGCGGCGTGAAACCGAGCGCGCGGGGATGCGGGGAGCTGCCCGGATGTCGCTCCACGAGGATGGTGACCACCCCGCGGGCGGCCAAGAACATCGCCGACGACAGCCCGACCAGACTGCCGCCCACCACCAGGACAGACGTCGTTTCGACCTGCTTATCCACCTGCCTGTCCCTTTCGTTTGTTGCCGGGGGCCCCGTTCGCCTCCGGCGCGCGCGGCGTCTTCAGGACTCCTGCCACCAGCACCTCCAGTGACCAGGCCAGGCGACGAGAACCGCCGTCGAGCATCGCCGCGCGGGCGGCGAAGATCATCGGATACAGCTCCTGCGAAATCGTGGCCATCACCCGCGCCACCGGGGCGAGCGGCCGGGACTGCTTCCGGCGCTCGCTCTGCTCGGCCGCGATGGCGGTGACGTGCAGCGTGAGCAGGTCCGTCGCCCAGGCGGCGGTGCGGCGGTCGACGCCCCCCTCCGCCAGCAGCGCCAGCAGCGCCTCGATGATGCGGAGCGCATTGGGACCGACGGCGATGGTCCTCATGGCAAGCTGCGCCAGCCCCGGGGTCCGCAGGAGGACGAGCAGGTACGACCTCAGGAGCTCGACGAGGCGCTCCCGCCAGGCGCGCTTCGCGCCGTCGGTCGTCTTCACGGCGCCGAGGCCGCGATCGCAGACCAGCGCCTGCAGCTCTTCGAGGCTCTCGACGTAGGCGTAGAGTGAGGCGGCGCCGGTCTTCAGCTCGGCCGCCACCCGGCGCAGGCTCATTCCCTCGAGCCCGTCTCGAGTGAGCAGCGCGAGGGCAACGTCGACGATCGCCTCCCGACTGAGCGGCTTCTTGGCGGGCCCCCCGCGGCGGCTGGTGACCTGGCGGGGCTGAAAGGGATCCCTCATTTAACGAACAGTGTACGTGACGAACGGCGTTCGTCAAGGCGCAGCCCGAAGGGGGCGTGCCGGCGATGTCACCGGGGTAAGTCAGCGCGGCGTCAGGACCGGCAGCGCGTCCGACGCAGGTCGCCACGGGTCGCCGTCCGTCGTCAGACAGCCTATGTCCATCCGATGCCGACGCGCTACCATGGCCCCGTGGCGCCGCCCCCCGCCCAGGACTGGCTCGCGCGCGTCGACGACGCGCTCGCGCGGGGTGATCGGGCCGAAACGCGGGCCGCGCTGGGGGCGTTGCTCGCCGAGATCGGCGAAGAGCAGCTGCACCTGCGCGAGCGGACCGAGCTGCTGTCGTCGGCGTCGTTCGAGGGGCTGCTCATCCACGCCGACGGCAAGGTCATCGAGGTCAACGATCGGCTGTGCGAGATGCACGGCTACGAGCGCCACGAGCTTCTGAGCGGCGACATCCTCCGCATGTGCGTCGCGCCGGAGGACGTACCGGGCGTCCTCGGGCACATGCGCGACGGTTTCCAGGGCGAGTACATCGTCACCGGGATCCGCAAGGACGGCTCGCGCTTCCGGTCGGAGGTCCTCTCGAAGCAGGGGCGGCTCGGGCAGCGGCCCGTGCGCATCGGCGCCATCCGTGACGTCACCGAACGAGAACGCACACACTCCCTCCTGCGCGAGAGCGAGGCCCGGTTTCGCGATCTCGCCGACGCGGCATTCGACCTGACGATCTTCAGCCGTGAGGGCGTCATCGTCGACGCGCGTGGTGCCTCTGAGCGCGTGCTCGGGCGGACGGCCGCCGAGCTCGTGGGGCGTACGGTGTTCGACTTCATGGCGCCCTCGACCGTCCCCGCCGCGCAGCAGATGGTGAGCGAGAACCGGCTCGGCTTCATCGACGTCACCGCCATCGACGCCGCGGGAAACCTGGTGCCCACGCTGGCCGTCGTCGTGTCTGGCACGCTGGACGGCCGGCCGGTGCGCGTCGCCGGCGTGCGGGACATGCGGCCGGTGCAGCGTCTCGAGGCCGAGCGGCGCGCGCTCGAGCAGCAGGTCCAGCGCGCGCAGCGGCTCGACAGCCTGGGTGTGCTGGCCGGCGGCATCGCGCACGACTTCAACAACCTGCTGGCGGGGGTGCTCGGCAACGCCGAGCTGCTGCTCGATCGTGCCACCACCGACGAGGACAAGGAGATCGCCACGGCGATCATCACCGCGGGTCAGCGGGCCGCGGCGCTCACCCGCCAGATGCTGGCCTACGCGGGGCAACGGGACCTCGGTCGGCGCGAGCCCGTCGACCTCGGCCACCTGGTGCGCGAGCTGCGGGCCCTGCTCGACGCGACGCTGTCGAAGAAGGCGGAGCTCGAGCTGGCCGTCGACGCGGCGAGCGTCGTTCTGGGCGATCGGGTCACGCTGGGCCAGGTGGTCATGAACCTGCTGACCAACGCCTCGGACGCCCTGGGCGAGAGTCCCGGTCACATCACGGTGCGCGTGCGGCATGTGACCGAGGTCGACGCGCGGTGGGACCACGCCCAGGGGGCGACCGTGGGGCCGGGGCGATGGGTGCTGGTCGAGGTCGAGGACACCGGCGTCGGCATGGACGAGCCGACGCGCGGCCGGGTGTTCGAGCCGTTTTTTTCGACGAAGGAGCGCGGCCACGGCCTCGGGCTGGCCGCCTGCCTCGGCATCGTGCGGGCCCACGGCGGCGCCGTGCTCGTCGAGAGCGAGCTGGGCCGTGGCAGTCGCTTCTCCGTGCTGCTGCCGGCGACCGACACAGCGACTGTGGTCGACGCTGCCGCGCGGCCGCGCCCGGCGACGCGGCCCTGCCGCGTGCTCGTCGTGGACGACGAGGTGATCGTGCGGGCCCAGCTGCGTCGGTCGCTGGAGCTGCGCGGCTACACGGTCCTCGAGGCGGCCGATGGGCGCTCCGCGCTCGCAGCGCTCGTTCCCACGCCCGAGATCGCCGGCGCCGTCGACGTCGTCATTTTGGACATGACGATGCCCGATCTCGACGGCGCCGAGGTTCTGCGCCAGTTACGCGCCATGGGCTCGCGCGTGCCCGTCGTCATCTCGTCCGGCTACCTCGACATCGCCGTCGAGCGGCGCCTGCCGCGGGGCGAGTTCCAGGGCTTCCTGGCGAAACCCTACGGCGCGACCGAGCTGGTGAGCGCCATCGAACGCGCGCGGTCGGCGCGATGACCCGCGCCCTCCGCTAGCCCTGGCGAAACGCTGCACAAGCTCGAACAGGCTGGCGCGGGTACTTTTCCGGGAGCGCCTGGCACATCAGGAACGTCGACCGCGCGGTCTTGATCTCGCGGTGATTGGCACACCGCAGGCAAAGGCTCCCCTCGAACGGCGAATCCTTCTTTGGACCTGAAGGCGCGGCGTCGGCGTCATCATCGGACGTCACTGCGAAGCCCACTCCTCTGCGACGGAGAACACGCCGTCGACAATACCGAGCCCACCCACGAGAAACAAATCACATACGACGCGCGTCGTACGACGCGCGTCGTACGACGTTCGTCGTTGTGCCAACGCCTCGTACCATGTCGTTTGCGGTCATTATTGCTTGACGGGAAATCCTCGTTACGGTGATTTGACCGGCGTGCCTCGGTCATTCACCTACGGATGTGCAGGAGCGGTGGTCTTTTGTCTGGCGGCGCCGGCGCGGGCCACCGAGCCACCGCCCGCGGACCGAGCGATCGATGCCCAGCCGGCCGTCGATCCCACCAACGAGACGGTCGTCGTGGCGACGACTCCCCTCCACGGTTCATTGTTGCCGAGCGATCACGTCGCGGCGAACGTCCAGACGGCGAGCGGGAAGGCCATCGACGGCAGCCACGACCTCGACATCACCGAATTCATGAACGAGTCGCTGGGAAGCGTCACGATCAATCAGGTCCAGGAGAACCCCCTCCAGCCCGATCTGCAATATCGTGGCTTCGTGGCCTCCCCCGTCTTGGGTGCCTCGGAGGGGGTGTCGGTGTTCCTGAACGGCGTCCGTCTCAACGAGCCGTTCGGCGACATCGTGAACTGGGACCTCATTCCGCCGGGCGCGATCCGCTCGCTCAACCTGATGCCCGGCTCGAACCCCCTCTTCGGCCTCAACACCTTGGGCGGCGCGCTGTCGATGGAGACCAAGACCGGTTTCACCGACCCCGGCGCCGAGGCCGAGGTCTGGGGTGGCTCCTTCGGGCGCGCCGTCGTGGAGCTGCAGGCCGGCGGTCATGGCGATCACTGGGGATACTTCGGCGCCGGGCGTTTCTTCACCGAGAGCGGCTGGCGGGAGCACTCGCCTTCGCAGGCGCTGAACGGCTTCTTCTCGACCACCTACCAGAACGGCGGCTCGGTGCTCGACCTGTCGGTCATGGGCGCCGGCACGTCGATGGCCGGGATCGGCGCCACGCCGGTGCAGCTCCTGGCGCAGGATCGCGACGCGGTCTTCACCTATCCCGACGAGACCCACAACCGGATGCTGATGGCGATCCTGCGCGGAGACCAATCGCTGTCGCTCACCAGCCGCCTCTCGGCGACCGGGTACTTCCGTCTCAGTCGCACGCTGACCGCCAACGGCGATCAGGGCGAGTGGCCCCAATGTACGACGCCTGGCCAGACCGCCGATGTCTGCGCCGGCGACGCCATGACGGTCATTCTCGATCCGAGCGGGAACCCCGTTCCGTTCGATCCCAGCTACGACGGGTCGGACAACACCACCTACACGCGTCAGATCGGGTTCGGGGGAAGCGTCCAGGGGAGCTTCGGAGCGCCGATCGCGCGCCACGAAAATCATCTGTTCGTGGGCGCCAGCGTGGACGAAGGGGAGATCCGCTTCAGGTCGCAGACCGTCCTGGCGACCCTGAACGACACCCGGGGCACGGTCGACACCAACTTCCTCGACCCGACCTCCCTGGTGGCGGTCGACGGGACCGTCACCACCCTGGGAGTCTTTGCCAGTGACAACTTTGCTCTGCTGTCGGATCTGTTCCTGACGCTGTCGGGACGGTTCAACTATTCGGCGCAGTCGCTTCAAGACCAGCTGGGGGGTGACCTGAGCGGCGATCATCACTACCAGCGGCTCAACCCCGCCGTCGGCCTCTCGTACCAACCACGCCCGGAGATCGGCGTCTACGGCAGCTACAGCGAATCGGCGCGTGCCCCGACGCCGATGGAGCTGACCTGCGCCAGCCCCACCGATCCCTGCCGGCTGCCGAACGAGTTCGTGGCCGACCCGCCGCTGGCCCAGGTGGTGGCACGGACCTTCGAAGCCGGCGTGCGCGGCCGCCTGGGGCGGGGGCGCGCGTTCGTCGACTATGCCCTCTCGGCCTTCCACACCGCCAACAGCAACGACATCCTGTTCACCACCTCGGGTCCGCTCGTCAACGAAGGTTACTTCTCGAATGTCGGCAACACCCTCCGGCAAGGGATCGAGGCCAACCTGCATGGCCGCGTCCGCCTGAGCCGGCGCGGCGGCCGCCTGGAGTGGTCGGCCAACTACACCTACCTCGACGCCACCTTTCAGACGGCGTTCCCCTCACCGAGCGCCGACAACCCGCAGGCCAACGCCAACGGGGTGATCAACGTCGCCGCCGGGGCGCACCTGCCTTCGATCCCGGCGCAGGTCGGCAAGGCGTCCGTCGCCTGGATCGCGCCTTTCGGGCTGAAGCTCGGCGCCGTCGTCATCGGGAACAGCGGTCAGTATTATCGCGGCGACGAAGCGAACCTCCTGCCGCAGATCCCCGGTTACGTGATCGTCAACCTGCGCGCCGACTATGCCTTCACCCGCTGGATCTCCGGCTTCGTTCGGGTCGACAACGTCTTCGACGCCGACTACGCCAGCTTCGGCATCCTGGGCGACGCGACGTCCGTCTTCCCGACCTACACCGATCCCCGCTTCCAGGGTCCGGGCGAGCCCCGCGCTTTCTGGGCCGGCCTCAACGTTCACTATTAGCGCGGCGCCTGTGAGGGGATCGACTGGAGGTAGGCGACCAGATCGTCGACCTCCGCCGGCGCGAGGTAGCCGTCGTACGCGGGCATGAGCGGGTTGTAACCGAGGACGACCTGTTCCGCCGGCGCGAGGATCGACCGCCGCAAGTACGAGGCGTCGGCCAATGCCGGAGCCCCGCCCTCGAGCTGCACCTTGCGGCCGGACAGGCCGGCCAGCGACGGTCCCGTCTTCGGATCGGCGTGGCAAGCCTCGCACCCCAGGGCTCGAAACAGCGCGTGGCCGCGCGAAGCCCCGGCCAGCACAGGCTCTCCCCCGCTCGGTTGCGGGCCGGCGCCGTCACGCAGCGTTTCGGCAGAAACATCGAGCAGCGTGGCGTCGGCCACCAGGCGCCGAACGGCCGCATCGTCCATGCTGCCGTAGAGGCCCCGCAGGCGGCCGCGCTGGTCGATCAGAAAAAACTGCGTCGAGTGAAGGATGGGCTCCAGCGGCATCGCCGTGCGCTCGAACGGCGCGTTCATGGCCCTGGCGAACGCGATCTCCTTGCCGGGGGGTGGGCTCAAGAGCAGCCAGCGCGGATCGGCGTTCCAGCGGCCGGCGTAGGCCCGCAGGATGGCGGGCGTGTCGTACGCGGGATCGATCGAGAACGACACGAAGCGAACGTCGGGCGAGCGGATCGACCTGCGGAGCACGTTCATCTTGGCGGTGATGATCGGACACATCGCCGTGCAGCGGGTGAAGATCAAATCCGCGATCCAGACGTGCCCCCGCAACGCCGACTGGTCGATCGAGCGACCATCGATGTTGGCGAAAGCGAAGGAGGGGACGTCCCAGAGTATCGGCAGGCGTCCGTCGGCCGGAGGGACGGGGACGGCGGCTGACGCTACCGCCACGGCCCGCGCGCGACGACGGGCCCGGGTCACCAGCGAGACGGTGACCAGAACCACCAGCAGCGCCGCCAGGGTGGCGCCTCCCCGGCCGAGGACGCGCCTTTGTCCGGTTCGACTCTGCTCGGCCAGGACGGGAACCTCCCCTCAGCGTCGTCGTCGCCGTCGCGCGATGAGCAGCGCAAGAACGGCGGCCGCGCTGAAGGCCCAAGAGAAGGGGCCGGAAGCTCGGTCGTGGCCGGCGACGATACAACTGCATCCCCCCGACGACCCGGTCTGTGCGGAAGCCCCAGAGCCAGCGGTCGTGGATCCGCCGCTGCCGGTGCTGCCGCCGCTCCCGTTCGTGCCGCCGGTGTCGGTCGCTCCGCCGGTGCCGGTCACGCCGCCGGTGGCCGTCGCTCCGCCGGTGCCGGTCGCTCCGCCGGTGCCAACCACACCGCCGGTGCCGGTCGTCGTCGTGCCGCCGGTGCCGGTCGTCCCACCGGTCCCTTTGATGCCACCGGTGCCGGTCGTCGTCGTGCCGCCGGTGCCGGTCGCGCCGCCGGTGCCGGTCGTCGTCGTGCCGCCGGTGCCGGTCGTCGTCGTGCCGCCGGTGCCGGTCGTTCCGCCGGTCGCCACCGAGCCGCCCGACCCCGTTCCCGATCCGACCGCCACGTCCGCGCAATGGTGATAGTAGCAGTCGCCCACCGGGTGATCGGTCATCACCATGACGACCTGAAGAGCGCAGGGTTTCGCCGTGCTGCAAGAGGCGGTGGAGGGAATGGTGACCTGGAACGTCTTGGTCCCGCTCTGGTTCGTCGAGGCAGTCGAGCCGGCCGGCAATCCGTCGGCGAGTATGGGCTGGGTTGGCGACCAGACAGGATTGGTCATGATCGCCGGCGTGCAATTGGTCCCCGTCTGAGCTTGTGGATCGGGGATGCTCGTCAGCGACTGGCTGGAGCTCGGACCCTCGGCGAGCGAGATGCGGAACCAGCCCGGGTGCGCGACGGTGATCGTGACGGGAATGGTCACCTTTTGACCCGCTTGAACGTCGGTGACCGCATTTGCAACCGGCGTCCCCGCGGTATCGCCGAGAGCCGTGTTGGGGACGGCGGCGCAAGGGCCGTTCTTCTGCGGACCTCCCACCGAATCTTGCGACATCCAGCTCTGGACGGTGGCTGCCTGGGGCGGCGTCGTGGGATCGGTGATCTTGAAGTGGGCGGCCGCGCGCGTCGGGGTCAGGAGGGCGATCGCGCCAAAGAGCACGACCTGGGCGAGAACACCCCGGAACCCGCTGCGCTTTCCATCGACTGAAGGCATCTCAGCTCCTGTCTTCCGGCCGCGCCGACGCGCAGGCACCAAGCATCCGGCTCCCAGCCGAGGGATATTCTGCGCCAAATCGGAGCGACCCCCAAGCTGCAAAGAGTCACAGCCGGATCGCCCGATGTAACGGCGATAATCCGTCCGCGCGCGGCTGTTGTTTGGCTCCGCTGTCCGTGGAGGCGCTTCGGAAAGCCACCGGCGGCGCTCGGGACAAGACGCAGATTCACGGGCACATGTGTTATTCCGAGCGCGGAGACATCCCGGAAGCGATCTCGACCATGAACGCCCAAAGATTGGAGCTCGAAAAGGTCTCATGAGCGGGGGCGAGCGGACCCTGGAGGAGATCGGTTATGACGCGCACTTCGCAGCGCGGATGGCGGCGCTGGACGGCGCGGACGGTGCCCTCGTCCCAGCCCGGATCGCCATCGCCCACGGCGAGAGCTATATCGCCTGGACGCGCCAGGGGATCTGCAAGGCCGTTCTGGTCGGCGATCGCGCCGCCACCTGGCGGGAGGCGGTCGATCGTCCACAGGTCGGGGATTGGGTGGCGGGGACCTATTCCGACTCCGCCAACGCGCTGCTCGTCGAGCACCTCCTGGAGCGCCGGACCTGCTTGATGCGCCTGGCAGCCGGGGAGGGGGGCCGCGCCCAGGTCATCGCGGCGAATGTCGACGTGGTGGGAATCGTCAGCGCCTTCGGCGACGGCAGGAACGAGGCGCGCGACCGGCGCCTCATCAACGAGCGGCGGCTCCAGCGTTACCTCACGGCCGTCGAACAGAGTCGCGCCAAGGCGGTGCTGATCGTGAACAAGAGTGACCTCAGCCTCGAACCGGCGGCCGTCGTCGATATGCTCGGCCGGCTCTTTCCGGGCGTACCGGTGGTGCTCACCAGCGCGGCGCGGCGGTTCGGTCTCGACAGCCTGGCCGAGTGGCTGGGGAGAGGGCAGACGCTCGGCCTCGTCGGCATGTCGGGCGTGGGCAAGTCGACGCTGGTCAACGCCCTGCTCGGCCGCGACGAGCAGCGGATTGGCGACGTGCGCGCCAGCGACGCCCGCGGGCGGCACACCACGACTCATCGTGAGCTGTTCGTGATGGAGAACGGCGCGCTGTTGATCGACACCCCGGGAATGCGCGAGCTCGGCCTGTGGGAGGCGGAGAGCGTGATGGGATTCGACGACGTCATCGCCATCGCAGCGGGGTGCCGCTTCACCAACTGCTTGCACGCGACCGAGCCGGGGTGCGCCATCCGCGCCGCACTGGAGAGCGGTGGCCTGTCCCGCGAGCGCTGGGACAGCTACCGGATGCAAGGCCAGAAGCTCGAACAGCAACGGCACGTCCGCGGGCGGGCGGCCCATCGCGGCTCCCCCAATCAACCAACCAAGCGTCGCGGGCGTTGAATGGCGGATCGCGGGGTCAGGCGCTTCGGCCCCAGCCCTTGCGGACGAGCAGATCGACGACGCGCGCGCGGATGTCGTCTCGGATCTCGCGCACCCGACCGATCGGCTTGTTCTTGGGGTCCTCGAGCGGCCAATCATCGCGCGCGAGGCCAGGGACGTAGGGGCACGCTTCGCCGCAACCCATCGTTACGAGAAGGCGCGCCTCCGCCGCGAGGGAGTCGGTGAGCAGCTGCGGCTTGGCGGCCGACAGGTCGACGCCGACCTCCAGCATGGCCGACTGGACCTCAGGGTGAACGCGGGGTCCGGGCTCCGTCCCGGCCGAGATGGCGCGGGCCTTGGACGGATCCGCGAGCTCGTTGAACCAAGCAGCGGCCATCTGGGAGCGGCCGGCGTTGTGTACGCAGGCGAAGATGACGGTGTTCATGCAGCATCCTCTTCGTTGGCTGGCGTAAGGACGCGGTCTGCGACCGCCGGCAGGCCCGGGATCAGCCATCGAAAAAACAGGGTAGCGGCAGCCGCGCCCAGTGACTGCGCCGCGATGAAGCCCGGCGCGTCCGCTGGCCGGATGCCGGCGAAGCTATCCGTTGCTGCCCGTGCCAGCGTCACGGCCGGGTTGGCGAAGGACGTCGAGGAGGTGAACCAGTAGGCGGCGGTGATGTACGCCCCCACCGCGAAGGGGGTCACGTTTGGGCGGGTCCGGGAGCATCCCCAGATGACGCAGATCAGGCCGAAGGTCGCGGTGAACTCGCCGACGAGCTGGCCGATCCCGGAACGGACGTGATGCGACGCGGAGAACGTTGGCGCGTCGAACATCAGGTGTGCCAGCGCGACACCGACGAACGCGCCTCCGATCTGAGCCGCGATGTAGGGGGGAACCGCGCGCCACGGTAGCCCGCCTTGGCTGGCGTCGGCAATCGTCACCGCCGGGTTGAAGTGCGCACCCGAGACGCCGCCGAAGGTGAGGATCAGGGCGACCAGTCCGGCGCCGGTGGCGATGGTGTTGGCGAGGAGCGCCAGGGCGGCGTTCCCGCCCGCCAGGCGCTCGGCCATGATGCCCGATCCGACGACCGTGGCGAGCAAGAGAGCCGTTCCGATCGCCTCGGCTGCCAGCCGACGAGAGAGCGCGGGCGAGGGCCTTTGGGATCCCTTCACTCGACCGACGGAGCTTCTCGGCGTCATGACGGTCTCCGTTGAGACGGCGAAGGAGAGCAACAGGCCGTTGCGGTCTCCTTCTCGAGGAGGCAGCGGCGAAGAGCCTCGAGACCCTTCACCACCGCGGTTCGCTCCCCGGGGGGGATCCGTTCGTAGATCTCCCCGAGGACATCGCTCTCGCTGCATCGCAAGGTCGTCAGCGCGCTTCGCCCCTTGGCCGTCAATCTCACCTGGACCAGGCGGCCGTCATCGGCGCTTCTCACGCGCTGGAGGTATCCGTTCCTTTCCAGGACCGAGACGTTGCGGCTCATCGTCGACAGATCGACGTCCATCGCCGCGGAGAGCGATCCGATTGAAGGCTGTGCGGTGCGATCGATGATCTGCAGCGTCTCGAACTGTTCAAGGGTGAGGTCGCCACAGCAGGCCTCGGAGGACCTGCGGCGAATGACCTCACGCGCAACCTCCGACGCGAGGGCCGCGAACCGATCCCGTTTGATCATCGTCTTCACTTGTATAGTACAATCATATTCCGGTGTCACCCCGGTCTCCCCCCGGTCGGGGTTGATTTCGGATCCGAAGTGTCAGCTCGACTTGACGGGCGACGCCTTACCCTCCACCCTTGAGCCCATGGTCCGCCTCCGGCGTGCGCGTTGGCTGGGCGCGATGCTCATCGTGCCGGTCTTGGCGTTTGCCCTGGCGGCGACGGGCTACCTCGCTCTTCGCTGCACGGTCACGGGTGTGGTGATGGCCGACGCTTGTTGCCCGCCGGCGGCGGGCGGGGAAACGCCCGACCAGCGGGGCGGGCACGACGCGATCGGCGATCCGGCCTGCTGCGAGCGGCTCGTGATCGAGACGGGGAAGATCCCTGCGGTTTTCTCCGAGCGGTCGGCGGATCTTCCGGTCGCTTGGGTGGCTCTGGCGGCTCCCTCCACCTTGACGCTCGAGCCGCCTGCGCCTGCGTGGCGCCACTTCGCGCTCCGCGTCGCCGAGCCGCGGTCCATCGCTGCTCCGCATTTTTTGTTGAGCCATTCCTTCCTGATCTGAGCGGGCCCGGGCTCGCCGTTCGGTTCCCTGAAGGCTGCGTCGGCAGACCTCGCAGCGCGAAGCGCTGATCGCGAACGGCTGAGACGCGTGGGCGCACTTGACGCCGAACGTTTGACGCCGGCCAAGGCGCCGATCTGAGGACTGAGGGCATCCGCGCGTGTTCGATCGCGCGACCCGCACCATTTCGATCTTCTCGTCAGCTTTCAGAGGCCACCCATGTTCCACGCTCTCGTCTGTCTTTTCCTTGCGACCGCGTCGACCGCATCGACCGCGTCGACCGCGACCGCGCCGACCTCGACCGCGACCGCGTCGACGGCGTCGAACGCGCCAACCTCGCCGCCGCCGGTCCGGCTCGCCGACCTCGTCGAGGAGGCGCGGCGAAAAAATCCCGAGATTCGAGCAGCGCGCGAGCAGGCCCGCGCCGACAGGTTGCTCGTCGGTTCGGCCGGAGCCTTCGACGATCCGATGCTGATGGTCCAGCTCTGGAACATGCCGGTCGATCTCTCGACCGTGCCGGTCATGGTCAACCTGACCCAGACGATACCCCTGGGCGGCAAGCGCGCGGCGCGACGTGATGAGGCGGAGGCGATGGCGGCCGGCGCGGAGGCCACGGTCTTCACGCGCGCGCGCGACGTCGAGGCGCAGCTGGCCAGGGCGTACTTCGATCTGTTCCTTGCCGATCGCACGATCTCCGTCGACGACGAGATCGGCCGTACGCTGCAGTCGCTGATCTCGGCCGCCTCGTCCAGGGTGGCCGCCGGGCGGGGGGAGGCGTCGGAGGCGTTGCGCGGCGAGAGCGAGGCGCTCAAGGTTCAGTCGGACCGCGAAGCGGCCAGCGCCCGGCGGACCGCCGCCGTCTCGAAGCTGGTCGCCCTGCTCGATCGGTCGCCGGGCAGCGACCTCGGCCCGACGTCGGAGCCGGGCCTTCTGGCGAGCCTGCCCTCGCCGGAGGCGCTGCGCGCGCGGGCGGTGCAGGGGCGACCGGAGCTCGCCGCGGCGAGCTCCGCCATTGCGGCGGCCGGGGCCCGCCTGCGCCTCGTCCAGGCCGCGACCACCCCCGACCTCGGCGTCTCGCTGGGAGAGATGCACATGTTCGGCGGGACCGCCCGTCCGGCCGACTTCCTCTTCATCGGCGCGCAAGGAAACCTTCCCCTCTTCGGTGCCAAGAATCGGGGGCGGGTCGAATCGGCGGAGGCCGGCGTCGGCGCCATGCGCGAGGAGGCGCACGCCCTCGAGAACCGCGTCTTCGCCGAGATCGCGGACGCGTTCGCCGAGGTGCAGGCGGAGGCGCGGCAGATAGAGCTGCACCACCGGCTGATTCCGCTCTCCCAGCAGGCCCTGGCGGGCGTGCTCGCCTCATACGCCGCCGGACGTGGTGGGTTCGCGCCGGTGCTCGACACCGAACGCGATCTCCAGATGCACGAGCTGGATCTGGCCATGCACCTGGCCGCCTACGCGCAGCACCTGACCGATCTCGAGCGGGCCGTCGGTTCCGACATCGGTCTTCTGCGCGCCGCCGAATCCGGATCCCACCTCTCCCACGAGGAATCGCCATGAACCTCATGAACCGAACTGTCTCGCTCGCCCTGCTGGTAAACGTGTTCTTTCCGGCCCTGGCCTCGGCCGGCGACGCCCGCGTCGTTCGAGCCGGCGATCTCGCCCTCTCGCTCTCCGTGGCTCCCGATCCGCCGCAAGCCGGCGAGAACCAACTGCTCGTCGCGCTGACCGACGCCCGGGGTGTGCCCGTCGTCGGCGCCGCCCTGGCGCTCGTCTGGGACATGCCGGCGATGGGGGCGATGCCCGAGATGAAGGGAGCCGGCCAGGTGACGCCGCGCCAGGGCGGCCGCTACGTCGTCAGCTACCCGCTCTCGATGAACGGCGACTGGTATCTCCGGCTGGCCGTCGATGCTCCTGGGCACGCGCACCAGGAGATCAAGATGAAGGTGGCGACCGGTCGGCCCGGGCTCACCGTGGAGGGGAGCGGTGCCGGGTCCCGCGACGCCATCGAGGTCTCGTTCGAGCGCCAGCAGCTCATCGGCGTCACGTTCGGTACGGTGGAGCGGCGACCGCTCGCGCTCACGTTACGCGCGGCGGGGAGGGTGGAGGTCGACGAGCGCAACCAGGCGGACGTGACGTTGAAGTACGAGGCCTACGTCCAGAAGCTGTACGTCGGAGAGACCGGGAAGACGGTGCGACGCGGCCAGCGGCTGGCCACGGTCTACAGCGCCGATCTCCTGGCTGCCGAGGAAGAGTATCTGGTCGCCCGCCGCTCGGGCGTCTCGGGGCAGCTCTCCGGCAGCCTCGATCGGCGCCTGGCGCTCTGGGATCTCTCCCCGGAGCAGATTCGGGCCCTGGTGAAGGCGGGAAAACCGGATGGGCGTGTCACGATTTCGGCGCCGACGAACGGCGTGGTCCTCGAAAAGAACGTCGTCGTGGGCGCCCGGGTCGAGGCCGGGACGTCGCTCTACCGCATCGGGAACCTTGGCCGGGTCTGGCTGCAGGCCGCCGTCCATGAGCGCGAGGCGAGCCTGGTCTCGGTGGGGCAACCGGCGCGGGTCAGCATCCCCGCGCTCCCCGAACCGCTCGCGGCGCGCGTCACCTTCGTCGCTCCGACCGTCGACGAGAAGACGCGCACCATCGAAGCGCGGCTCGAGCTCACGAACCCGCGGTTCTCCCTCAAGCCCGGGATGTTCGCCGACGTCGTCATCGAGGCTCCGCTCGGGATGCGTCTCTCTGTCCCGGACTCCGCGCTGCTCATGTCCGGCGAGCACCGCTATGCCTTCGTCGACCGAGGCGGCGGGCGCCTCGAGCCGGTAGAGGTCGCGGTCGGTGCGCTGGCCGGGGACTACGACGAGGTGCGGTCCGGGCTCTCGGCGGGCGACCGGGTCGCCACCGGCGCGACCTTTCTCCTGTCGAGCGAAGCGAAGCTGCGCGACGCCTTGCCGCGCTGGGGCGCACCAGCCGCGCCGAGCGGGCCAGCCGCCCCGAACGGGCCGACCGCGGCGAGCGGCCGACCGGACGATCAATGATCGCCCGCCTCATCGCGCTCTCGGCCCGCCACCGCTTCGTGGTGATCGTCATCGTCGCGCTGGCGATCGGCGGCGGGGTCTGGTCGTTGCGGCGGACGCCGCTCGACGCCGTCCCCGATCTCTCCGACGTGCAGGTCACAGCAATACGTAATCTGCTCCAGTAGAGGGCAAAAACATG
>CAVRRT010000120.1:0-5163 GCA_963723305.1 uncultured Pseudomonadota bacterium
CAGCCGAGAGCCGTCGGCCTTTGCCGGCGTCCCCGTAGTTCGGGACGTGGGGCTCCTCGTGCATCGCCCGGCCGATTCCGTGGCCCACGAACTGCCGGACCACCGAATAGCCGCTGCTTTTCGACGTGGGACTGGACCGCCCAGCCGATGTCCCCCAGGCGGTTCCCCGGGACGCAGGCGGCGATGGCCCGCTCGAGCGACTCCCGGGTGGCGTCCATGAGGGCCTTGGCCGCCGGGGTCACCGGGCCGATGGGGACCGTGCGGGCAGAGTCGCCGCACCAGCCGGCCTTGAAGGCGCCGAAGTCGATGGAGAGGATGTCCCCGTCCTTGAGGACCACGTCGCGGCGCGGGACGCCGTGCACGACCACGTGGTTGACCGAGGTGCAGACGACGGCCGGGTACGGCGGGTGGCCGTAGTTGAGAAAAGCGGGCTCGGCCTTGAGCTGCTTCAGCTTGGCCGCGGCGATCTCGTTCAGCTCCCAGGTGGCGACGCCCGGCTTCGAGGCCGCTTCCAGCGCGTCGAGCACCTCGGCCACGATGAGGTTGGCCTCTCGCAGCTTGGCGATCTCGGACGGGCTCTTGAGCTGGATTGCCATCTGCTGATTTCGCTTCGCTCGTCTGGCTAGGAGAGAAGAACCGCGGCGTAGATGCGCCCGAAGATCTGGTCCATGTTGCCGTTGGCGTCGATCTTTCGCACCGGCCAGGTGTTGGCCAAGAAGTACTCCACCACCGGCTTGGTCTTGGCGGCGAACTCGCGCAGCCGATTGCGGATGATCTCCTCCGAGTCGTCGCTGCGCTGCTTGAGCACCCCGCCGCAGCGGTCGCACAGATCCCGGGACGCGCGGCGGCTTGGCCACCACGTGGTAGCTGGTCTGGCAGCTCTCACAGGTGCGGCGGCCGGAGATGCGCTTGACCAGCTCCTCTTCGGGCGCGTCGAGCACGATCACCCGGTCCATCGCCTTGCCGTAGCCGGTCAGCATTTTGCCGAGCACCTCGGCCTGAGGGACGGTCCGGGGGAATCCATCGAGCAAGAAGCCGCGCGCGGTGTCGGGCTGCTGGAGCCGCTCGCCGAGCAGCTCGAGGACCAGGTCGTCGGGGACGAGCTGGCCTTTATCGATGAAGCCCTTGGCCCGCTGGCCGAGAGGCGTGTACGACTGGATCGCGGCCCGCAGCATGTCGCCGGTGGCGACGTGAGGGATCTGGAAGACCTTGGAAAGCCGCTGCGCTTGCGTCCCCTTGCCAACGCCGGGGGGTCCAAACAACAGAAGGTTCTCACTCAACGCCCGACTTCTTCACCAGAGTGATGGTCGACTAGCGACCCACGGCCGGAGCGCCGGTCCCGCCGCGCCCGCCGCGCCCGCGGATCCTCGGCCCCCGCGGTCCGGTGAACCCCTCGTAGTTGCGCGTGATGAGGTGCGACTCGATCTGTTGCACCGTGTCGAGCGCCACGCCGACGACGATCATGAGCCCCGTGCCGCCGAAGTAGAACGGCACCTTCATCTGCTCGTGCAGCAGCGAGGGGAGCACGCAGATGGCCGAGATGTAGATCGCTCCGCCGAAGGTAATGCGGGTCAGCACCTTATCGATGTAGGCGGCCGTCGCCTTACCCGGGCGGATGCCGGGGATGAAGCCGCCGTACTTCTTCATGTTGTCGGCGACGTCGACCGGGTTGAAGGTGACGGCCGTGTAGAAGTAGCAGAAGAAGACGATGAGCCCGACGTAGATGGTGTTGTAGCGCCAGTCGCCCGGGTGGAGCGCCTCGGAGATCCGCTGCATCCAGGGCGATCTGGACGAACGAGGCGATCTGCTGCGGGAACATCAGGATCGACGAGGCGAAGATCGGGGGGATGACGCCGGCCGTGTTGACCTTGAGCGGCAGGTGGGTCGACTGACCGCCGTAGATCTTCTGCCCCACGATCCGCTTGGCGTACTGGACGGGGATACGTCTTTGCCCCCGTTCGAAGAAGATGATGACCCCGACGACCACCACGATGAGAAGGCCAATGATCGCCAGGTCGAAGGCGGAGATGTCCCCCATCTTGGCCTTGGAGAACATGCGCACGGCGGCGTCCGGCATGCCGGTGACGATGCCCGCGAAGATGATCAGCGAGATTCCGTTGCCGATGCCGCGCTCGGTGATCTGCTCGCCGAGCCACATGATGAACGGCGGTCCCGGTGGTCAGCGAGAGCATCGTCATCATCCGGAAGCCCCAGCCTGGGTCGGTGACCACCTGGCCGAACTGCGCATACGCGCGGTTGTTCGACTCCAGCCAGCGGGCGATGAAGAACGACTGGATCAACGAGAGGACGACGCAGCCGTAGCGCGTGTACTGGTTGATCTTGCGCTGCCCCATCTCCCCTTCCTTCTGGATCTGCTCCAGCTTGGGGACCACGACGGTGAGCAGCTGCAGGATGATGGAGGCGCTGATGTACGGCATGATGCCGAGCGCGAAGATCGACATCTGCTCGAGCGCGCCGCCCGAGAACATGTTGAACATCCCCAGGAACGACCCCGAGGCCTGGTTCACGATCTTGCCCATGATGGCGCGGTTCACGCCGGGCGTCGTCACGAAGGCGCCGATGCGGTAGACCGCCAGCAGCGACAACGTGAACAGGATCCGCCGGCGGAGCTCCGGGATCTTGCCGATATTCTGAAAACCGCTTGCCATGAGCTGTTAGTCGGCCACGACCTCGGCCGTGCCGCCCGCTTTCTCGATCTTTTCCTTGGCCATCGCCGAGAAGGCGCTCGCCTTGATGGTGAACTTCTTGGTCAGGTCGCCCTCGCCGAGGATCTTCACCGTCGCCGAGCTGCGCGGGACCATGCCGGCCCCCTGCAGCGCCGCCAGATCGACAGTGCCGGCCGGAAAGCGCCTGTCGAGCGCGCCGACGTTGACCGCGAAGACCTCCTTGCGGAAGGGGTTCTTGAACCCCTTCTTGGGGAAGCGGCGCTGCATCGGCATCTGGCCGCCCTCGAAGCCGAAGCGCGCGCCGTGGTGGCCGCTGCGGGCCTTCTGCCCCTTGACGCCCTTGCCCGACTGCTCGCCCGTGCCCGAGCCCGGCCCGCGGCCGATCCGCTTGCGGTTGCGGGTGGCGCCCTTGGGGCCTTTCAACGTGTGAAGCGTGGTTCCCATGAGTTGTCCTTGATTCCCTTTACTCGGCCTTTTCGACCCGAACCAGGTGCGAAACCGCGCGAATCATGCCACGGACGGCGACGTTGTCCGGCAACGTTCTGGAGACACCCAGCTTCGAGAGCCCGAGGCCCCGGATGGTTTGCTTGTGTTGTTCGGGGCGGTTGATGCCGCTCCGGATCAGCGTCACGCGCAGAGACTTGGCCATCACCTACTCCCGGATCTCGTCGAGTCGCTTGCCGCGCAACCCGGCGGCCGCGTCGGCGCTGCGAAGTTGTTGAAGGGCGTCGATGGTGGCGTGGATGACGTTGTGCGGGTTCGACGTCCCGATGCACTTGGTGAGGATATCCTGGACGCCGGCCACTTCCAGCACCGGACGAACCGCGCCGCCGGCGATGACGCCGGTCCCGGCGCTGGCCGGACGAAGCAACACCGCTCCGGCGCCGAAGTGCCCCTGCACCTCATGCGGGATGGTTCCGCCGACGAGCGGGATCAGGAAGAGGTTCTTCTTGGCCTGCTCGGTCCCCTTGCGGATCGCCTCCGGGACCTCGTTCGCCTTGCCGAGGCCGGCCCCGACATAGCCGCGCTGATCGCCGACGACGACGAGCGCCGAGAACGAGAAACGGCGCCCGCCCTTGACGACCTTGGCGACGCGGTTGATGAAGACGACGCTGTCGACCAGCTCGCCAACTTCTTCGTAATTGATAGCCATGCGTTCTGTAGTCCTTCCCTAGAACTTTAGTCCGGCTTCACGCGCGCCGTCAGCCAGCGCGGAGATCCGTCCGTGGTACTTGAAGCCGGCGCGGTCGAACACGACCTTGTCGATCCCCTTCTCGAGGCACTTCTTGGCGATCGCGGTGCCGACCTTCTTGGCCAGCGCCTTCTTGTCGGCGTCCTCCGCCTTGGCCGAATCCTCGAGGGCGAGGTCCGAGGTCCCGAGCAGCGTCTTGTTCTGCAGATCGTCGATGACCTGCGCGTAGATGTGGCGCGAGCTGCGGAAGATGGCCAGGCGCGGGCGCTCGGCCGTCCCCTCGATCCGCTTGCGAATCGACCGGTGCCGCTTCTCGCGGCTCTCTTTTTTATAGATGTTGATGAGCATGTGAACCCTCTCGTGCGGCGACTAGCCGCCGCTCGTCGCGCCGGCCTTGCCGACCTTCCGCTTGATGACCTCTTCGACGTACTTGACGCCCTTCCCCTTGTAGGGCTCGGGGGGGCGCAGCTCGCGCACCTTGGCCGCCGTCTGTCCGACCAGGTCGCGATCGGCGCTGGAGAGCGTGACGCGGTTCTTCTCGACCTTGGCGGTGACGCCCTTCGGCAGCTTGAAGGCGATCGGGTGCGAGAAGCCAAGAGCCATGTTGATGGTGTCGCCGGCGACCTCGGCACGATAACCGACGCCGTTGATCTCCAGCTCCCGGTTCCAACCTTCGGTGACGCCCTTCACCATGTTGGCCAGGTGCGCCCGCACGAGTCCGTGCCGGGAGCGGTTCTCGCGCGAATCGTCGGCGCGCAGGACATGAATCTTGTCCGCCTCGGTCTTGATCGAGATGCCGGCGGGGAGAGCCTTTGACAGCTCCCCCTTCGGCCCCTTGACACTCATGGTGCCCGGCTTCTGCGAGAGCGTGACGCCCTTGGGGAGCGGCAGCACTTTTCGTCCTATACGTGACATGACCAGCCTCCTTACCAGACTTCGCAGAGGAGCTCGCCGCCGAGCCCCTCTTTGCGGGCCGCGCGATCGGTCATGAGGCCCTTCGACGTCGACAAGATCGCGATGCCCAGGCCGGAGCGCACCTTGGGGATCGTTCCATGCCGGACGTACATCCGTTGTCCGGGCCGGGACCGCCGGCGGAGGCCGGTGATCGCGTTGGTGCGCGGATCGGCCCAGCGGAGGCGAACCACGATCTCCTCGGTGCCCGCGACGACCGCGGAGTCCCGCACGTCGTAGCCGGCGATGTACCCCTCGTCCTTGAGCAGCGCGCAGATGCGCTGCTTCAGCTTGGACGACGGGGCCAGCCCATTCGTCCGGCGCCGAGGATTC
>CAVRRT010000121.1:0-11999 GCA_963723305.1 uncultured Pseudomonadota bacterium
GGCGCGGGCCAGCCAGGCCGAAGGGGTGGTCACCGCGTCGCTGGCGGCGATGGAGAAGCGGGTGAGCGGCAGGAAGCTCGGATCGCTGCCGACCAGCGTGATGTCGGTGCCGTGCAACGTCGTCACCAGCCTGGGCGCCGCGGCCCGGCCGGCGGCGTCGGCGGCCAGCACCTCGCGCGCCAGGTGGGCGCTGACCGCGTGCGGGATCGCGTAGTGGGCGTGCACGACGTCGAGCCGCTCGCGGCGTGAGACCTCGACGATTTTCGAGGTCAGCGCCAGCGTGTAAGGGGAGTGTTTGAGCTGCGGGTAAGCCGGGGGGGCCACACGGTGAAAGCTGACGTTCTGCTGCGTGGGATCGAGACGTCCCGGGACGTCGTCGCTGAAGACGTGGATCTGGTGCCCGCGCCGCGCCAGCGAGCCGGCGACCTCGGCAGCCACGACGCCGCTGCCGCCGAAGGTGGAGAAGCAGACGATGCCGATCCGGAGCGGCGGCTGCCGGTCTGGTCGACCGCTCATGGCCTGAGATCCTGCAGCGCCGTGGTGAACGGGCCCGCGGCGGCCAGCCGCTCGAGCACCATGGCCTTGAGCGCGGCGGGGCCGTGCCGCCCGGCCAGCGACGGCCAGGCGTAGGCCCGCTCTTGCGGGACCCCTCCGGGCGCGAGCGCGTCCTGCACGCGGGCCAGGCGCCTCAGGGCGACGCCGTCGCGCTCGGCCAGCTTGCGCGCGTAGCGCTCGGTGAGCCGCGCGAGGGCGCGGGCGACGTGGGCGCGCGTGCGGGCGGCGGCGCGTTCCAGGTTGCGATCCCGCGGATCGAGCGCGGAGACTGTGGCGGCGAGGTCGTCGACGACCGGCGCGACGTGGGCTGCCACCCGGGCGGCGAGCGCGGCGGCGGTCGGGGTTGTGGGCGAGGGCGCAGCCGGCAGGCGCGCCAGCAACTCGGACCGCGGGAGCGTGACGTCGTCGGCGCCGAGGCCGAGCTCGCCGAGGCGGCGCCGCGTGTGCACGTCGAGACAGCGGAAGCGGGCGCGCGGAACGACGATCGGCATCGCCAGACGAAAGTGATCGTAAAGCGGCCCGAGCTGCGCGAAGTAGCTCACCTCCGCCGGACCGCCGACGTAGGCCGCCGTCGGCAGCAGCGTGTCCTGCACGATCGGCCGCAGCAGCGCCGAGGTCGAGAAGCGGAGCGGCTCGTGCCCGAGCGCGACCTCGATCTCCTCGGCGGTCATCACGCTGTCACAACCGGCCAGCCGCCAGGGGGCCGACGCGTTCGCCGGGCGCGCCAGGCGGAAGCGCGCGCCGGTCGCGGCGCCGCGGTGGCCGAAAACGAGCGCGCAGCCCGGGCGGGCCGGGATCTGCTCCTCGAACCCCTCCGCCGCCAGCGCGGCACGCCGCTCCTCGAGCCGCCGTTCGAGCTCCGCGGAGGCGGCCAGGGCCTGGCGATAGATCGGCGCGGCCAGGGCCGCCACGCGCGCCTGGCGGGGATCGAGAATCAGCAGGCCGTCGTCGGCGAACAGCTCACCGAGCGCGCCGGCAAAGGCCGCCGCGATGGGGCGACCCGCCGTGTAGTGCGCGCGGAGGAGCGCCAGCGTCTCCCGCGCGGCCGGCCCGTCGCCGAGGAGCTCACCGAGCGTGTCGAGCAGAGCGCCGACCTCGGGGGGGAGTCGGCGGTGGGCGATGGAGACGCGCGCCTCGGCCGCCGGCTCGACGGGGAGCGAGAGGGTGACCGGCCGGCCGTGGGGCCCGGCGACGGTCGCCGAGGCGATCTCGGCGAAGTCGTGATCTTCGGTCTGCAGCCAGAACAGCGGGACGCAGCGGACGCCCGACTCCGCCGCCAGCGCCCGGGCCACGGCGACCGCCGAGGCGGCCTTGTAGAACCCATAGAGCGGCCCGAGAAAGAGGCCGACCTGCTGCCCGGTCGCCACCACCGCCGTGCCCCCTCCGGCGAGCGCCTCGACGTTGTCCGTGCGCGCGCCACTGGCGGGGAGAGCGGCCTCTTGCTCGCGAAGGACGGCCACCAGCTCGGCGGGTGCGCGCCGCGCCGCCGCGGCCCGGGTGCGCGCCGTACGGTCCGACCCTGACCGAAAGTCGAGCGGGATGAACGTGCGCGCGATCGCCTCGCCGGCGAAGTACGAGCTGGAGAATGCGCGTGACACCGAGGAGCATCAACTATACTCGGTCGCACCGTCTCCGCCCCTCGTCGCCGATCCCGTCCATGCGTCGCCGCGCTCTCCCGTTTATCTTTGTCCTTCCGGCTATCCTTGCGGTCCTGCTTTCCCTCGTGATCTCTCCTCGTGCTCAGGCGGCCGGTCCTCCTCCGCAACCGAATGCGGCGCAGATCGCCGGCGAGCTGCGCAAGCTGGCCGTCGCGGGCAGTGTGCTCTACGTCGCGGCCCACCCCGACGACGAGAACACCGCACTGCTCGCTTACCTGGCGAACGGGGCGCATCTGCGCACGGCCTACCTTTCGCTCACCCGCGGCGACGGCGGCCAGAACCTGATCGGCTCCGAGCAGGGGCCGGCGCTGGGGCTCATTCGCACGCAGGAGCTGCTGGCGGCGCGCCGGATCGACGGCGCCGAGCAGTTCTTCACCCGCGCGCGCGACTTCGGTTTTTCCAAGAGCCCCGACGAGACGCTCCGCATCTGGGGCAAGGAGGCGGTGCTGGCCGACGTGGTGGCGGTCATCCGCAAGTTCCGCCCCGACGTGATCGTGACCCGGTTTTCGCCCCAGCCCGCCGAGACGCACGGCCACCACACAGCGTCGGCCATCCTGGCGCTGGAGGCCTTCCACGCCGCCGCCGATCCCAGCTTTCACCCCGAGCAGCTGACCGGCGGCGTCTCGGTCTGGCAGGCGCGGCGGATCTTCTGGAATCGATCGTCATTCTTCATCAAGCCGACCGACGACGTCAGCGCCGACGTCAAGCTGGACGTCGGCGGCTACGACCCGCTGCTCGGCGAGTCGTACGGCGAGATGGCGGCCGACAGCCGCAGCATGCACAAGAGCCAGGGGTTCGGCGTGGCCCGCGTGCGCGCGCCGATCATCGAATACTTCAAGCTGCTGGCCGCGGCCGAGCCGGCCGGCGCCGCGGCGATGAAGCCGCTTGGCGGGATCCTCGACGGCATCGACGTCACCCTGAGGCGCTTCGCCGGCACCTCCCGGTTGCGGGGGCTGGTCGACAAGGCGATCGGCAAGCTCGACCCGGGGGCGCCGCAGAAGCTGGTGCCGACGCTGGTGGAGATCGACGCCGCGCTGGACGAGATCTCGGACGCAGGGTGGCGGACCGAGAAGCGCCGCCAGGTGCGCGACCTGATCTTCGCTTGCGCCGGGCTGTTCGTCGAGGCGACGGCCGCCGACTTTCGCGCCGCGCCGGGGACGGCGATCGACGTCACCGCCACGGTCGTCGATCGCTCGTCGGTGCCGGTGACTTTGGACCAGGTCCAGTTCCCCTTCGAAGAGACCGGCCACCCGGGCCCCGCGCCGCTCGACAGGCCCAAACAGAACGGCGGCGCTGCCGTGGCGCTGGAGATCAAGAGGACCGTGCGGCTGCCGGCCGATCTCCCGGCGACGACCCCCTACTGGCTGGAGACGCCGCCCGACGCCGGGCTCTATCGGGTCGCCGATCCGGCGCTCATCGGCGCTCCCGAGCGCGCCTCGTCCGTCGAGGTCCAGTTCACCTTCTCGATCGGCGGGCGGAAATTCACCGTGGCGCGCGCGGTCAGCTACAAATGGACCGATCCGGTGATGGGCGAGCGCTACCGTCCGCTGGAGGTGACGCCCGCGGTGTCAGTCCTTCCGGAGGCCGGTGTGTTGATGTTTCCCAGCGCCGCCCCGGAGACGCTGACGGTGCGGCTCGTCGCGGGGGCGCCGTCAGTGTCGGGTACGTTGCGCCCGCAGGTGCCGGCCGGCTGGGCTGTCGAGCCGGCCAGCGCGCCGTTCGCGCTCGGCGCCGCAGGGAGTGAAACGGCGCTCGCCTTTCGAGTTCACCCTCTCGCCGGAAAGGCGCCCGCCCCGGCCGTGCTGCGCGTCGTCGCCGAGGTCGGCGGCGGGAGTCTCTCGCGCGCGGTGGTTCGGATCGAGCACCCCCACATTCCGACCCAGACCTATCTGGTCGAGGCCGACGTTCGCCTCCAGCCGGTCGCGCTGGCGATCGGCGGAGCGAGGATCGGTTACCTGCCTGGCCCCGGCGACGAGGTGCCGGCCAGCCTGCGGCGCGTCGGCTACGACGTCACGTTGCTGGGCGACGAGGCGCTGGCGGGCGGGGCGGCGGCGCTGGCGCGGTTCGACGCCATCGTCGTCGGCGTGCGGGCCTTCAACACCAACGAGCGGCTGCGCGCGGCCCACGCGACCTTGATGGCCTACGTCGAGGCGGGCGGCACGCTGGTGGTGCAGTACAACACCAACAACCGGCTGGCGCCGCTGGCGGCGGTGCTCGGTCCCTGGCCCTTCGACATCGGCCAAAAGCGCGTCACCGACGAGACGGCGGCGGTCAGCTTTGCGGCGGCGGGCCACGCGGCGCTCACGGCGCCGAACGCCATCGGCCCGAGCGACTTCGAGGGGTGGATTCAGGAGCGCGGCCTCTACTTCGCCGACAAGTGGGACGGTCACTACGAGGCGCCGCTGTCGATGCACGATCCCGGGGAGGCGCCCGCGGCCGGCAGCTTGCTCTGGGCGCGCTACGGAAAAGGGACCTTCGTCTACACCGGGCTGGCATTCTTCCGACAGCTGCCGGCGGGCGTTCCCGGTGCCTACCGGCTGTTCGCCAACCTGCTCGCCGGGGGACACGCTCACCCTCCGTCGCGCTGACGCCATGGCGGCCGACGAAAAAGACCAGGGCGAGAGGGCCGAGCTCGACGATGCGCCGCCGTTCCTGAGCTGGCGCGCGATCTATCTCATTGTCCTGGGCGCGCTGGCGATCGAGATCCTGCTCGGCGCGGTGTTGACCGCGGTCGCCGCTTGAGCGCCGCCGATTGGGTCGTCCTCTTCGGGACGCTGGCCGCCATCGTCGCTTACGGGCTCTGGAAGACGCGCGGCCCGTCGAACATGGCCGACTACGTCCACGGCGGCTATCGCGATCGCTGGCTGACGATCGGGCTCGGCGTGATGGCGACGCAGGCGTCGGCCATCACCTTCCTCTCCATGCCGGGGCAGGCCTACGAAGACGGCATGCGCTTCCTGCAGTTCTACTTCGGCTTGCCCATCGCGATGGTGGTCCTCTCGGTCGCCTTCATTCCACGCTTCTACCGGCTGCGCGTGCTGACGGCCTACGAGTACCTCGAAGGTCGCTTCGATCTGAAGACCCGCCAGCTGGCGGCGTTGCTTTTTCTCCTTCAGCGGGGGCTCTCGGCCGGGATCACCATCTACGCGCCGGCCATCGTGCTCTCGAAGGTGCTCGGCTGGCCGCTCAACCTCACCTGCGTGGTGATCGGCGGGGTGGTCATCCTCTACACGGTCGCCGGCGGCACCCGCGCGGTCAGCCAGACGCAGAGGCATCAGATGGTGGTGATGCTGGGCGGGATGGTGGTGGCGTTCGTCGTCATCGTCCACCGCCTGCCGCCCGATCTGTCGCTCCGGCACGCGGTGACGGTGGCGGGGACGCTGGGCCGGATGAACGTCGTCGACTTCTCGCCCGATCTCGGCAACCGCTACACCTTCTGGTCGGGGCTGACGGGCGGCTGCTTCCTGGCCATGGCCTACTTCGGGACCGACCAGTCGCAGGTGCAGCGCTATCTGTCGGGGCGATCGGTGACCGAGAGCCGCCTGGGCCTCCTGTTCAACGGCCTCCTCAAGGTCCCCATGCAGTTCCTCATCCTCTTCGTGGGGGTGATGGTCTTCGTCTTCTATCAATTCAATGCGCCGCCGCTGTTCTTCAACGAAGCGGAGCTGGCGCGCGTCGCGCAAACACCGCGTGCCGGGGAGATGCGCGCGCTCGAGGTCGAGCACCGGGCAGCGTTCGCCACCAAGCGCGCCGCGCTGTCGCGCCTGACGGCGGCGCTCGACGGGCACGACGCAGCGGCGATCGCGGACGCCCAGGTGCGCCTGCGCGCGGCGGCCGGCGGCGCCGAGGTGGTTCGCCAGAAGGTGCGCGCGCTCATCGCCACGGCCTTGCCGCGCGGCGAGACCAACGACGCCGACTACGTCTTCCTGACGTTCGTGATGGCCAACCTTCCGCGCGGTCTCATCGGCCTTCTGCTGGCGGTGATCCTCTGCGCCGCCATGTCGTCGACCGCCAGCGAGCTGACGGCGCTGGGCGGGTGCACCGTCGTCGACTTCTACCGGCGCAGCTTTCGCAAGGACGCCAGCGACGCGCACTATCTGCGCGTCGCCAAGATCGCCACCGGCGTCTGGGGCCTGCTGGCCGTGGCGTTCGCCGGGTTCGCCGCGCTGGTCGACAACCTGATCCAGGCGGTCAACATCCTGGGCTCGCTCTTTTACGGGACGATCCTGGGGATCTTTCTGGCGGCGTTCTTCTTCCGCCGCCTGCGCGCCACCCCGGTCTTCCTGGCGGCGCTCGCCTCCGAGCTGCTGGTGGGCGGGCTCTGGCTCTGGACGAAGATCGGATTCCTCTGGTTCAACGTGATCGGTTGCGTCGCCGTGCTGCTCCTGTCGTCGGCGCTGAGCATCGTCCTGCCGCGGAGCAAGGGGACCGCCGCCTAGGGTCCGCGCGCCAGGATGAATCCGGCCGCTGCCGAGGCGCCGTTGGCGGCCAGCGAGACGAGGGCGGCGCGACGAAGCCGGAGCGCCGGCCCCCAAACGAGCAAATAAATCGCGAGCTCCGCCAGGACCGCCCACGCTTCGGAGAGCGCGAGGCGCGTCCCGCGTCCGAGCGAGAGCCCGGGGAACAGAAACCAGACCAGCGGATGCGTCGCCAGGTTCGCGACCGCCACGACCGCGATCCGTCGCAACCTGCTCGGCTCGACCGCAGCCAGCAGCGGCGTCGCCACCGGAATCTCGATCAGCAGCGTGAGCCCGAACGCCCGCAGCCAGGCGGCGACCCAGAACGTCACGGGCTGGGCCGGGCGCCGCGCGCCGGGCCGCGCCCGAGGAGGTAGGCCAGCACGGCCAGCTCGAGCCAGCCGTGGAACGTTCCGATCGAGAGGAACAGCCGCCGCGTCGATGCGGCGTGCAGGAGACCGGCGGCGGCGACGAACAGCGCCAGCCCGACGACGATCGCCAGGCCTGCGGGCGTGAAGTCGCGAACGAGATCGCGCCAGGACGCTCTCCAGCTGCGGCCTCCCTCGCCCGGGCGATCACCCGCCGGGATCCCCACCACCCAGATCGCGTAATGAACCGACTGCAGGAAGGCAAAGCTGATCGTCAGCGCGATCGCCGCGCCGTCGGGAAGGCCGGGCGCCAGCCAGTCCGCCGCCGCGAACAGGTGCAGCCCGGCGACCGAGAGCGCGCCGTGATCGACGGTGAAGGTAAGGAGCGCGCCGCTCGCCAACAGGCCGGCCCCGGCCAGCATCAGCGCCACCGGCAACCAGACGAGGCGCCTGCCGCGCCGGAAGAGCAGCACCCAGATGACGATCGCGATCAGATTGTGTCCGTGCAGCAACGCCATTCGAAACAGCCGCGGGGCGCCGATCGCGAAGGCCGCGATTGCGGCGGCGGCGGCCAGCGCTCCCACCCCGCGCAGGTCCCACCGGCGCGCCGGTCGCCGCTGGCCGGGCGTCTCGCTGCGCGCGGTGATGCCGGCGCGGGCGCCGCCCAGGGCGCCCAGCAGCACCCAGGCCGATCCGACGCCCTGCTCGAACGCCAGCGAGGGCGCGATCTTCGTCCCTGCCAGGGCCAGCGCGCGCAACGCCACGAGCGCCAGCGCGAACCCGGCGCTCGCCGCCAGCCACCAGCGCGGGGACGCGCGCCGAATCAGCAGGTGGCGCAGGTCGGCCGCCAGGTGAGGCACGCCGAGCACCAGCGGCGCGACCGCCAGCAGAAACGACGGGGCGAGCAGCGCCAGCGCGAACGCGGCCAGCGCGTGCAGCGACAGCAGCACCGGCACCCGGACGCTCCGCCGGCGGACCAGCGTCCGTCCCAGCGGCCAGCTCCCTGCCAGCGCCCGCAGCCCGAATCGCCGGAGCTCATCGAGCGGCCGCAGCGCCTGTTCGGCCCGCGCCACGCCCATGGTCAGACGGACGTTCGCCGCCGCCCGCGTGCGGCAGCCAGCCCCACCAGCACGAGCAGGAGCGCCGCTTCGGGTCCCTCCGTGTTCGCGTCGGCGCGCCCGGCGACCGCACATCCCGACGATCCTCCGGACGTCTTCCCGGCCGATCCGGCGGCGCCCGTGCCGCTGCTCCCACCAGAAGAGCCGGCGTTGCCGGCGCTGCCGCCTCCTCCTCCCGAAACCTGACAGAGGTCGCAGGCGTACGACATCGGCGTCGTTCCCCCGTCCGAGGCGTGGACGAGCCGCGAGCAGGTCGTCGCCACGCACGTTCCCGCCTGATCGTATTGCGCGCCGGCAGTCTGACAGGGTTGCCCGGGGGCGCTACAGGAGTCCGGCGGCGCCACATCCGCGCGCGCGGGGCCGGCCTCCAGGGTCAGGACCGCCATCGCAACGAAAACCAAAGCCACCGTCGATGTTCGCATGAGCACCTCCAAGGTTAAGACGCGATGCTAACACCAAAACGAAACGATCAATCTTGCGCGCCGAACCTTGCGCGCGGACGATGCCTAACGCGCCGTCCAGCCGCCGTCGATGAGCAACGTCGCGCCGGTGATCATCGCGGCCGCCGGGGAGCAGAGAAACACGACCGACGCCGCGACGTCGGTCGGCTCGCCGACGCGGCCGAGCGGGAGTCGCGCCAAGAGATCGCGCCGAAAATCCTCGTTCTCCAGCCATTTGACCGTGCCGGGGGTTCGGATGAAGGTTGGCGCGACGGCGTTGACGTTGATGCCGTGCGCGGCCCACTCCACGGCCAGGCACTTCGTGAGGTGGGCGATCGCCGCCTTGGTCAGGCGGTAGATCGACTCGCTCGGCAGCGCCACGAAGCCGGCCTGCGAGCTGAGGTTGACGATCCGCCCGCCGCGCCGGCTGGCGATCATGGCGCGCCCCACCTCCTGGCTGACGAAGAACGTCCCCTTGACGTTGACCGCCAGAGTGGCGTCGAAGTCGGCCTCGGTGACCGACTCGGCCGGGTTGGGCGGACCGATGCCGGCGTTGTTGACCAGGATGTCGATGCGGCCGAAGTGACGGAGCGCTTCCGCGACCGCCGCCGAATCTCGGCGGGGCGGGCGACGTTCATCTGCAGCGGCAGCGTCCGCCGGCCGAGCGCGCGGATGGCATCGGCGACGTCGCCCCCGGCGCCGACGTCGCGAAATCCGAGCGCCACGTCGGCGCCGGCGCGCGCCAGCGCCAGGGCGCAGGCACGGCCAATCCCCCGGGCAGCGCCGGTCACGAGAGCGATCCGCCCGGCGACGTCGAAGGCGGGCGTCGCATCGGGCGGCAGGGTCATCGCGTCGTTCGTCGACTTTTCGGGGGCGCTCATCCCGGAGAAATTATCGCGTAACCGTCTCGGGCGGGTGACGTAGGACCGGTGAACAAAGACCGGGCCTTGCTGGCCCTCGACCAAAACCAGGAGAGAGACATGAGCATCAAGGGAGCAATGATCGCCGCTTCGGTGGCCGGGCTGTTCACGATGGGTGTCGCCGGCGTCGCCTCGGCCAAGAAGAGCGACGTGATGTGCAGCGGTGTCAACGCCTGTAAGGGGCAGAGCGCCTGCAAGGGGGGCGACAACTCTTGCAAGGGGAAGAACGGCTGCAAGGGGCAGGGGAACATGAAGATGAGCAAGGCCGATTGCGACACCAAGGGCGGAAAGGTCGTCAAGTAGCGAGGGCCGGGCCGGCGGCGCCTCCAGCGCCGCCGGTCGCAAGGCTGCCCGCGCGGCGACGAGACACCGATGACGAGGACACCGCTGTTTCCTAATCTGGGGCGCGGCCTGGGGCTTCGCCGTGAGCATTACGCGCACGTCGTCGAGAACCGGCCGTTGGTCGACTGGTTCGAGGTGATCTCCGAGAACTTCATGGTCGCGGGGGGGAATCCGCGGCGCGTGCTGGAGGCGGTCCGGCGCGACTACCCCGTCGTCCTGCACGGCGTCTCGCTTTCGATCGGATCGACCGATCCGCTCGACGCCGGCTATCTCGACGCGCTGGGCGCGCTGGCGCGGCAGGTCGAGCCAGCCTGGATCTCCGACCATCTCTGCTGGGGGACCGCGCACGGGATCAACGCGCACGATCTGCTGCCGCTGCCGTACACCGAGGAGGCGCTCGACCACGTCGTGCGCCGGGTCGAGCAGGTCCAGGAACGGCTCGGACGCCGGATCCTGCTGGAGAACCCGTCGAGCTACCTGCTGCTCGAGGGCGACATGGCGGAATATGAATTTCTCGCCGAGCTCGCCCGGCGCGCCGATTGCGGCATCCTGCTCGACGTCAACAACGTCTTCGTGAGCGCGCACAACCACGGCTTCGATCCGCGCGCCTACCTGGCCGCCATGCCGGCCGAGCGCGTCGGCCAGATTCACCTCGCCGGCCACGCGGTGCAGGGCGGGCTGCTCATCGACACGCACGACGGGTACGTTTGCGACGAGGTCTGGCAGCTGTACGCCGAGGCGATCGGCCGGTTGGGAGCGCGGGCGACGATGATCGAATGGGACGCCGACGTCCCGGCGTTCGAGGAGCTCGAAGCCGAGCTCGGGCGCGTGGCCCGCTGGGAGAAGGCGGCCCTCGGCGAGAGGCGCGATGCGGCCTGAGCGCCCGTCACGGCCGCCGCTGGCGTCCATTCAGGCGGCGCTGCTGTCGCGAATCACCGGCCTGTCGCTGGACGCGCCCGCGAACGACGTCGTGTCGTTGGTTAGCGGCGACGCGCGCGCCAGCGCCGAGGAGCGGCTGGCGGTCTACGAATTCATGTGTCGCGCCCGGTTCGGCGAGGCGCTGGCGTCGCAGTTCCCGCGGCTGGCGGCGGGGCTGGGCGCCGAAGCGTTCGCCGATCTGGTGGCCGATTACGTCGCGGACCGGCCGTCGCGCCATCCCTCCCTGCGCGAGATCGGACGCCGCCTGCCGGATTGGCTGGCGGCGAAGCGCGCCGAGCGGCCAGCGCTGGCGGCGCTGGCGGCGCTCGAGTGGGCGCGCACCGACGTCTTCGACCTGGCGGACGAAAACGTGACGACGCTGGAGTCGCTCGGCGCACTTCCACCGGAGCGCTTCGCCGAGCTGCCGCTGACCCTGATCGCGGCGCATCGGTTCGTCGAGGTCGGCGGCGGAACGGAGGCGCTCTGGGACGCGATCGGTGCCGGCTCTGCCGGCTCGACTGCTGCCGCCGCGCCGGTCGAGCTCGACACCTCGTTCGCGGAAGCGACCGGAGCGGTGCTGCTCGTCTGGCGGCAAGACATCGCCGTCTATCATCGCGCGGTCGCGTCGGACGAATGTGAGGCGCTGGCGCTGGTGGCGGCTGGAACCCAGTTCGGCGTCGTTTGCGAGCGTCTCGCCGCTGCGCACGGTGAGGAGACCGCCGCCGCGCGCGCCTTTGCCTGGCTCTCGACCTGGATCGCCGACGGCCTCCTCGCCGCCTGAGCCCGGCCGGCGCAACGTCGGCGTGCGCCACCGCGCGAGCGGCGGTGCCGGCGACTGCAAGGCGTGCCTAGCGCTGGATCTCGACCAGCAGCACCCAGGCGTTGAGGATGCCGCCGCTGAAGGAGAGCAGGGCGCCGGCCGCCAGCCAGTAGAGACCGCCGCCAGCGCCGGCCAGCAGCGACACACCCGCCACCACGGACGGCAGCACCCCGATCTGGTGGGTGAGCACGCGCGTGATCATCCAGTGGCGAGGGGCGTTCGGCACGGGTGGGGTACGCCTCTGGATCGTCATCGGATAGATCCAAACCACCAGGCTGGCGGCCAGGACCTCCACGCCCAGCGCCATCCGGGGCTGACCTGGCACGAGGCAGAACGACGAAGCGATGAGGACGCCCACCAGCATCAGCAGCGTCTCGGCCGCGCGCCCCGGGAGCTGGGGATA
>CAVRRT010000122.1:0-27025 GCA_963723305.1 uncultured Pseudomonadota bacterium
ATCAACAGTACTAGCCGCCCGCTCAGGATCATCACATGAGCGTCTCAGTCGAATCCGGCAATAAAAGCGGAAAGAAATCCGTCAATGCGGACCTCAACCTGGTTCCGTACATTGATCTTCTGACCTGCATGGTGGCGTTCCTCCTCATCACCGCGGTCTGGTCTCAGCTGGCGCGGCTCGAAGCGCACCAGAAGGGGCAGGGCCAAGCTGGTGAGGACACGCCGCCAGAGAAGGTCTTCAAGCTCGTCGTGCTGGTCAACGACAGCGGCTACAACCTGGTGGCCGATCAAGATCAGCAGCCGATCCCCAAGAAGGGGGACGGCTCCTACGACGTCGAGAAGCTCGGCGACGAGCTGAAGAAGATCAAGGACACGCACGCCGACAAGACCGACATCCAGATCGCCTCCGACGACTCGATCAAGTTCGAGGTGTTGGTGAAGACCATGGACGCGGCCCTGACGGCGCGCTTCCCCGACCTCTCACTGATTGATTCCGGCGGCGCCGGGATCTAACGGAGCGCGAAGCAAATGCCTATCCATCCTCCACACGCGCACCTCTACAGCTCGGTCCACCTCGAGGTGGCGAAAGCCAAGCTCGGGCACGCCGGTCGCAAGAGCCTGTACGCGCCGCTCAACCTGGTGGCGTACATCGACATGATGACGATGCTCGTCATCTTCCTGCTGATGTCCTTCTCGGCGACGGGAGAGATCCTGTTCGTGCAGAAGAACATCGTGCTCCCGGACGCCCAGAACTGGACGGACCTCGAGCGCGCGCCGGTCATCGGCGTCAGCAAGGACGTCGTGACGCTCGACGGTTCTCAGGTCGCCACCGCCGACGAGCTCATGAAGGACTCGTCGACCGGTGACTTCAAGATCGCCGATCTGCACGACAAGCTGGTGACCCTGAAGAACAACTACAAGCTCCTTCACCCGAGCGAGGACTTCAACGGGATCGCCATCATCCAATCGGACAAGAACGTCGAGTTCAAGATGCTCAAAAAGATCATGTACTCGTGCGCCGTGGCCGGTTACCAGAACGTCAACTTCGCCATCACCCCCAAGGCCAAGGGCGGCGCTGCGGCGCCTGCGCCCTAGCCTTCTCCCGTCCCTGTCGAACACGTACGAAACACAGTCGGCCGGCTCTCTCGCGAGAGCCGGCCGTTTGTGTTTTGGGGAGACGTCACTGCTGCCCTGCGTGTGTTGGGGCGCACGCCATGCTCGCGCTTTCGCACAATCCCGCAGTGAGTTACGCTCCACCCTCTCTGCCCTGTAGCTCACAGCTCGCCGCCCCGTGGTTCCCGTTTCAAGGAGACGTCATGCGCACCCAGCTCACCGCCGCCCTCGCCGTGACTTTGGTTCTTGGAGGCCTCGCCTGCCAGGGAGACCCCAATGACCCGATGACCTGGGCCAAGCAGCTCAAGGATCTCCGCGTCCAGAAAGAGGCGCTCGATCACCTGGCCAACATGGACGTCGAAAAGGCGCGCCCCGCCGTCCCGGCGCTCATCGACCTTTACAACGACGCCAAGCGGCCCGAGTTCCTGGAGGCGCTGTCGCGCTACCAGGACCCGCGCACCAAGCAGATCATGATCGAAGCGCTCGACTACAACGACGACGACTTCGACCGCGCGACGATCGCCGCCGGCGTGCTGGGCGAGATGAAGGACCCCGACGCCGTCGCGCCGCTCATCGCCGCGGTCGAAAAGCCGCTGCCGATCAAGTCGCGCGCCAACAGCGCGCGCATCGCCGCCATGCGGGCGCTGGTCAAGATCGGCGACAAGCGCGCCGTCCCGACGCTGATGAAGATCCTGACCACCTCGGCCGACGAGCAGGACTTCCTGCTCAACCAGCGCGCCGCGCTGGGGCTGGCCGAGTTCCGCGACCCGCAGGCGATCCCCGCGCTGGCCAAGGGGCTCTTCATGACCGGCCGCGGGACCGGCATCTTCCAGGAGTGCCGGCTGGCGCTGGTGCGCATCGGCGCGCCGGCGGTCGATCCGATGATTCAGCTCCTGCAGGAGAAGAACGCCGACGTCCAGCAGATGGCTTCCCAGTTGAAGTTCGACGAGGTCACGCCGGGCGTGGTGCCGCACAAGGCGGCCATCCTGCTCGGCGATCTGCGCGCCAAGAAGGCGGTCCCGGCGCTGACGGCGCGGCTGCACCAGAAGGCGCGCGGCGACGAGCATCGCTCGGCGCTCATCGCGCTCGGCTACATCGCGACGCCGGCCGCCGTCGACGCCATCCTGGCCGATCTGAAGGACCCCAAGGTCGATCCGGCCGAGCGCGCCTCGGCCGCCGACGCGCTCTACCTCTCGGGTGATCGGCGCGCCGTGCCGGTGCTGATGGACGTGGCCAAGAACGGCAACGTCAAGAACAGCGAAGGCGAGACCGCCGCCGACCTGCGCGCCAGCGCCGCCATCGCGCTGTCCCGCATCGCCGGCAAGGAGAGCTACGACACCTTCAAGGCGCTGGTCGACAACGAGAAGGCCGCCCAGGGGGTCTTCGGAATGGCGCTCGACCGGATGCAGGTGGCCAAGGAGTGCGGCGACGATCTCGCCTGCTACGGCAAGACGCTCAACGATCCGTCGTGGACGCGGGCCGAGAAGGCCGCCTTCGCCATCGCCTTCTCCGGCAACGCCAAGCAGGGGCTACCGCTGCTGCTGGCGGCGATGAAGCCGATCACGATGATGTCCCAGGATCGCTACCCCGTTCACCAGGCCATCCTGTTCGGCCTGGCGCGGCTCGGCACGCGAGAGTGCACGGACTGCATCGACAAGCTCGACAAGCAGATCGCGCACGACGAGACCGCCGTGCGCCTCCCCGGCGCGCGCGACCTGCTCGGCGAGACGCGCGTGACCGAAGCAATCATCCAGAACCAGGGCGCGGCTGACCTGGCCCCCGCGGCCACCGCGACCGTCGCCGCGGCCGACGAGGCGCCCGCCACCGCGCCCAAGGGAAAGTCCGCCAAGGCGGGCAAGGCCAAGGGCGGCAAGGGCGGCAAGAAGAAGCGCAGATAAAAGCAGAAGCGCCGGTAGTGCGCCGGAGGCTGGCGCGGGCTACGTTGATGGGGCGCGATCAGGATAGATGGCCACGATCGTGGTCGTGATCCCCCCCCGAACGTTGAACGCTCCCTCGACCCGCGCCCGGCGCGGCTTCACGGCCGCCACCAGGTCGTCGAGGATGGAATTCGTGACCGCCTCGTGGAAGGCCCCCTCGTCGCGGTAGGACCAGAGGTAGAGCTTCCAGGATTTGAGCTCCACGCAGAGGGCGTCGGGAACGTAAGTGACCCGAATGACGGCGAAGTCCGGCTGGCCGGTCTTCGGGCAGAGGCAGGTGAACTCCGGGCAATCGAAGCGGATCTCGTAGTCGCGCGCCGGTCGGGGGTTGGGGAAGGTCTCCAGAGATTTGCCTCGGCTGGTGGTCATCGGTCGAAAAAGGATATACGAAACAGCGGACCATGCGGCTGGCGGGAATCGAAGTCGGTGCGCCGCCCGAGCTGATCCTTCCGATCTTGCTGGCGGGGCTGGTGCTGCTGGCCGGGCTGGCGGCGCGGCTGGCGCGCGGGGCGGCGGCCCGTTGGCTGTCGAGCAGCAAGCCGGCGCTCTCGGTCCCCGTCGCCTGCGCGGTGCTCATCGGCGGGCTGCTCTGGATTCCCGACATCAGGCTGCCGGGGCGCCTCGGGCGCTGGCTGGAGGGAGCGCTCGACATCGGCTTCGTGCTCTCCTGCGCGCTGGTCGTCTCGCGGGTCGCCGTGGCGGCGGTGACGGGATACGCCACCCGCAACCCGTCGATGAGCCCGGCGGTCGGCGTGGCGCGCGTCTCGGTCCGCCTGCTGGTCGGCGCGCTGGCGATCATCACCGCGCTCGAGTCGCTGGGGGTCCCGGTGGCGCCGCTGGTGACCACGCTGGGCGTCGGTTCGCTGGCCGTCGCGCTGGCCTTGCAGGAGACGCTGGCCAACTTCTTCGCCGGCCTCTACCTCCTGGCCGACCGCCCCGTCCGCACCGGAGACTACATCAAGATCAACGACACGCTTGGGGAAGAGGGGTACGTCGAATCGATCGGCTGGCGATCGTCGCGACTGCGCACCCTGCAGAACAACACCGTCATCGTCCCCAACCAGAAGCTGTCGCAAGCGATCCTCATCAACTACAACCTGCCGGCCTCGGCCATGGGGATGGCGGTCAACGTGGTCGTGGCGTCGGATGCCGCGCCGGACGCCGTGGAGGCCTGTCTGAATGACGAGCTCTCCCGCGCGGCCGCCGAGCTGCCGGCGCTGGTGGTCGGCGGCAAGCCGATGGCGCGCCTCATCGATCTGACCGATGCCGGGCAGGTCTGGAGCTGCGGGTTCCAGGTGGCGAACATCGAGGCGCAGGGGCCCGCCGGGCACGAGCTGCGAAAGCGGGTGCTGGCCCGGCTTGGCCGCGAGGGGATCGCGCTCGGCGTGCCGGCGCGCCTGGTCCGCCAACCCCCGAAGGACGTCGATTCGCCGCCACCTCAAACACCCGACATCATTCGTTGACAGCGGGGAAACCCCCAAGCTAACCTGCGCCCTCGTTTCACCTTTTCAGCTGTCGGATGATGACCCTGCGGACCTGCTCCCGCGTCTCTTTCCCCGCTGTCAGTACCGCGCTCGCACTCTTGGTGGCGCTAGCTGCCGGCGCGTCCGCTTGGGCGGGTGGGCTGAAGGGGACCGTCAAGCTTCCCGACGCGGCCCGCTCGACGCGCCTCTACCAGGGCTACTGGCGGCTCGAGAACGGCAACGTCCCGGTCCAGAACAGCGGCGGTGCCAAGCTGGAGACGGCCGTCGTCCTGGAGAACATCAACGGCGCGCACCCGCCGCCGGCCCGCACGGTCACCATCGAGCTGGGCGGCCTCGACGCCCACCCGCGGATGGTGATCACCGGCCCCGGCTCGGTCATCGAGCTCAAGAACACCGGGAAGGTCCGGCTGGCCCTCTCGACGCCCGATACGCCCTCGGTGATGCCGCTCGAGCAGCTGCCGCCGGGTGCTACCCGCCGCGCGAAGTTCGATGCCATCGGCGGGTTCGCCATCCACGACGCCGAGTATCCGCACATCCTCATCTCGGTGATCATCGTCGACTCTCCCTTCTTCGCGACGGCCGATGAGAAGGGGAGCTTCTCGATCGCCGGTGTCCCCGACGGCAAGGCCCAGCTGAAGGTCTGGACCCGCGGGAAGTGGGCCGCCGAGCAGGAGGTCGACACCAGCTCGAAGGAAGAGTTGATCGTGAAGGTCGCGGCGCCGGGCCAAAAAGAGAAAGAAGAGAGAGAAGAGAAGGAAGCGGCCGAGTAGATGTTCCTCTCCAAAATCTGGTTCATCCTCATCGCTCTCGTCTGCGCCGTGGCGGCGACGTTCGCGCTGGTCGCCCCCCGCCCCGCCGTGCAGAAGCTGGCCGTCGTGGAGGGACAGCGGCTCGATCGCGCGCAGTACGCGGCGGAGCAGATGTTCAAGGTCGACGCCCACAAGTGGATCGACCGCGTCTCCAAGCTGGGGCGCGACGCGATCCTCTCGGAGTCGCTCGATGCCGCCTCCCGCGGGTCGGGCGAGTACACCGTCATTCACCGCACCATCCAGGACCGCTTCCGGACGCTGATCCCCGACCTGGCCACCGGCGGCATCGACGAGATCGTCGCGCTCGACAACAAGGGCCGCGTCATCGCCCGCGTGGGCGGTGACGACGAGAAGGAGTACGGCGACTACATCGGCGGCGTCGAGGTGGTGGCCGATGCGCTTCGCGGCTATCTCTCCGACGACGTCTGGGGCGTGGGGGGCAAGCTCGAGCGCGTCGCCGGCGCGCCGGTGCTCTCGAAGGGCAAGGACCGGATCGTGGGCGCGCTCTACGTCGGCGCGGAGACCGGGCCAGGCCTCGTCGAACGGCTCAAGAAGGATCTCGACGTCGACGTCGCGCTGCTTCTGCGCGGCAAGGTGATCGCCAGCTCACGCCCCGCGGGCGAGCTGGACGCGCTGCCGGAGCTGGTTGCCCAGCACACCGGCGAGATCGCCACCGTCAAGCGCACGCAGGCGCTGCCGCTGACGGTCGGACAGGACAAGATGCTGGCCGTCGCGGCGCCCTTCCCCGGGCAGGCGGGCGAACAGCAGGCCTACTACGCGCTGCTCGGCATGCAGCCGGCGAAAAGCGATCTGCCGGCGCTGCTGGCCAACGTCAGCTCCAACGACCTCAAGTGGGGCACCTTCCCCTGGGTGCCGCTGGCCCTGGTGACCTTCGCCATGATCGCCGTCGGCCTCTTCCTGCAGCGGATGGAGGTCGAGGCGCCGCTCGGCAAGCTGCGCCGCGACCTGCAGAAGCTGGCGGCGGGCGATCTCCAGAAGATCGACGACCGCAGGTACGGCGGCAAGTACGGCGGCCTGGCGCGCGACGTGAACGCGGCGGTCGAGCGCTTCACCCACGCGCCGGGCGCGCGCTCGGAGATGGCGGGCAAGGACCTGAACGCCATCCTGGGGCCGTCGGGGGGGAGCACCTTCGACCTGCCACCGGCCGGCTCGGCCTTCTCGGGATCGACGCCGGCTCCGGCGTTTTCTCCGCCGGTCGCGCCGGCGTTCCCACCTCCCCCTCCGCCGGGCGGCTTCGCGCCGCCGCCGCTGCCGTCGTTCAGCCCGCCACCGGCGCCCTCATTCTCCTCGCCGTCGCTGCCGCAACCCTTCTCCGCCGCTGGCCTGGGCGGAAACAGCGCTCTCCCCCCGCTCATCAAGCCCGCCCCCTGGGGGCAGCCCCAGCAGCTGCCGACCGACGCGCTGGACGACGGATCCGGCGCCAACGCCAGCGCCGACGCCGATCGACAGATGCCTGACGGCGAAGCGACGCGCGTCGTCCCCTACGATCTGCAGGAAGAGGAAGACGCCCACTTCCGCCACGTCTTCGACGATTTCGTCGAGACCAAGCGCTCCTGCGGCGAGCCGACCGCCGGCCTCACGCAAGCCAAGTTCTTGCAGAAGCTGCGCGACAACAAAACCGCGCTCGTCGCCAAGCACGCCTGCCGCACCGTCCGCTTCTCCGTGTACGTCAAGGACGGCAAGGCCGCCCTCCGCGCCACGCCGATCCGCGAGTGAGCGCGGGAGGGGAACCCAACTCTCCGGCGGGCAAAGCCCGCCTTCGATCAACTCGCCTACTGCAGGAGCAGCTTGTCGGCGCTGGTCTCTTCGCCGGCCGCGGGGGCCTGCTGGGTCGGAGCGGTGCCGTCGAGGAAGACCTCGTCGAGCGTGCCTGACTCCTGACCGGGCGCCGCCAGGAGGCCGGTGGCCTTGTCGATGCGCTGGACGACGACCCCGGGGGGCTGCGCGAAGTCCTTGGTCGGCTTGCCGGCGGTCGCCTTCACCATGAAGTCGGCCCAGATGGGCGCCGCGGTCTTGCCGCCCGCCTCGCCCCGCCCGAGCTTCTTCATGTCGTCGAAGCCGACCCAGACGGCGGCCAGCAAATCGGGCGTGAAGCCGACAAACCAGGCGTCGCGCTGTCCGTTCGAGGTGCCGGTCTTGCCGGCGACCGGGCGGTGCAGCTTGCCGGCGACCGCCGCACGCGCCGTCCCCTCGTCGATCACGCTGCGCATGAGCGAGACCATCACGTAGGCGACCTCGGGCGGAAGGCCGGGAACGAGCTGGGGCGGCGCGATCTTCTGGTCGCCGACGGCGCTCACCAGCGACGACCGGTCGACCTTGGCCGTCTGCCCGGCATCAGCGAACGTGGCGTAGACGTTGGCCAGCTCCAGCGGCGTCACCGTCAGCGAGCCGAGCGCCAGCGACAGCCCCACGTCGGGCGCGATGGGCGAGGTGATACCGACGCGCGCGGCGGTGGCCCGCGCCTCGTCGAGCCCGATCTCCGACAAGACCTTGATCGCCACGGTGTTGATCGATTCTGCCAGCGCGGTGCGGACGCGGACCGGGCCACGGAACTCTTCCTTCTCGTAGTTCTGCGGCTTCCAGAGATCGTAGACCTCCGGCGCGTCGTTGATGATGGTGGCGGCCGTGATCTTGTGGGCCCCGATCGCCGCCGCGTAGATGATCGGCTTGAACGCCGAGCCCGGCTGCCGCATGGCCCGCAAGCTGCGGTCGAAGCCGCCAGCGTGAAAATCGTAGCCGCCGACCAGCGCCAGGATCTCGTGCGTCGCCGGATCCATCACCACCATCGCCGCCTGTGGCCCGAGCTCCAGCGCCAGCGGGAAGGGGTGCCCCTCGGCGCGGGGGCGATCGGCGGCCAGCCGCACGCGGACGAGGTCGCCCGGCTTGAACCGCTCGGTGAGCGACCTCGTCCCCTTGCTATAGCGGGACTCGAAGGCGAGATCGACGACCCCCTCCTTGACGCCTTGCTTGGCCGCGGCGAGCGCCTCGTCCGAGGGCCAGCGCGGCGCGACACCCTTCGCCTTCTGGGCCTTTTCTCCGACGGGCCGGGGCGGCGGGCGGAGCGCCTCGTGCCCCGTCTCGCGGACGCCGACGTCGACGAAGAGGTGGCCGAGCTTCACGTTCGCGGCGTCGGGCTCGACGCGGGTCACGATCCCTTCCACGATCGCCGACTCGCCGAGGCTGGCCGCGTTGGCCTTGACCAGGTCGTAGCGTCGCAGGTCGAGCGGCCTCCCCGTCAGGTGACCCGACGGGCCGCGGAATCCCTGGCGGGCGTCGAGGTCCTCGAGCCCGCGCTCGAGCGATGCGCGCGCCAGCTCCTGCAGATGTCCGTCGAGCGTGGTGGTGACGGTGATGCCGCTCTCCGTCGCCGCCTCGCCGCCCAGACGCTCGGCGAGAACTGCGCCCACGACGTCGACCGCCTCCGCGGCCGTCCCGCGCGCCGAGGCCGGCTCGCGCGCCAGCCGGATCGGCGCGGCGGCGACCCGATCGGCGGTGGCGTCGTCGATGTAGCCGTGCTGCGCCATCTGGCCGAGCACGTAGCGCTGTCGCGTCTTGGCGGCGTCCGGGTGCCTGCGCGGTGACAGGCGCTCCGGGCTCTGCGGCAGCCCGGCCAGCAGCGCCGCCTCGGCCAGGTTGATGTCGCGCACCGACTTGCCGAAGTAGTAGCGCGCCGCCTCCTCGCAGCCGTAGCGGCCGTGGCCGTAATAGATCTGGTTGAGGTAGAGCGCCAGGACCTCTTCCTTAGACAGCTTCTCCGAAAGCTGCCGGGCGAGGATGATCTCCTGCACCTTGCGGCGCATGGTCCGCTCCGGCGAGAGGACCAGGTTCTTCACCACCTGCTGGGTGATCGACGAGCCCCCCTGGGCGCGCCTGCCGCGCAGCAGATCCTCGAGAAACGCCCGCACCATGCCCCGGTAGTTGAGCCCGCCGTGCTGGAAGTAGTCGGCATCCTCGGCCGACACGACGGCGTCGACCAGGAGCTTGGGGATGGCATCGTAGGGGACGACGGTGCGCTTCTCACTGCCGAGCTCGCCGATCGGCGCGCCGTTGCGGTCGAGGATGCGCGTGACCTGTTTGGGCCGGTAGCTGTCGAGGCGCGAGAGGTTGGGGAGCGTCGGATCGCTGCCGTAGTAGCTGAAGAGGCCGACCACCGCGGCGATGGCGGCGAAGAGGCCGAGCGTGCCGATCGTCGCCGCGATCCGCAGCGCGCGCTTCCACCCCCTGGGCGGTCCGTCGTCGCGTCCACCGCCGCGTCTGGGCGAACGCGGCTTGAGCTTCGTCACCCCGCGCTTGCCCGGGGAGCGGCGCGGATCGCGATCATCGAGCGAGGGGCCGGCCGCCATGCGCGTCAGTCTATCGCCCGCCGGGGGCGGTTCAAGAAACCCCCAGAAACCCGAGGTCCGTCAGAGGGCATATTCGCTGGCGGCGCGCGCCAAAATGACGTCGGCGCCGCGGACCGACGCGGCATAGAACCGGGCACGCAGGGCCAGGATGGCCTCCTCCGTCAGATCGCTGGGGGCGCCGAGCGCCTGGCGACGCAGCGTCGAGGCGCGCGCGACGATCAGCGCCGTGGCGACGGAGAGGTTGAGGCTCTGGGTGAGGCCGTGCATCGGGATCCCGAACCGGACGTCGGCGGCGGCGATCGCCTGGGCGGTGAGACCGTCATGCTCGTTCCCCACCATGACCGCGGCCGGGCGCGAGAAATCGAGATCGTCGAGCGCGACCGCGGCCCCCGGGACGGCGGCGTAGAGGAGACATCCGGCGGCGCGCAGCGAGGCGACGGCCGCCGCCAGCGTCTTGTGGCGGACGACGTCCAGCCACTTTTCGCACCCCTGGGTGACGGTGCTGGAGAACCGGAACGGCTCGGCGGTCTCGATCACCTCGACGCGCTGGACGCCGAACGCCTCGGCGCTGCGCAGGACGGCGGCGCCGTTGTGCGGATCGTGCAAATTCTCGATCACCACCCGCAGACCGACCAGGCGGCTGGCGGCCGCCGCGTCGATGCGCGTGCGCCGCTCGCCGAGCAGGAGCGGCCCGAGCTCAGCGCAGACGCGCGCCGGAGAGAGGGCGCCCGCGCCGTCGTTCGGCATCGGCGCACCTTAGCATGGGCGCAGGTTGGCCCCCGATGGCCTGGCCTGCGCCGGTGCTCATCCGTGCGCCGCACCAACACGGCCCGGGCCGCAGGCGGCTCGACCGACGGTTTGCGTTTCGCGCCCGGCTCTGCCGCTCGAGCGTGCGAGATGCAATCCCCGCCCTGCCAAAGGCGCGGAGCGCCGCCAGCCCGGGGGCGGCATGGATCATGCGTTAGCTCCCCGGCATGAAGGATCTACTGTTCGTCGCGATCACCGTGGGGTTCTTCGCGATCTCTGGCTCTACGTCAAAGCCGCCGATCGGCTCTAAGGAGGCTCGCGATGTCGCTCGACTACGGCCTGGGTGCACTGCTCTCGCTGGTGCTCGTTGGTTACCTCTTCTACGCGCTCGTGCGTCCCGAGCGGTTCTGACAGGCGAAAGGGAACTCCATGACGTTCGTTGGTTGGTTGCAGATTCTGGTCTTCTTCGGCCTCATCGTGGCCGTCACCAAGCCCATCGGCGCGTACATGTTCCGCGTCTTCGAGGGGGGCGAGGCGCCGCTCGGCCGTGGGCTGGGGCGGATCGAGGGCGCGCTCTACCGCCTGTTCGGCGTCGACCCGCACCGCGAGCAGGATTGGAAGGAGTACGCCTTCGCGCTGCTGGCGTTCAGCGCCTTCGGCGTGCTGGTCACCTACGCCATCATGCGCCTGCAGGGGCATCTGCCGTTCAACCCGCAGCACATGCCGGGCGTGGCGCCCGACCTGGCGTTCAACACCGCCGGCAGCTTCGCCACCAACACCAACTGGCAGGCCTACAGCGGCGAGTCGACCATGAGCTACCTGACGCAGATGGCGGGGCTCGCCTGGCACAACTTCACCTCTGCCGCAGCCGGCATGTGCGTGGCGCTGGTGCTGGCGCGCGGCTTCACGCGCCGGCGCGGACCGAGCGGTGGGAGGACGCTCGGCAATTTCTGGGTCGATCTCAACCGCGGGATCCTCTACATCCTGCTGCCGCTCAGCATCGTGTTCGCGCTGGTGCTGGTCTCGCAGGGGGTGATTCAGAACCTCAAGCCATACCTCGACGTCACCACGCTCGAGGGCGGGAAGCAGACGCTGGCGCTCGGCCCGGTCGCCTCGCAGGAGGCGATCAAGCAGCTCGGCACCAACGGCGGCGGCTTTTTCAACGCCAACGCCGCCCACCCCTTCGAGAACCCCACGCCGTTCACCAACTTCATCTCGCTCTTTCTCATTTTCATGATCCCGGCGGGGCTCACCTACACCTACGGCCGGATGGCCAAGGACACCAAGCAGGGCTGGGCGCTGCTGGCGGCGATGAGCGTGCTCTTCTTCGCCGGCGTCATCGTCTGCTACCACGCCGAGGCGGCGGGCAACAGCGCGCTCGGCGGGCTGCCCATCCATCAAACGCTGGGCAACATGGAGGGCAAAGAGACCCGCTTCGGCGTGGCGGCCTCGGCCCTCTACGCGACGGTGACCACCGACGCCTCCTGCGGCGCGGTGAACGCCATGCACGACAGCTTCACCCCGCTCGGGGGCCTGGTGCCGCTGATGAACATCCAGCTCGGCGAGGTGATCTTCGGCGGCGTGGGGGCGGGCCTGTACGGAATCTTGGTCTTCGTCGTGCTGTCGGTGTTCATCGCCGGCCTGATGGTGGGCCGCACGCCGGAGTACCTCGGCAAGAAGGTCGAGGCGCGCGAGATGCAGCTCGGCATGTTCTACGTGCTGGTCTTCCCCATCATCATCCTGGGGTTCTCGGCCTGGGCGGCGGTGTCACCGCTCGGCACCTCGTCGCTCAACAACGGGGGGCCGCACGGCCTCTCGGAGATCCTCTACGCCTACTCGAGCGGCGCCGGAAACAACGGCTCCGCCTTCGCCGGGCTGAACGCCAACACGCCGTTCTGGAACGTGACGCTGGGGATCACCATGCTGGCCGGGCGCTTCCTGATGATGCTCCCCGCCCTGGGGATCGCCGGCGCGATGGTCGACAAGAAGGTGGTGGCGCCCAGCCTCGGCACCTTCCCCACCAACACGCTGCTCTTCACCTTCTTGCTCGTCGCGGTCGTGGTGATCGTCGGCGCGCTGACCTTCTTCCCGGCCGTTTCACTCGGCCCCATCGTCGAGCATTTCCAGGCCCTGCACGGAAAGGTGTTCTGACCCATGACCTCCAAGGCAAAATCTGTCTCCCTTTTCGATGGCGCGATCATGCGCCAGGCGGTGGGAGAGAGCTTCCGCAAGCTCTCCCCGCGCGCGGTGGCCAAGAACCCGGTGATGTTCGTGGTCGAGGTGGGGAGCGCGCTCACGACGCTGCTGGTGGTGCGTGATCTCATCGTTCGCGCCGCCGATCAACCGCCGCTCTGGTTCACCGGCGCGGTCTCCATTTGGCTCTGGTTCACCGTCCTCTTCGCCAACTTCGCCGAGGCGGTGGCCGAGGGGCGCGGCAAGGCGCAGGCGGAGACGCTCCGCAAGATGCGCAAGGAGACCATGGCCCGCCGGCTCATCGGCGCCAAGCCCGACGGTAAAGAGGAGGAGGTCCCCTCCTCTTCGCTGCGCAAAGGCGATCTGGTCGTCGTCGAGGCGAACCAGCTGGTCCCGGGCGACGGCGAGATCATCGAGGGGATCGCCTCGGTCGACGAGTCGGCCATCACCGGCGAATCGGCGCCGGTCATCCGCGAGAGCGGCGGCGATCGCTCGGCGGTGACCGGCGGCACCAAGGTCCTCTCCGACCGCATCGTGGTCCGCATCGTCAGCGATCCCGGCGAGTCGTTCCTCGATCGCATGATCGCGCTCGTCGAGGGGGCCGCCCGCCAGAAGACCCCCAACGAGATCGCGCTCCACATCCTGCTGGTAGGGCTGACCATCATTTTCCTGCTGGCCTGCGTGACGCTGGTGCCGCTGGCCAAGTACTCCACGCTGGCGCTGTCGGCGACGGCGATCGTGGCGCTGCTGGTCTGCCTCATCCCCACCACCATCGGCGGCCTCTTGTCGGCGATCGGCATCGCCGGCATGGATCGCCTGCTCAAGAAGAACGTCATCGCCACCAGCGGGCGCGCCGTCGAGGCGGCGGGGGACGTCGACACGCTCCTGCTCGACAAGACCGGCACCATCACCCACGGCAACCGGATGGCCAGCGAGTTCCTGCCTCTGCCGGGCGTCCGCATCGAGGACCTGGCCGCCTCGGCGCTGCTCGGCAGCCTGGCCGACGAGACGCCCGAGGGGCGATCGATCGTGACCCTGGCGCAGGACAAGTATGCCGCCTCGGCGGTGTCGGCCGAGGCCGAGGCCGGCCTCTTCGTCCCCTTCACCGCCCAGACGCGGATGAGCGGTCTCGACGTGGGGGGCCGGCAAATCCGCAAGGGGGCCGTCGACTCGATCGCCAAGTACGTGGCGGCGAGCGGCGGGCGCGTCCCCGCCGAGCTGGGCGAGATCGCCGCCCGCATCGGCGACAGCGGCGGCACGCCCCTGGCCGTCGCCGACGGTGGGCGAATCCTGGGCATCATCCACCTCAAGGACATGGTCAAGGCCGGGATCAAGGAGCGGTTCCTGCGCTTCCGCGCCATGGGGATCCGAACGGTGATGATCACCGGCGACAACCCGCGCACGGCCGCCGCCATCGCCCGTGAGGCAGGCGTCGACGACTTCCTGGCCGAGGCCACGCCCGAGGCGAAGATGCGCCTCATCAAGGACGAGCAGGCCAAGGGGAAGCTGGTGGCGATGACCGGCGACGGCACCAACGACGCGCCGGCGCTGGCCCAGGCCGACGTCGGCGTGGCCATGAACAGCGGGACGCAGGCCGCCAAGGAGGCCGGCAACATGGTCGACCTCGACTCCAACCCCACCAAGCTGCTGGAGATCGTGGAGGTCGGCAAACAGCTCCTGATGACGCGCGGAACGCTCACCACGTTCTCCATCGCCAACGACGTCGCCAAGTACTTCGCCATCCTGCCGGCGCTGTTCATGGGCGTGTTCCCCGAGATCGCCCCGCTCAACGTGATGCACCTGGCGTCCCCCTTCTCGGCCATCCTCTCGGCGGTGGTGTTCAACGCCATCATCATCGTGCTGCTCATCCCGCTGGCGCTCAAAGGCGTCCGCTATCGGCCGCTCGGCGCCGGCGCCATCCTGCGCCGCTCGCTGCTCATCTATGGCGTCGGCGGCGTCATCGCCCCCTTCGTCGGCATCAAGCTCATCGATCTGGTGCTCCAGTCCCTCCATCTGGTCTGAAGAGGTCCGTCATGCGTAAAGAAATCATGATCGCGCTCCGCGCCACCTTCGTCACCCTGATCCTCACCGGCATCCTCTATCCCCTGGCCACCACCGGCGCCGCCGAGCTCCTCTTCGGCGAGCGCGCCAACGGGAGCCTGGCCCGCGGCGAAAACGGCCAGGTCGTCGGCTCGGAGCTGATCGGCCAGACCTTCGCCTCGCCGGTCTACCTGCAGGGGCGCCCGTCGGCGGCGGGCAACAACGGCTACGACCCGACGGCCTCGTCGGGGTCGAACTTCGGGACGACCTCGAAGAAGCTGCAGGACCGCGCGGCCGGCGACGTGGCCCGCCTGCACAAGGACAACCCAGGGGCCCCGCTGCCGATCCCCGACGATCTGGTGACCGCCTCGGCCAGCGGCCTCGATCCGGAGGTCTCCCCGGCCGGCGCGCTCTGGCAGACGGCGCGCATCGCGCACGCCCGCAACGTGGCCGAGGATCGGATCCGCGCCGTCGTCGAGAGCCACATCGAAGGGCGCGATCTCGGCTTCCTCGGCGAGCCGCGGGTCAACGTGCTGGCGGTCAATCTGGCGCTCGACCAGCAGTTCGGCCGGCCCCCCTCCCTGCCCGCTTCCACCACCGTCGCCGGAACGCGGTAGGATTCCCCCCGCCTTCATGAAGGGAGCTGACGCGTCCACGGTTGCCGGCGGGCTTCGAATCCTGATCGTCGACGACGAGAAGAACATTCGATCGACGCTGACGGTGTGCCTCGAGGGGCTGGGGGCGGAGGCGCTGGCGGTCGGCAACGGCGACGCCGCGCTGGCCGCCCTGGGCCGACAGCCCTACGATCTGGCCTTCGTCGACCTGGCGCTGGGAACCGAGAGCGGGCTCGACCTGCTCCCCAAGCTGCTCGGCGAGGAGGCCAACCTGGCGCTGGTCCTCATCACCGCCTACGGCACCATCGAGACCGCCGTGGAGGCGATGCGCCGGGGGGCCTGGGACTACCTCCCCAAGCCATTCACGCCGGCCCAGATTCGCCACCTCATCGAGAAGTTCAAGACCCAGCGCCACCTGACGGCCAAGGTCGCCGAGCTCGAGCGCCGGCTGGCGGAAGAGGTGCCCGACGTGGAGATCGCCAGCCGCTCGGCCGCCATGCACGCCGTGCTGGACATGGCGGCGCGTGTCGCCGCCACAGACGCGCCGGTGCTGATCACCGGCGAGAACGGCACCGGCAAGAGCCTCCTGGCGCGCGCCATCCATCGCCAGAGCCCGCGCGCCGCGAACCCCTTCGTCGTCACCAACTGCCCCACGCTCTCCGAGGAGCTGCTGGCCAGCGAGCTGTTCGGCCACGTCAAGGGGGCGTTCACCGGCGCCATCCGCGACCAGGCCGGCCGCGTCGAGGTGGCCGAGGGTGGCACCCTGTTCCTCGACGAGATCGGCGAGATCCCCCCGGCCTTGCAGAGCAAGCTGCTGCGTTTTCTGCAAGAGAAGGACTTCGAGCGGGTGGGCGAGACGCGCACCCGCCACGGCAACGTGCGGATCATCGCCGCCACCAACCGGGATCTGGAGGCCGACGTCAAAGCGGGGCGTTTCCGCGAGGATCTCTTCTATCGTTTGAACGTGGTGGAGGTGCGGATGCCGCCGCTGCGCGAGCGGCGCGAGGACATCCTGCCGATGGCGCGCGCGTTCCTGAGCAGCTTCACCCGCGCCACCCGACCGATAGCGCCGGAGATCTCGCCCGCCGCCGCGCTGGCGCTCGAGCAGCACGACTGGCCAGGGAACGTCCGCGAGCTGCGCAACACCATCGAACGGATCGCCATCCTCTGGCCGACGTCGGTCATCGAACCGGAGGCGCTGCCGACGCGGGTGCCACGCGCGGCGCAGCGGCGGCCGACGGTGGGCGGCGACTTCACCGTCGACGACGTCGAGCGCGAGCACATCCTCTCGGTGCTCGACCGGGTCCCCAAGGTGGAGGATGCCGCCGCCCTGCTGGGCATCGACGCCTCGACGCTCTGGCGCAAACGCAAGAAGTACGAAGGGACGTAGCGCCGTGAGCCGGCCGGGCGATCTCAACCGCCTCAATCGCCCCGAGGACTTCCTCGAGATGCTCCGGCGCGCCAAGCGCGGCCGGCTCAAGCTCTACATCGGCTTCGCGGCGGGCGTCGGCAAGACCTACCGCATGCTGGAGGAGGCGCACGCGCTCGAGCGGCGCGGCGTCGACGTGGTGCTCGGCTTCGTGGAGACCCACGGCCGCCTCGAGACCCAGGCGCTGGTGGCCGGGCTCCCCGAGGTCCCCCGCAAGGTCACGCAATACCGCGGCGTGGCCATCGAGGAGATGGACCTCGACGCCCTGCTCGAACGCCGCCCGGAGATCACCGTCGTCGACGAAATTGCGCACACCAACGTCCCCGGGAGCCGCAACCGGCGCCGCTACCAGGACGTGCTGGCGCTGCTCGACGCCGGCATCAACGTCATCGGCGCCTTCAACATCCAGCACCTCGAGAGCCTCAACGACGTCGTCCAGCGGGTGACCGGGGTGGCGATCCGGGAGACCGTCCCCGACAGCTTCCTCAAGCGCGCCGATCAGGTGGTGAACCTGGATCTCGCCGTCGAGGATCTGATCGAACGACTGCAAGCTGGGAAGATCTACGGCCCCGACAAGGTCCCCTGGGCGCTGGAGCACTTCTTCAAGGACCGCCACCTGGCGACGCTGCGAGAGCTGGCGCTGCGCGAGGTCGCGGAGAGCCTCGACCGCGGCGATCGCAGGCGCGTCGACGAGGCGGCCGTCTCCGACGGCGAATCGACCCAAGGGGCACCGGCGCCGCCGCCGGCGGTGCCGTCACCGGTCGGGTGATGGTCTGCATGTCTTCGTTTCCCACCCGCGCCAGCGCGCTGCTGCGGCGGGGCTCGCGCTTGGCCGGCCGGCTCAACACCGACTGGTTCGTGGTCTACGTCGAGACGCCGCGCGAGGCGCCGCACCTCATCGACGCCGAGGCGCAGCGCCACCTCCTGGCCAACGCCGAGAGCGCGCGGGAGCTGGGCGCGGAGGTGGTCCACATCAAGGCCGACGATCCGGTGGCGGCGCTGCTCGACTTCGCGCGCTCGCACGGCGTCGGGCAGATCATCATCGGCCGCTCGCGCGCCCCTGGTGGCGGCAGCTCTTCGGCCGCACCCTCGCCATGCGCCTGGTCCGGGAGGCGGCCGGGTTCGACATCCTGATCGCCTCCCTCGACGAGGAACCGCCGCGATGACCTTGCGGGCGAAGATCCTGCTCGCGCAGACGCCGCTGGCCGGCGCGCTGGTCTTGATCGCGCTCCTGTCGGCCTTCACCAACGCGGCGCTGGGGCGCAACGCCGCCTCGATCCTGCAGGACAACTACCGCAGCGTCCTGGCGGCGGAGCGGATGAAGGAAGCGCTGGAGCGGATCGACAGCGCGGCCATGTTCATCGTCGCCGGCGAGCGAGATCGCGGGCTGGCCCAGGCCGAGCAGAACTTCCCCCGCTTCGAACGGGAGCTGGCGGTCCAGCAGAGCAACATCACCGAGCGGGGCGAGCCGGAGGCGACGGCCGTGCTCCGCCGAGCGTGGGCCGACTACCGCGCCGCCTTACGCTCGCTTCATCGCCCGCGCCGATCACGCCGCGCTGGAGGCCGAGTACTTCCAGACGATGAACCCGCTGTTCGTCGAATACCAAGGACGCCGCCGATCGGATCCTGGACCTGAACCAGGACGCCATGGTCCGCAAGCGCGATCAGGCGCGCCACGCCGCCGAGGGCTCGAACGCCATCATGATCTTCACCGCGCTGCTGGCCTCGCTGATCGGCCTGATCTCCTCGACCGTGCTCACCAACAGGATCCTCCGTCCCCTCTCGATCCTCGGTCAGACCGCGCGCCGCCTGGGCGAGGGGGACATGGAGGTGCGGGCCAAGGTGAGCCGCCAGGACGAGATCGGGACGCTGGCACGCGACTTCAACCTGATGGCCGATCGGCTGGCCCAGTACCGCCACAGCTCGCTCGGCGAGCTGCTGCAGGCGCAGCAGCAGGCCCAGGCGGCGATCGACAGCCTCCCCGACCCGGTCCTGATCTTCGACCTCGACGGGCGCCTGCTGAGCGCCAACCGCGCCGCCGAGCGGATCCTGCACGTCACCGTCGAGGAGGCGACCGGCGCGCCGATGGTCCGCGCCGAGCCGCGGATCCGCGCGGTCGTCGAGCGGGTGCGGACCAAGGCGCTGGCCGACGAAGCCGGCTACGCGCCGGCCGGCTTCGACGAAGCGGAGCGGGTCTCGCCCTCGGGGGACGACGGCAACGACGTCTTTCTGCTCCCCCGCGCCTCGCGCGTCACCACCGAGCAGGGGGGGTTGGTTGGGGTCACGATGATCCTGCAGGACGTGACGCGCGTGCTCCGCTTCGACGAGCTGAAGAACAACCTGGTCGCCACGGTGGCCCACGAGTTCCGAACCCCGCTCACCTCGCTGCGCATGGCGGTCCACCTGTCGCCGAGGAGAGCGTCGGCCCGCTCAACGACAAGCAGCTCGATCTCATGCAGGCCGCCCGACAGGACACCGAGCGGCTGCAGCAGATCGTCGACGATCTGCTGGATCTGTCGCGCATCCAGTCGGGGCGGATGGAGCTCCACCGCCGTCAGGTCAGCGTCGAGTCGCTGATGCGCGAGGGGGTGCTTCCTTTCGCCACCGCCGCGCGCGACAAGAACGTCGCGCTCAAGACCGAGATCTTCCGCCCGGGCTGGGAGAGATCGAGGTGGACACCGAGCGGATGCAGCTGGTGCTGGCCAACCTGATCGGCAACGCCATCCGCTACACGCCCTCCGGCGGAACGGTCGTCGTGCGCGGCCGCCGCGGCGACCCGACGGCGCCGCCACGGTCATCGAGGTCGAGGACACCGGCCCCGGAATCCCCAAGCAATACCAGACCGCCGTGTTCGACAAATTTTTCCGAATGCCCGGCAGCGGCTCGGGCGGCGCCGGCCTGGGGCTCTACATCGCCAAGGAGATCGCCCTCGCCCACGGCGCCCGCCTGACCCTCTCCAGCGAGCCCGGCCAGGGCGCCACGTTCGCCCTCGAGTTCCCGGCGACGGTCACGGGGTGAGTCGGCGGAGCGGCCGGTCGACCCTGGTCCTGGGTTAAACTCCGCCCATGCCGTCTGACGACGACCACCCGAAGGGCACGTCGCTCACCCGGCCCGACCGGGCCGCGCTGGCGCGCGTGCACGACGCCCGCGAGCGGGCCATCGCCGTGCTGTCCGAGGGGTTCGCCAACGACGCGCTCGACGTCGACGAGTTCGAGCGGCGGGTGACCCTGGCGCACACCTCGGAGTCGGCCCCGGAGATCGCCGCGCTCACCGCCGATCTGCCCGCCGCGACGACGGCGCTCGGGGCCTCGGCCGGTCCGACGGTGGCGCTGGCGACCGCCCGGGCCGACGACGGCGCCGCCCCCGAGACTGTCTACGCCGTCTTCGGCGGCGTGGACCGGCGGGGGAGCTGGACCGTTCCGCGCCGCTGGCGGGTGGTCGCCACCTTCGGCGGCGCCCTGCTCGACCTGCGCGAGGCGCGCTTCCCCACCGGCGTCATCGACCTCGAGGTGAGGGCCCTCTTCGGCGGCGTGCAAATCATCGTCCCGCCGGGGCTGGCGGTCGAGGTGCAGGGCACCGCCATCATGGGTGGCTTTCAGAACGTCAACCGCGCGCCGGCCCATCCCGACCCGGAGGCGCCGCTCCTGCGCATCCGCGGCCTCGCCTTCATGGGGGGCGTCGAAATCACCATGCGTCTCCCCGGCGAGAGCGAGCGCCAGGCCCACCACCGGCGCAAGATCGAGTCGCGCCAGGAGAGACGCGCGCTACGCGACACGCGGCGCGAAGACCAGCGCCACCGGCGCGCCCTCGATCGCCGTCACGACGAGCGTTAGCGACCGTGCATCTGATCCCGCTGGTCACGGTGGCGATCGCGGCGGCGGCGCTCTACGCGGTGAACCGGCGGCTCGGCCGCCTGCCCGCCACGATCGGCGTGACGATCTGGGCGCTGCTGGCGTCGCTGGCGATGGTGGCGGCCGGCGCCCTCGGCTCTCCCGTCCAGGCCTTCGCGCGGGGGGTCATGTCGCGCCTGCACTTTCGCGAGACGCTGCTCGACTGGATGCTCTCGCTCCTGCTGTTCGCGGGGGCGCTGGAGGTCGACCTCGACGCGCTCATCGGCGAGCGGGCGCTGGTCGGCGTCCTGGCCACCGTCGGCGTGGCCCTCTCGACGGCCATCGTCGGCGGATTGACGCTGGCCGCCTCCCGCCTGTGCGGTCTGCCGCTCACCCTGCGCGACTGCCTGCTCTTCGGGGCGATCGTCTCGCCGACCGATCCGATCGCCGTCATCGGGATGCTCCGGACCGCAGGCACGCCCAAGCGGCTCGAGGTTCAGATGGCGGGCGAGTCGCTGTTCAACGACGCGGTCGGCGTGGTGGTCTTCTTCGCCCTGCTGGAGATCGCCGCCGGCCGCACCGTCGGCGCCGCCGCCGTCTCCCTCTCGTTCGTCACCGAGGTCGCGGGCGGCTCCCTGCTCGGCCTCGGCGCCGGCTGGATCGCCCGCCGTATCCTCCGCGCGACCGGCAACGTCGTCGTCGCCTTGGCGGTGACGCTGGCCATCGCCGCCGGGCTCAACCCGCTCGCCGAGCGCCTGCACGCCTCCGGTTACCTGGCGGTCATCATCGCCGGGCTCATGATCGGCAGCGTGCGGACGGTCCCGAAGCTCCGCACGTTCTGGGAGATCGTCGACGAGATCCTGAACGTCATCCTCTTCGCCATGGTCGGGTTCGAGGTGCTGGTGATCCCCTTCACCGGACGCGTGCTCGCCGCCGGCCTCGTCGCCATTCCGGTCGTGCTGTTCGCCCGGCTGGCCGTGGTGACGGGCACGCTGGCCCCCTTCGCCCGGCGCCTGAGCTTGCCGCCGCGATCGATCGCCATCCTCACCTGGGGGGGGCTGCGCGGCGGCCTGGCGATCGCGCTCGCGCTCTCCGTCGGCTCGGAGGTCGGCGCGGCGCCCATCCTGCTGGCGATGACCTACGTGGTGGTCATCTTCTCGATCGTCGTCCAGGGGCTGACCTTCAAGCGTCTGTTGCCGCCGGCAGCGTGATATCCACGGAAGATGCGTAACCTCGCTTCGTTCCTCGCCCTGCTGGGCGTTTCGTCCGCCGCCTGCGTGATCCCGCCCGGGCCGGCGACGCTTCCCGCCTCCGGCGCCGCCGGCCAGCCGCACGCCAGCATGACCTCGGCGCGGGTGAAGGGGGAGAATCCGTTCAAGGACGCCTACTGGGTGATCGATCCGGAGTCGAACGCCCGCCGCACCGCCGATCAGTGGCGCGCTTCCCGCCCCGACGACGCGGCTGCGATGGAGAAGATCGCCGGACAGCCGTCGGCCGCCTGGATGGGGAACTGGTTCCCGCAGATCGAGATGGCGGTGAAGACCTACGTCTGGAGCCGCACGCGCGGCGGCGGCCTGCCGGTGATGATCCTCTACAACCTCCCCTTCCGGGACTGCGGCGGCTATTCGGCCGGGGGTGCCGGCTCGGCGGCCGGTTACCGCAAGTGGATCGACAACGTCGCGGCGGGGGTCGGATCGCGGCGCGCCGTGTTCGTGCTCGAGCCCGACGGCCTGCCGCTCATGACCAAGTGCCTCAAGCCCGACAAGCAGGCGGAGCGGCGGGCGATGATCCACTACGCCGTCGAGAAGCTGATGTCGCTGCCCGGCGCCGCTGTCTACCTCGACGCCGGCCACTCGGCCTGGGTGCCGGCCGCCGAGATGGCCCCGCGCCTCAAGGCGGCGGGCATCGACCTCTGCGACGGGTTTTCGCTCAACGTCTCCAACTACCAGGCGACGCCCGACCTCCTGAAGTACGGCCACACGCTCTCGGCGCTGCTCGGCGGCAAGCACTTCATCATCGACACCGGCCGCAACGGCAACGGCGCGCCCCAGGGGGTCTCCGGCGACGACGAGCGCGCCTGGTGCAACCCCGACGGCCGCGCGCTCGGCAGGCCGCCGACGACCAACACCGGGGACCCGCTTTGTGACGCCTTCTACTGGCTCAAGCCGCCCGGCGAGTCCGACGGCCGCTGCAACCACGGCCCGGCCGCCGGCAACTGGTGGCCCCAAAAGGCGCTGGAGATGGCCAAGAACGCCCAGTGGTGACCGCGCGCGCCCCCCGACGTGAGGCGAGCGGACAGATGGTCGATCAGACCTTGCGAACCGGCCGCCCGCGGCACAGCTTATCCGTCCATGGCCATGAGCAGCGGTGCAAAGAACGACAGCGGTCTGACGGCGGCGCAACTGAAATCGCTGCGGGCGCGCCTCGAGCAGCTCCAGACCGAGCTCGCCGCTCGGGTCGGCGCCGAGCAGTCGGTGGCGCTCGACGCGGAGCCCATCACGGAGCTGGGGGACGCCGCCGAGCAGACGCGCGAGCAGGACGACGCGATTGTCTCGGCGAATCGCGACCGGGCGCTGCTGCAGGAGATTCAGCACGCGCTCGCCAAGCTCGAGGGCGGCGGTTACGGGATAAGCGAGGTCTCGGGGCGCCCCATCGGGTTTCGCAGGCTGGAGGCGATCCCCTGGGCCCGCAGCGAGGCCGACCAAGAGTCGTGAACGCGCCGGCTGCCCGACAGGCTAGGCCGCCTCCGGGCGGCACGGCGTCGGGCAGCGTTCGCTTCGCTCACCGTTGCCTCACGGCAACGCCCTCCTAGGCGCCGTCGCCGAACCTGAGGCGATCGAGATCCTCGCCGAGATCGACCTCTTCGACGATGTCGACCACCAGCTCCTGGAACTCCTCGGGGGGCAGACCCAGCCCCTCTCCGACGGCGCGCAGCTGGGCGTCCTCGGCAAAGTCAATCTCACCGTCGGAGGCGTGGACCGCGGCGACCAGCTCGACGAGCCGCTTCTTGAGGTCCTTGGGGTCCTTGGCGAAGGCGGACAGGGTCTGGGGCCGATCGAACTTCTTGGGATCGAACTCGTCGATTCGGAAGTCGAGGTCCATCGGCAGCGTCTGCACATCGAGGATCTCGCGCAGGAGCCGCTTGACCGCCATCTTCTCCTCGCCTTCGAGGTGGTCGTCGGCGTAGGCGGCGTCCATGAGGAGATGGGCCAAGAGGGGCAACCGGTCCGGGAGCTGGTCTTTCAGACTCATCGTCCTGCGATCTCCTGCCGCCAGGGCCCCGCTGTCAAGCAGGCCGCCCGCCCCTCAAGTCCCCCGCGGGCCCGTCGATGGAGATCTCATGACCCGAGCCCTCTTCGCCGTACTGCTGCTGGCGATCCCCTTCATCACCTCGCTGGTCCTCGGTCGTCGCGCCGGACACCCCGACGCCGGTACCTAGCGGCCCCCGCTACGCACCGCGGCGGAGCTCCGCAGACCCCATTGGCAAAGGGCCAGATGGGGATTAGTGTACGCGTGCGATGGACCAGGTGCCCGACACGACGACGAGGGACGCCCAGGCGTCGGCTCTGTCGAATTCGTGGGACGCCTGGGATCGGTATTACAAGCAGGCGTCCCGGCGGCGGCGCGCGATGGGCGGCGGTCGCCAGCTCCGCGAGGAGAAGCGGCGCCGGCGGATCCGCGAACGGGTCGGCCTGGCGATCTCGGCCGGCCTGGTGGGCGGCCTGATGCTGATCTTTTATCACGTCCTCACGCGCTGAGCGCTCAGTCGGCCGCCGGCGCCTACCCTGCCTGGCGTGCCAGCTCGGCCGCCAGGGCGCGGAAGGCCGCGGCCCGGTGGGAGAGGCGATTCTTTTCGTCGAGCGGCAGCTCGGCCATCGTCCGGCCGACCGCCGGAACGAGAAACAGCGGGTCGTAGCCGAAGCCCTCGTTCCCGCGCGGCGCCGCCAGGATCTCCCCCGCGCAGGCGCCGCTGCGGACAATCTCGATCCCGCGCGGCGGGTCGACGAACACGGCGACACAGCGGAACCGGGCGGCCCGCCGCGCCGGCGGGAGGCCGCGGAGGGCCTCGAGCAGCTTGGCGTTGTTCCCGGCGTCGTCGGCGCCCGGGCCGGCGTAGCGGGCTGAATAGACGCCGGGCGCCCCGGCGAGCGCGTCGACCTCCAACCCGGAGTCGTCGGCGATGGCCGGCAACCCGGTGGCGCGCGCCGCCTGGCGCGCCTTGGCCAGCGCGTTCTCCTCGAAGGTCACCCCGTCTTCGCGCAGCTCCGTGTCCGGCGCCACCTCGTCAATCGTCGCCAGGTCGAGCTTCAGCCCGGCGAGCAGCGGCGCGCCAGCAAGGAGGGAAACGATCTCCCGCAGCTTCCCCCGGTTGCGGGTGGCGACGACGACCTTCACGGACGCGCGCGGTCGAGCGCCTCGCGCTGCCGCGCGAACAGCGTCTTCATTGCCTCACCGGCCAGCGCCACCAGCGATCCGTACTGCTCCGACGAGAACGCCCCCTTCTCCGCGGTGGCCTGGATCTCCACGAAGCGGCCGTCGCCGGTCATCACGAAGTTGCAGTCGACCTCGGCCTGCGAGTCCTCGACGTAGGGGAGATCGACGCGCGCCTCCCCTTCGATGATCCCGGCCGAGATCGCCGCCACCGGCTGGCGGATCGGCTCCTTGCCCACCTTGCCGGACTTCTGCAGCCGCCGCACCGCCAGCGCCAGCGCCACATAGCCGCCGGTGATGGCCGCCGTCCGGGTGCCGCCGTCGGCCTGGATGACGTCGCAGTCGATGGTGATCTGGCGCGGGCCGAGCGCGCGCGGATCGATCGCCGCCCGCAGCGAGCGGCCGATGAGCCGCTGGATCTCCTGCCCGCGGCCGCCGCCGGCACGCCCCGAACGGGTATGCGTGGCGCGGGGGAGCATCGCGTATTCGGCGGTCACCCACCCCTTCCCCTGCCCTTCGAGAAAGTTGGGAACCTTCTCCTCGACCGAGGCGGTGCAGATCACGTGCGTCTCGCCGAAGGCGATCAGCGCCGACCCCTCCGCGTAGCGGTTGAAGTCGGGCGTGATCGTGATGGGGCGCAGCTCGTCCGTTCGTCGTCCGTCGGGTCGCATCGGGCGCGTACTCTACGTCAAGCTGCCTCCCGAGGCGCGACGATCGTCGGGCGTCGCGTCGAACCGTGGCGCGTACATGTCGTGCACGCGAAGGCCTTGTATGTAGGTGCGCAGGCGTGAAAAGGCTAGGAATAGCGGGTTCACGAAGGCATGCTCTATCCTGAAGATATCCCCGGTTGGTCTGGTCAAAACGGACCGTCGGACACGTGGCCCCTTGCCCAGCTCCAACCGCTCCAATTCGACCCGCGAGCCGAATTTGAACAGAGTCATCCCTGCCGACGCCCGAGCCGGTACCACGGTGGGCAAGTACAAGCTGCACGAGATTGTCGGTCGCGGCGGGATGGGCGTCGTCTATCGAGGCGAGCACGTCTACATCGGCAAGGAAGTCGCGGTGAAGATCCTCCACGACGGCTACGGCGGCCGCGAGGAATCCATCAAGCGCTTCCTGCGCGAGGCGCGCGCCGCCAGCCTCATCAACCACCCGAACATCGTCGACATCACCGACTTCGGAAAGTCGAACGACGGGACCGTCTTCTTCGTGATGGAGCTCCTCAAGGGGGAGCCGCTGGACGCGCTCATGCAGCGCGAGCGACGCCTCGAGCTCATCCGCGCCATCACCATCGTCAACCAGATCGCGGGCGCGCTGGGGGCGGCGCACGCCAAGGGGATCGTGCACCGCGACCTCAAGCCGGAGAACGTCATGCTCACGCCGCGCGAAGGGCGCCGCGAGCTGATCCGACAGATCACCGACGAATCGGGCCTGCACGTGATCACCGAGAAGGAGAAGGCCTTCGACTTCGTGAAGATCCTCGACTTCGGGGTGGCCAAGGTGCGCGACCCCAACGTCAGCGAGGGGCGCGTCACCCAGCAGGGCGTGGTGTTCGGGACGCCGGAGTACATGGCGCCCGAGACGGCGCGCATCGGGGTCTCCGATCCGCGCACCGACATCTATGCGCTGGGCGTCATCTTCTACGAGATGCTGACCGGCACCATCCCCTTCTCCGGCGAGACCGCCGTCGACGTGATGTTGAAGGTCGTCTCCGAGCCGGTGACGCCGCCGCGCGTGCGCGCGCCCGGGAACGAGATCACCGCCGAGGCCGAGCAGCTGATCATGAAAGCGCTGGCCAAGGACCCGCTCAAGCGGTCTTCAAAAAAATCAAGACACAAAACACAACATAAAATACAATTTCAGATGTTTCTGTTAGTTTTCATTATTGATGGTATTATTGGCACAATTGTATTTGGACGAACATTTATTAGCTTCTTTATAGATTTTTTAACTGGATCTGTAAATTGAAATAAAGTAATCATTACACATATCACAGATGTATACATAAATATTAAAGAAAAACGAAAATAATATT
>CAVRRT010000123.1:0-13431 GCA_963723305.1 uncultured Pseudomonadota bacterium
TAGGACTTCAGTAGGGCCTGGAACGACCGACGGATCGATCGTCGGTGATGCCCGCGACGTCGACGACCGCCCGAATCAGCCGGCCTTGGCGATCTCGGTCGCGAACAGGTGGGCGTGGGCGTAGACGGAGAGCTGGGGGTTGACGCCCAGGCTGGTGGGGAAGATCGATCCGTCGGCGATCCAGAGATTTTCGAGCTGATGGTGGCGGCCGCGCGAATCGACGACCGAGCGGGAGGGGTCCTCGCCCATCGCCGCCCCGCCCATCTGGTGCGCCGAGAACATGGTGTGGCGGTTGGGGCCGAACGGCGCGTCGGCGATGCCCGGCAGGTCCGCCTCGCTGCGAATCACCAGCGGCGTTTCGTGCAACGTCATCACCTCGCGCGCGCCGGCCGCCAGCTGGAGCCGTGCCATGTCGCCGAGCGCGGAAACGCCCGCCTCGCGCAGCGATGCAGAGAGCGGGTAGTGGAGCTTGATGCGGCCGTCGCGGTTCACCTCGACCGTTCCGCCTTCGTCGTCGTGGTGGCCGTCGACCAGGAGCGCGATCGTCGCCTGAGCATAAGGGAGGCGCTCGACGATCTTGCGGTGCGTGTCGCCGAAGCCGGGGAAGGCCAGCGCCGCCAGCATCGGGTGGATGGGCGCGGTCTCGAAGAAGTAGCCGACGCGGTCGCCGCGATCGGCGAAGTGATGGACCGCCACTGACTGCGGCGGGCCGTAGAACGCCTCGAATCGGCTGGTCGTAAAACGAGATGAGCGGGACCGTCGGGTGCAGGAAGGTGCGGCGCCCGACCTGGCCGCTGTCGGTGCCGGCCTTCGAGCGCAGCAAGAGCGCCGGCGTGTTGATGGCGCCGCCCGCCAGCACGATGCCGCGCCGGGCGTAGGCCACGAAGCGCGCGCGCGGGCGGTCGGTCGCCCGATCGAGCACGTCGGCGACCACGGCGCGCGCCCGGCCCCGGTCGGTCTCGACCAGCTTGGCGCGGCAGTCGGCGTAGAGGTCGGCCCCGGCGGCGATCGCGTCGACGAGATAGGTCGTGCGCGCCGAGCGCTTGGCGTCGAGCGGGCAGCCCATGCCGCAGTAACCGAGCCGCGCGCACCCCTTCACGCTGCGGTGGATGAGCTCCGGTTGCCACCCCAGCTTGGCGGCCCCCTCGCGCAGCTTGCGGTTGTTGGCGTTGACGTCGTCGGGGTCGCCGGCGCCGACGTCGAGCCGCTTTTCGGCCGCCTCGAAGTGTGGCGCCAGCGTCGCGGCGTCGAGCCCGCGCACGCCGTGCCGGGCGGCCCACAGCGCCAGCGTCCGCTCGGGCGTCCGGAACGACGAGGTCCAGTTGACGGTCGTCCCGCCGCCGACCGAGCGCCCCTGAAGGATCAGGATCGAGAGATCGTCCGTCGCGCGGTTGCCGTGCTCCTGATAGAGCGCCGGGTAGGCCCACGACTCCTGCAAGTTGAAGTCGCGCCGCGTGTAGTGGCCCCCCTCCTCGAGGACGACGACGTGCGCGCCGGCGGCGGCCAGGACGGCGGCGGCGGTGCTCCCGCCGGCGCCGCTGCCCACGACGACGAAGTCGACCTCGACCGACGACAGCTCGGGCAGCTCGGCGCCGCTGACGATCCGGCCGGCTACCGGCATCGCCGGCTCATGGGGTGACGTCCAGCGGCTGCGGCACCGAAGGCGGGCCCGGATAACCGACCAGGGCGTAGATCTCCGGCGACGAGTAATAGGCAGCGTGGGAGAGCCGCTTGAGCGCCTGGTAGCCGCTGCGGAGGAGCGCCAGCCGCGAGCGGCGCCAGGCCTCGAGCCGCGCGTCCTGCTCGGCCGGCGTGGCGCGGGTGAACGGCCGTGGCGAGCCGGCGACGAGCGCGCCGACGAAACCGCTCTCGCACAGGCGCAGCAACCGGCGGAAGTCGTTGCCGACGTCGGGATGAACCGTGGCCATGAGCGCGTCGATCTTGCCTGCGCAGTCGAGCGCCTCGGCGCGGGGCCAGCGGGCGTCGGCGCCGTCGCCGGGGGCGATCCGCGCGGCCACCGCCGTCAAGACCGCGTACTCGTCTGCGGAGAGCAGCCGCAGCGGACCGCGCGGCGCCGCTCCCCGTCGCGTCGTTCGAAACAGGAACGGCAGCGCTCCGCCCAAAACCAGCAGCGCTCCCCCGAACAGGCCGCGTTTCAAGAACTGGCGGCGATCAAAACCGGCGCGCTCGTCGGGACCTGGCACGCGCGGAGCCTAGCACCAGCGTCCCACGATCAAGGATGAGAACGCGAGACCGCGATCAGGTCCCGAACCAAACGCGTCGAGGTCGGGCGAGCATTGCTCGACCGACCTCATCGCGGGGGGCGCGGGACCCTCCGAGGGGCCCGATCTAGAACAGCCAGCCGGCGCCGGCCTTGAGCCCGTCGGATCCGAGCTCTGCGCGCAAAGTGAGGCCGTTGTCGAGCTTGTAGAGCGCGCCGGCGTCGCCGGCGATGAAGAAGCCGCCGTAGGTCGGTTGGTTGTTGCCGGCTCCAGTGTTCCAGTCCGAGAACCAACCGAAAGCGTAGCCGAGCTCGAGCTTCGGATAGACCGCGAAGTTCTTGGTGAACCAGAGGTTCCACATCACTCCGGCCACTGGAAGCACCTCGGTCCAGCTGTAGTTGAACGAGTCGCCGGGGACGCCGAAGTTGTACGACCAGTGCAGGATGTCGGCGCCGAACTCCAGATCCCAGGTGTCACGGAGGGAGGTGCCGGCGTTCGCCAGCAGCGAGGGGATCGGCAACGGCATCATGAACCGCGCGCCCGCGCCGAAGCCGCCCCAGGGAATGATTCCCCAGATGCTGAGCCCCTTCATCCCGGGCGCCGCGGGCGCCCAGGTGGTCCCTGGAGTGGCGACGGTCGGCGGCGGCGAGGTCGGCGCCGGAGCGGCCATGTCTTGGGCACGCGCCGTCGGCGCCAAGATCATCAACAGTGCACCCGCCGCCAGCACCAACTTCGTCCGGATCCCCCACGTTCCAAGCGCTGTCTTCATGAGCTCTCCTGTTGCATCGCCGCTGAACCCGACTTCGACCGAGACGAAAGCAAAACAGCTCGGGCACCGCAAGTTAACTTTCATACATCCCCGAAATCCCTCCGAAAAGTCGGGGAAAACCAGGAGATGAGAGCTCTGCTCGGCGCGGTGGCCCGCGCGCGGGCAGCGGGCCGCATCGGGCTTCGGTCAGGCGGCGCGCGTCGCCGCCGGGACCAACGACTTCGCGCGCGCGCGCCGCCGCACCGGATCGCGATCGGCAGCGCCGCTCGGCAACGACGCGCGCAGGGCGCCGCGCCCGAACACCCACAGCGATCCGGGCTCCCCTTGCTGCCAGACCTCGTCACGGGTGAGCGGCTCGGTGGAGACGACCGCCACGCGGTCCTTCACGGTCGTCACCGCCGAGAAGTCGATCGCCATCTCGGCGTCGCGCAGCGTGGCGCGCCCGAACGGCGCCTTGCGGATGATGTAACAGAGCCTGGTCCCGCAACGCGCGTAGAGGTGGCGCCCGTCGGCGAGCAGGAAGTTGAACTTCCCCTCGGCGCCGAGCTCGCCGCCCAGCGCCGCGATCACCCCCCAGAGCCGCTTGGGGTCCTTCGGGTAGCCGCCCGGGAACGCCTCGCGCAGGCGCTCGATCATCCAGCAGAAGGCATGCTCGCTGTCGGTCTCGCCGACCGGCTGCTCGAGCCGCAGCTTGCGCCTCTTCACGTGGGGCAGCGTGCCGTTGTGGGCGAAGACCCAGTGCCGCCCCCAGAGCGCCCGCTTGAACGGGTGGGTGTTCTCGAGGCTCGCCTTGCCGCGGGTCTTCTTGCGCACGTGCGCCACCGCGAGCAGGGTCTTGATGGCGTTGTCACGAATGTAGCTGGCCATGGCGCTCTCGCAGGCCGGCTTCGGCTCGAGGAAGCTGCGCGCGAACCTTCCCTCGTAGAGGGCCACCCCCCAGCCGTCCGCGTGCGGGCCGGTTTTTCCGCCGCGGAGGGCGAATCCGGTGAACGAGAAGGTGATGTCGGTGGGGACGTTGCACTCCATCCCCAGAAGCTCGCACATGCGTCGATTGTACTTGGCCGATCGTGCGACATCCACCGGCGCATGTACAATCTGCCTATCCATGCGCGGCCGTCCCACTGGCGGCGCCGGCCGACAGCGGTTCCGCCCTGGTGGGCGACGCCGCGGGGCGCGGCCACGATCGTGGCGGCCGTGGCGATCCTCGCCTTCGCCCGCGCGCTCGGCAACGGGTTCAGCTACGACGAGGGGCTGGTCATCGTCGGTGCCCAGCGGTTTCTGCAAGGGGGATCATTCGGGACGCTGTTCTCGACCAGCTATTTCGCCGCCAGCCTGGAGGGGACCTGGCGCCCGTTCTGCACCTTCACGTACATGCTGGACGCGCTGGTCTGGTTCCACCCGGTGGTGTTCAAGCTGGACAGCCTGCTCGGGCACATCGTCGCCGCCTGGCTGCTGATGGCGCTCTGCCGGCGGCTGCTTCCCGAGCCGCGGCGGCGCTGGGCGATCGTGGCCGGCCTGCTGTTCGTGCTGCACCCCATCACCGCCGAGACGGTCGACAACGCCTCGTTTCGCGAGGATTCGCTGGTCACCGCCTTCACGCTGGCGACGCTGATCCTGGCGCTCGACCGGCGCCCGGTGCTGGCGCTCCTCTGCTACGGCCTTGGCCTGCTGTCGAAGGAGTCGGCGGTGATGGCGCCGGCGCTGCTGGCGCTCCTGCGGCTCGGGCGGTTCGACCGCGAGACGCCCCGGACCTGGGGTGGTCCCCCCGCGCCGGCGTCCCCCGCGCCCTTCTGGACGCTGGCGCGCCGGTTGGTGGTCGAGCTGATTCCCTATGGCGTCGTCACGCTCGTCTACCTCGGCATCCGCTTCGGGCCGATGAAGACGCCGGTCGCCTACGCGCAGTATCCGGGCGGCAGCTTCGGCGGGACCCTGATCGGGCTGCCGGCGATCTGGGCGCACGACCTCCGTCTGCTGATCTGGCCCTGGCCCCTCTGCGCCGACTACACCGGCTACTTCCGCTTCGGCGCCCAACCGCTCGGCCCTGTGCTGCTGGCCGGGGCGGGCGTCCTGCTCTACCTTGGCCTCATCGCCTTCGCCTTCCGGCGGGGCGAGCGGCTGGCGGCGCTGGGCCTGGGCTGGTTTCTCCTCACGCTGCTCCCGGTCTCGAACCTGCTGCCCATCCCGATCCCCGCCGCCGAGCGCTTCCTTTACCTGCCGCTTTGCGGGATCGGCCTCGCCGCCGCGGCGGCCTCCGCGCTGTTCATGGAGCGGCATCCGGCGCCCGCGCGCCGCCGGGGTGCCCTGCTCGGGGCCGGCTGGCTGCTGGCGCTGGCCGTCGTCCTGAACGTCCGGCACGGCGACTGGCGCGACGACCAGCGGCTCTGGCTGGCCACCGTGGCGGTCAACCCGCGCTCATGCGGCGCCCAGAGCGCGGTGGGGGGGAGCCTGCTCTCCCGCGGGATGGCCTCCGGGGATCCCGCGATCCTGCGCGCCGCCGCCGCGCGGGAGGAGCTGGCGCTCTCCCTTTGTAAAGACGACAGCGATCCGTTCCGCGCTGCCTTCGCATACACGCGGCTCGGCGCTGCGCGGGCGTTGCTGGACGATCGGGCGGGGGCCCGGCTGGCGCTCGAGCGGGCGACCGTCCTGCACCCGCGCTACGCGCTGCCGATCGCCTGGCTCGGCTACCTCGCCTATCAGGACGGGGATCAGGCCGTCGCCGCTATGCTGCTGAAGAAGGCGATCATCGATCTCGGCCCCCCCGATGCCACGGTAGCCGCCGTTGCACGATATTACGTCGATAAAATCTGACGGCCACCCGCAGGCTTTCGGCAAGTCAGTTGGCGAGTCGGTCGGCGGATCAGTCGGCGGATCAGTCAGATGGGGTTGACCGCCGTGCCGGTTGCCGGCGCTGTTGACAGTCACGCTCGTTTCTCTTAGTTTCGCGGCGGCTTAGCCACCCATGCCGCTCGAGTTTTCAGCGCAATCGAAGCAACGGGTCGAGAGGCTGCTTTCGCGGTATCCGACCAAGCAGGCCGCGCTTTTGCCGGTGCTTCACGTGGCCCAGGAGGAGTTCGGCCACCTGCCCGACGACGTGATCGAGCTGGTGTCGCGCACGCTCGACCTGACTGCCGCCCACATCTACGGGGTCGTCACCTTCTACACGATGTTTCACCGTGAGAAGAAGGGGCGGAACGAGCTGATGGTCTGCACCAACATCTCCTGCATGTTGAAGGGGGGCTACGGCATCCTCCAGCACATCGAGGGGCGGCTGGGGATCAAGGCCGGCGAGACCACCGCCGACGGCGTTTTCTCCATCGTGGAAGAAGAGTGCCTGGCTGCCTGCGCCAACGCCCCCATGATGATCTGCGGCGACAACTACTTCCTCGACCTCACGCCCGAGAAGGTGGACGTCGTGCTGGAGGAGCTGCGCCGGCGGTCGCGCGAGCAGAAGCAGGCGACGCCGCTCGACCGCACGATGCTGGGCGTGGGCCCCGGCGGAGGGAAGGTCTGACATGGCGGCCACCTGGCAAGAGTTGAAGGGGGCGAACGTCAAGATCGTCACCAAGAACTTCGGCGTCGCGGACAGTCACAAGCTGGCGGTCTACCAGCAGCGCGGGGGCTACGAGGCGCTGCGCCGGGCGCTCACGCTGCAACCGGCCGCGCTGGTCGACGAGGTGAAGAAGTCGAACTTGCGCGGCCGCGGTGGCGCGGGCTTTCCGACGGGGATGAAGTGGTCGTTCATCCCCAAGGACGCCAAGATCGTCTACCTGGTCGTCAACGCTGACGAGTCAGAGCCGGGGACCTGCAAGGACCGCGAGCTGCTGGCCTTCGATCCGCACCTGCTGATCGAGGGGATGATGATCGCCTCGCTACACCCTCGGCTGCAAGCACGCCTACATCTACATTCGCGGCGAGATGATGCGCGAGGCGAAGATCGTCCAGGGGGCGATCGACGAGGCGTACGCCGCCGGTTGGCTCGGCAAGGATCACCCGGCGGTCGGCGGCGGCGGCGCGTTCAAGCTGGAGGTAACGCTCCACCGCGGTGCTGGCGCCTACATCTGCGGCGAGGAGACCGGCCTCCTGAACTCGCTGGAGGGGAAGCGCGGCTGGCCGCGGCTCAAGCCGCCGTTCCCGGCGATCAAGGGGCTCTTCAACGCGCCGACGGTGGTCAACAACGTCGAGACGATCATGAACATCCCCGAGATCGTCACCAAGGGCGGCGAATGGTTCGCCGGCCTCGGCAGCGGCAAGTCGGGCGGCACGCGCATCGTCTGTGTCTCGGGCCACGTCAACAAGCCGGGCGTGTTCGAGCTGCCGATGGGGATCCCGTTCCGCGATCTCATCTATGACGTCTGCGGGGGCATCCCCAACGGCCGGCAGCTCAAGGGCGTCATTCCGGGCGGCAGCTCGATGCCGCCGCTCGACGCCTCCGAGCTCGACGTCCCCTGCGAGTTCGACGCGCTCATGACCGACCCGCGCATCAAGGACGTCGAGGTGCGGCCGGGCGTCCCCTTCGATCTCGGGGGCGGGCGCAAGCTCAAGACGATGGCCGGCTCGGGCGGCATCGTGGTGTTCGACGACACCACCGACGTCGTCGCGCTCTGCGCGCGGATCATGGAGTTCTACGCCCACGAGTCGTGCGGCCAGTGCACGCCCTGCCGCGAGGGCTCGGGCTGGCTGTCGCGCGTCTGCAAACGGCTGGCGCGCGGCGAGGGGGAGGCCGGCGACGTCGAGCTCCTGGCCAACATCGCCAACGGGATCGGCGGCAACACCATCTGCGCGCTGGGCGACGCGGCGGCCTGGCCGATGCTCGGCTTCCTGACCAAGTTCCGCGCCGACTTCGAGGCGCGCATCAAGCCCAAGACCATCGGGATCCCCGCGGCGGCCAAGGGAGCGGCAGCGTGATCCCCTTCCTGAGCCCCGAGGGCGCCTCGGCGGGCGACGTGGTCGTCTTCTGGATCCTCGCCGCGTTCATCACCTTCTTCGCGATCTTCACCATGACCCGCAAGAACCCGGTCACCGCGGTCATGTCGCTGGTGGCCAGCTTCTTCGGGCTGGCGGCGATGTACGCCACGCTGTCGGCGCACTTCCTGGCCGTCTTGCAGGTGCTGGTCTACGCCGGCGCCATCATGGTGCTCTTCATTTTCGTGGTGATGATCCTGAACCGCGAAGAGGTGACCCCGGTGTCGCTCCGGCCGGTGCGCGTGCTGGGCGTCCTGGCCGGCGTCTACCTCCTCATCAAGTTCGTCGACGTGGTGGGGGTCAAGATGCCGCTCCAGATCCCCTCCCCTCCGTCGGACAGCTTCGGCACCGTCGCCGCCGTGGGCGACGTTCTCTTCCGCGACTTCCTCTACCCCTTCGAGGCGATCTCCATCCTGCTCCTGGTCGCCATCATCGGCGGCGTGGTGATCTCGCGCTCGCACCAGAAGGAGGTCGCCGCTTTTCGGGCCGCCGACTACCGCAAGCAGGTCCACGAGCTCTCCAGCCACGACTACCCGGGCGCGTCGGAGACTTCCGAGCCGGCGCCGGAAGGGCACCACTAGATCGACGCCATGCCCACCACCTACTATCTGGTCCTCTCCTTCGTGCTGTTCCTGATCGGGACCTCGGGCGTCCTGCTGCGCCGGAATGCGCTCATCGTCCTCATGGGGATCGAGCTGCAGCTGAACGGCGGCAACCTGGCCCTCATCGCCTTCGCCCGCCAGCTCGGCGACCTCAAGGGGCACGTGCTCGCCTTTCTGATCATCGCGCTCGCGGCGGCCGAGGCGGCGGTCGGGCTTGCAATTCTGGTCGGCCTCTTCCGCGGCCGACAGACCGTCAACCTCGACGAAATCACTCTGATGAAGCGCTGAGCGAGACGCCGCCGTGACCTTCAACCTTCGCCTCATTCCGCTGCTCCCCTTCCTGGGAGCCGCCGTCCTGATGTTGTTCGGCCGCAAGTGGTCGCGCGACACGGTCGTGGCGGTCGCCGCCGGCGCCATCGCCGGCTCCTGCCTGGTCGTGCTCGATGCCTTCTTCACCGCGCTGCCGTCGGCGGGATCGGGCGGCCTCCACGACACCGTCGGCACCTGGATCGCCGCCGGTCAGCTGAAGATCGATCTGGCGTTCCGGCTCGACGCGCTCTCCGGGCTGCTCTGCCTGATCATCACGTTCATCGGGTTCCTGATCCACATCTACTCGGCCGGGTACATGGACCATGACCCCGACTACCCGCGCTTCTTCGCCTACCTGAACCTCTTCTGCGGGTCGATGCTGGTGCTGGTCCTCGGCGACAGCCTCCCCATCATGTTCATCGGGTGGGAGGGGGTGGGCCTCTGCAGCTACCTCTTGATCGGCTTTTGGTACAAGGAGACCGCCAACGCCGACGCCGGCAAGAAGGCGTTCATCACCAACCGGATCGGCGACCTCGGGTTCCTGATCGGGATGTTCCTGCTCTATCAGTACGCGGGGACGCTCAACTTCCGGGAGATCCAGGCGACGGCCATCGACGGCGGCGTGCTGACCCAGCCGCTGTGGGGTTCCACCGTTGCCTTCTGGGCGGCGCTCTTTCTCTTCGTCGGCGCCACCGGCAAGTCGGCGCAGATTCCGCTCTACGTCTGGCTCCCCGACGCCATGGCCGGACCCACGCCGGTCTCGGCGCTGATCCACGCCGCCACCATGGTGACCGCCGGCGTCTACATGGTGGCCCGCATGCACGCCGTCTACCTGCTGGCGCCGGCGGCGATGGCGATCGTGACGGCGGTCGGCGCGCTGACGGCGCTGTTCGCGGCGGTGATCGGCTTCGCGCAGAACGATTTCAAGAAGGTGCTGGCCTATTCGACGGTCAGCCAGCTCGGCTTCATGTTCGTCGGCGTCGGGACGGGCAACTTCGAAGGCGGGATCTTCCACCTCTACACCCACGCCTTCTTCAAGGCGGGGCTCTTCCTCTGCGCCGGCTCGGTCATGCACGCCATGAGCGGCTCGGGCGACATCACCACCATGGGGGGACTCCGCAAGAAGCTCCCCTGGACGCACGGTGTGTTCGTCGTCTGCTGGCTGGCCATCTGCGGCATCGTCTTCTCGGGATTTCTCTCCAAGGATTCGATCATCTCCGGCGCGTTCGACGCCAAGGCGCTCAAGGACTTCGCCTGGGTCGGCAACGCCGCCAGCATCACGCTCAGCGTCGCCGCGCTGGGGACGGCCTTTTATATGTCGCGGCTCTATTTTCTGGTTTTCTCCGGCGAGTCGCGCGCCTCGCACGAGGTCCAGCATCACATCCACGAATCGCCCGGCAGCATGGTGGGCCCGCTGGTGGTGTTGGCGATCGGCGCCGCACTGGGCGGCTTCGTCGGCCTCCCGGGGGGCCTCTTTGACCACCCCGACTGGAATCTGTTCGATCGCGAGCTTTCGCCCGTGCTCGGACCAGAGGTGGACGTCTCCGCCTTCACCGAGGTGAGCGTCATGATCGGCGCCACGGTGCTGGCGCTGGTGGGGATCGGCTTCGCCTGGATCTTCTACGGCGGCGGTTACCGCCAGCCGGCGCGCTGGTTCGCCGCCACCTTCCCCAGGCTGGTCAAGCTGGCGCGCGACAAGTTCCGCATCGACGAGCTCTACCAGTTCCTCTTCATCCGACCGATCAAGCGGATTTCGCAGGCCATCTACTTCGTCGTCGACCGCATCCTCATCGACAAGATCATGGTCGGTCTGCCGGCGGCGCTGGTCGACTTCTTCGGGCGGCTCTCGCGCAGCATTCAGTCGGGCGACGGGCAGCGGTACATGGCCGTCTTCGCCATCGGCGCCGCCGGGATCGTCTTCTTCAGCACCCGGCCGACCACGCCTGACGCGCTCAAGGTGGCGGTCAGTGGGATGGCGGTCGACGTCGACGCGCGCCGCGGCAGCAAGCCGTCCAGCCGACCGCTCGAGTACAGCTTCGACTTCGGCGACGACGACAAGCCCGAGGCGGCCGGCCCCGCTCCCGCCGCGCATCACGCCTATCGCCGCCCGGGCAGCTACACCATCCGGGTCGAGGTCACGGATCCGCGCTGGAGAACCAGCTCGACGGTGAAGCAGAAAGTCGAGGTGCGCTGATGGGCGTCCTCGGTTGGGTCACGCTGCTGCCGCTCTTCGGCGCCATCCTCGTCATGCTAGTTCCGCGCGAGGAAGAATCGATCCACCGCGGCCTCGGCCTCCTGACGTCGATCGTCACCTTCGCGCTGTCGATCCTGATCCTCACCGGCTTCGACGCCGGTCAGGCCGGCTTCCAGATGGAGGTCGACAAGAGCTGGATCGCGCCGCTCGGAATTCGCTTCCACCTCGGCGTCGACGGGATCTCGCTCTGGCTGGTGATGCTGACGACCTTCATGATGCCGCTGACGCTGCTCTCGCCGCAGGCGATCGGCATCCGGAACATCCGCGTCCGCGAGTTCATCGCCCTCATGCTGATCCTGGAGACCGGCATGATCGGCGCTTTTCTGGCGCTCGATCTCTTCGTCTTCTACGTCTTCTGGGAGCTGATGCTCATCCCGATGTACTTCATCATCGGGATCTGGGGCGGGGAGCGGCGGCTCTACGCCTCGATCAAGTTCGTCATCTACACACTGGTCGGGTCGCTGCTGATGCTGGTGGCGATCCTCTACCTCTACGCCCAGTGGCACATGGCGACCGGCGGCAACAGCTTCGACTACACGCAGCTGTCCCACCTCACGCTGCCGGAGGGCTCGCAGATCTTCTGCTTCGCCGCCTTCGCGCTGGCGTTCGCCATCAAGGTGCCGCTCTTCCCGCTGCACACCTGGTTGCCCGATGCGCACGTCGAGGCGCCCACGGGAGGCTCGGTGATCCTGGCCGCCGTGATGCTGAAGTTCGGGGCCTACGGGTTCCTGCGCTTCGCGCTGCCGCTCTTCCCGCTGGCCGCCGCCGATGCTGCCCCGCTGATCGCGGTCCTGGCGGTCATCGGGATCGTCTACGGCGCGCTGATGGCGTACGTCCAGGACGACGCCAAGAAGCTGGTGGCCTATTCGTCGGTGTCGCACCTGGGGTTCGTGGTGCTCGGCATCCTCACGCTGAATCCGACCGGCATCCAGGGCGCCGTCTACCAGATGCTGGCGCACGGCATCTCGACGGGCGGCCTCTTCTTCGCGGTCGGCCTGCTCTACGACCGCCGGCACACGCGCCGGCTGGCCGACTTCGGGGGCCTGTGGGCCAAGATGCCGGTCTTCGCGGCTCTCTTCCTGGCCATCGTGCTGGCCTCGGTCGGGCTCCCCGGCCTCTGCGGCTTCGTCGGTGAGTTCCTGGTGCTGATCGGCACCTTCACCGCCAACAAGACCTGGCTGCCGGCGGGGATGACCGGATTTTTCCCCTCGCCCAAGCTGATGGGCGCCATCGCGGCCACCGCGGTGATCATCGCGGCGATGTACCTGCTGACCATGTACCAGAAGCTCATGTTCGGCCCGCTCGACAAGCCCGAGAACAAGGCGGTGCGCGACATCCACGGCCGCGAGACCTGGGTGTTCGGGATCGTCGTCGCTGCCGCGCTGGTGATGGGCCTGGCCCCGCAGCCGATTCTCGCCCGCTCCGAAAAGTCGGTTGAGGCCTTCGTCGCCAACTACCGCGATCGGCTGCAGGAGTCGAAGCGCAGCCCGGACGCGCCGGCCCACGTCTATCCGGCCCTGGCCGCCGCCGCTCCCACGCCGTCGGCACCCGCGCCCGCCGCGGCGGCGCCGGAAGGGAGCGCGCCATGACCTTCGACGTCACCCAGTTGCTCGCCTACGCGCCGCTGCTGATCCTCATCGGCATGGGCTGCGTGATCCTGCTGGCGGAGACCTTCGTGCGCGGCACCGCGCGATCGGGGCTGGCCTGGATGGGCATCGCCGGCTGCGTCGCGGCGCTGGTGGCGATCGCCGTCGGTTGGGCCGACGCCGTGGAGCCGACCACGCACTTCCAGGGGATGCTGACCGTCGACCGGATGGCGCTCTACCTCGACGGCGCCTTCGTGATGGCCGCGCTGTTGACGCTGCTGTTCGCGCCGCCTTATCTGCGCGAGCAGGGGTTCGAGTTCGGCGAGTTCTACGCGCTCGTGCTGTTCGCCACCGCCGGCATGATGATGGTCGTCCACGCCACCAGCCTGGTGTCGCTGCTCATCGGCATCGAGACCATGTCGCTCGCCGCCTACATCCTCACCGGCTGCGCGCGGCGGAGCTTGCGCAGCGCCGAAGGGGCGATGAAGTACTTCCTCATGGGGGCGTTCGCCACCGGCTTCCTGGTCTATGGCATCGCCATGGTCTACGGCGCCACCGGCGGCGAGTTCCTCTACTCCGCCATCGCTGCCCGCACGCCGGCCGCCAGCGAGATGCCGATCTTCTACCTCGGCGAGTACTTCATCTTGATCGCGCTGGTGTTCAAGGTCGCCGCCGTCCCCTTCCACATGTGGGCCCCCGACGCCTACGAGGGTGCGCCGACGCCGGT
>CAVRRT010000124.1:0-70711 GCA_963723305.1 uncultured Pseudomonadota bacterium
CACCGCAGGCGCCCGCGTTGCAGGTGGGATGCTGGCACGCCGTCGTTGCTCCAGGGCAACCAACGGCAGACACGCAGCCGCTTCCGCCCGCGCCCGCCGCGCTTCCGCCCGCGCCCGCCGCGCTTCCGCCCGCGCCCGCCGCGCTTCCGCCCGCGCCCGCCGCGCCTCCGCCCGCGCCCGCCACGCTTCCGCCCGCGCCCGCCGCGCTTCCGCCCGCGCCCGCCGCGCCTCCGCCCGCGCCTGCCGCGCTTCCCCCCGCGGCGCCGCCGCCCCCGCCCGTGCCCGGGCTCCCGCTGCCGCCCGCAACACCACCGCCGGCCCCCGACCCGCCCTGTCCGCCCGACGCCGGCACACCACCGCCGCCGGACGATCCGCCGGCACTTGCGCCGCCGCTCCCCCCCGCGTCGGCGCGCGAATTGACCTCGCCGCACGCAGCCGAGGCCAGGAGAACGGCGGCGAGCGCCGCCCGATAGAAACGGTGATCGGTCACGATAGGGGACAAACGTCTCGGGTCAACGGTATTCCCGCGTATGAACGGCGCGCCGATCCGGGCACCGCCGCTCGACCTCGCGCCTCGTCAAGAGCGCCCGAGCGCCGCGGCGGAGCTCAGCTCAGAACAGCGCCGCCGCGCTGAACGCGATGACCTTGACACCGTCGGAACCATCGGTCGAGCAGCCCCCGTAGTCGTCGGGGGTGATGCTGCAGCTGGTCGCCTTCTCATAGTCGAAGCTGAACAGTCCGCCCAACGAGAGCGCATCGGAGAGCCGCCCGAAAACGGCGACATTGAGGCCGGCCAACCACCCGGTGGCCGAATCGTCCGTCTCTGCACCGTCCTCGGTGGCGGACGCCGCGACGTGGAAGAAGCCGAGCTTGGGTCCCAGCGCGAACTCGACGGGCGCTCCCGGGGGGACGAGATGAATCAACGGCGCGAATGAGAGCTGAAAGGTGTACTCGCTCGCGCTGACACCGGAAGGGACGTTCTCCAGGTTCGATACGTCGAACACCAGCTCGCCGTTGATCGACACCAGATCATTCAGCCGCGCGCCTGCGATCGCGCCGATCCGCAGCCCGGGTCCTTCGTTCGTCGCGGCGGCGTTCTGGATCGATTCGACCCCCACGAAGGGCATCAAGACAAAAGGGTTGAGGACCGGCGCAGGGGCCGGCTGTTGAACGGCGGGCGTGTATTGCGGCGGCGACCCCGCCGGGGCCGGGTAGACGCCCGGAGGCGGCGCGTTCGGCGCGTTCGGCGCATTCGGATCGCTGGGCGCCGTCGCGGGGGGATATCCCGCCGGCGGCGAGTTGTCCTGCGCCCGCGCGGCCGGCAGGCCCACGATGCCCGTAATCAGAACACCCGACACAAACGACGCCAATCTGATCGAACGCTCGCGCGAAATCATCGGAGATCCTTTCTCGAGGGGGCGACGGCTTCTTGCCCGGCTGGCCACTGGCGAAAGAACGCACGACCGGTGCGTTGATTCCCGCTTCGGCGTAGCGTAACGCACGCCGCCGCGGCAGTAAACTATCATCATTCTGCAGCCGGGCCGCGCGCTCAGCCGCCGACGAGGCGGCCGGCGCGGTAGTCGTCGATCGCCTGGCGGAGCTCGTCGTCGCTGTTCATGACGAACGGTCCGTAGCGCGCGACCGGTTCGCCGATGGGGCGACCGGCGAGGCAGAGCATCCGGCCGCCGCCGTCGGAGCGCAGCGCCAGCAGATCGCCGGGGCCCAGCACCGCGAGCTGCCCCGCGCCAACGGTCGTCCGCGCGCCGCCGATCTGCGCGCTCCCTTCGATGACGTAGACGAACGCGTTGTGCGTCGCAGGGAGCGGGCGCGACATCGCCCCCTTCGGCGGCAGGTTGACGTCGAGCATCTCGGGCGCGGTGACGATCCCTTCGACCGGCCCGCGCCGCCCGTCGATCTCGCCCGCCACCAGGCGCACGGCCGCGTCGTCGACGATCGTCTCCGGCACGCGGCCCGGCGTGATGTCCTGGTAACGCGGCCGGATCATCTTGTTCGCCGCCGGGAGATTCACCCACAGCTGAAAACCCCACATCCGCCCTTTCTCTTGCTGGGGCATCTCGGAGTGGACGATGCCGTGCCCGGCCGTCATCCACTGCACGCTGCCCGGACCGAGGTGGCCGTGGTTGCCCATGCTGTCCCGGTGTTCCATCGCGCCGTCGAGCATGTAGGTCACGGTCTCGAAGCCGCGGTGCGGGTGGGTCGGGAAGCCGCGCAGGTAGTCGTCGGGATTGTCGGAGTGAATCTCGTCGAGCAGCAGGAACGGATCGAGCATCGGCACGGCGCGCGCGCCGAGCGCCCGGCGCAACCGGACGCCCGCCCCTTCGACCGTCGGCTGCGCGTCGACCAGGTTCGCCACCTCGCGCGGCCGCGACAGGCCGCCGGTCCCGGCGCGGGGTCCGTCAATCCGGCAGGCGCCGAACGCGGCGGCCGGAATGCCGACGCCGAGCGCCTTCACGACGGCGCGGCGATCGAGATCGTTCGGGCGGCGCGGCATCGGAAAAGGCTACCACGGCGAAAACGTCGGCCGCAGGCGCCCGGCCGCGCGCGCCAGCCGTAGCTGACCGGTCGACGTCGACATCGACGCGCCGGCGGCTCTGCAAGGGCCGCCGGTCAGCGCTCTGTGCGGAGCCACTTCGTTCATGTATAGAAATGGGGTGGTGGCACTTCGTTCGCCGGGGATCGGAGCTTGCGGGGCGGTGGCGCTCGCGCTCGCCGTTCTGATCGGGGGGGCTTGCGGCAGCGCGTCCGACGTCAAGCGCGACGGCGGAGGGGACGACGCGGCGGCGCGAACCGACGGCGCCCGCGACGCGCCGGCGGGCAACGACGCCCGTCGAGACGGTGTCGGCGACAGCGCGCCGAGCGACGCCGCTCGAACGGACGCGGCGCGGACCGACGGCGCTCGAACGGACGCCACCCCGGCCGACGCGAACGGAGCCGACGGCACCGTGCCCGACTGCACGTTCGGCGCGTCTCAAGAGGCGCTCGATCTTCGCTGCACCGGCCTCTACTCCGACTGGGCGACCAAGACCGTCGCCCCGGGCGTCACGCAATACGACCCGGGCCTGCACCTCTGGAGCGACGGCGCGAACAAGACCCGCTGGATCTACCTGCCGCCGGGGACGAAGATCGACACGTCGAACATGGACCAGTGGACGTTCCCCAAGGGAACCAAGGTCTGGAAGGAGTTCGTCGTCGGCGGCGCGCGCATCGAGACGCGGCTGCTCTGGAAGCAGCCCACCGGCAACTGGTACTTCACGACCTACGCCTGGTCGTCCGACGAGTCGACCGCCACCGAGCTCATCGACGGCGAGCGCCTCGGCACCGATCCAGACAGCTACGAAGTCCCCGCGCAGAGCGCCTGCTATGACTGTCACACCGGACGCTACGACGCCGTGCTGGGGTTCGAGGCGGTGGCGCTGTCGACCGCCTTGGCGTCCGGCGTGACGATGGCGACCCTCACCGCCGACAACCTCCTCACCGACCCGCCCGCACAACCGATCACCATCCCCGGCGACGCCACCGCCTCCGCGGCGCTCGGCTATCTGCACATGAACTGCGGCAACCCTTGCCACAACCCCGACAGCGGCGGGGCGGAGGACACCGGTCTCTTCATGCGGCTCGACGTCGCAACGCTGGCCAGCGTCGAGACCACCCCCACCTGGACCACCGGCATGGGCGTCGGCTCCTTCTTCGCCATCCCCGGCGTCACAAATCCGCAGGTCTTCGCCCCCTGCGACCCGGGCGGCAGCACGGCCTACTACCGCATGGACCATCGCGACGGCGTCGACGGAACGCCGGCCGGCATCCAGATGCCTCCCGAGGTCACCCACCAGGTCGACAGCTCCGGCGTGGCGATGCTGGCAGCGTGGCTCAACAGCCTCCCGCAATGTACCGCCACGAACAGCGCGCCCAACGCTGCGCCGTAGCGGCGGCGCGCGCGCTGAGGTGCCGCGGGGCCGTGCTAGCCTCGCGGCATGTGCCGAAACATCAAGACGCTGTTCAATTTCGCGCCGCCGGCCACGGACGAAGAGGTGCGTGCCGCCTGCGAGCAGTTCGTGCGCAAGCTGAGCGGGTTCACCCACCCCTCGCACGAGAACGAGAAGGCCTTCGCGCGCGGTGTGGACGAAAGCTTTCGCGTGGCGCGCCGCCTGGTCGACTCGCTGGTGACGCACGCGCCGCCGCGCGATCGCGCGATCGAGGCGGCCAAGGCCAAGGAACGCGCGATCAAACGCTTCGGCGCCTGAGCGGGCCGGGCCGCTCGGGCCAATGTTCGTCGCCTTCGTTCTCTCGGTGTTGCTCGCGGCGTCGGCTTACGGCGCGAGGGCCGGAGGGATGTCGGCGCCGGTGCTGGTCCGGCTGACCCCGGGCGGCTGCCCGGGCAGCTGGAGCGCGGAGCTGGGCGGGACGGGGAGCGCCGCCACCAGCGCCATGGCGTCGGCCTGCTGCTGCAACAGCGGCGGGACAATCGATTGAAGCATCGCCGCCATCCCCGGTGCGCGCGCCAGGGCCTGGGCCTTCTGCGTCTGGTCGATGGCCGCCTGGTGATCGTTCACCATCTTGGCCGCGAAGTCGTGGTCGAATTGTCCGGCCGGCGCGCTCACCAGGTCGACCCTCGTCAGCGCGCCGTTGGCCATCGCGCCGGCGCCGAGGCGGATCTCGCCGAGGTTCATCCCCTGCGTGCGCGCGTAGTTCATCATCGTGGCGTCTGACATCGCGCGGTTGCTGATGATGGTCGCCGCGTAGTCGCGGACCGCGCCGAGCGTCGCCCGCTGCTGGGCGATCTGCGCGTCGACGATGGCCTGCTGGTTCTGGCGATGCAGCGCCACCAGGGCCGCCTGATCGCCGCCGCCGCGCTCGTCGAATCGAGAGACCGGGACCGGCGCCGCGCTCTGCGCCGCGACGCCGGCCGAAATGAGCAGACAGATAATCGACCCCGCCGCCCACCAACTTCCAAGCTGCGCTCTCCCCATCGCCCACCTCCCCTTTTGTTGTCCCTTCCTGTCCTTCTTCCTGGAAAGCTGACGCTCGAGCCCCATCCGTCAAGCGCGAGCGTTGAGGGCGACGTATAGTTGAAGCATGGCCAAGTTTCACGGGACGGTTCGCAGGAACGACCTCGAAGGCGGGCACTGGCAGCTCGTGGCCGACGACGGCACCACCTACGTGCTCGAAGGCGCGCTTCGCGGGATCGAACAGGACGGCGCCAAGGTCGAGGTCGACGGCTCCGTCGATCGCGACGCGATGGGGTTCGCCATGACCGGGCCGACGCTTCGCGTGAAGAGCGGAAAAAAAATCTCACCGGCTTGATCTAAGGTAGCCGGTGAATGGAGGACATTCACCGCGCCACGCGCCGTTACGAGCAGTGGCTGGGGGGGTTGATGCCGCTCGTGCGCGCCGACCTGCGAACCAAGCACCGGCGGATGGGCGAGGGCCCTTTCTTCTTCATGCGCGCCACGTTCTACCGCTGGTGCCAGCTCTGGTGCGCCCGGGACAAGGAGAACGGCGCGGCACCCACGGCGCGCGTCGCGGCGGTCGGTGACCTGCACCTGGAGAACTTCGGCACCTGGCGCGACAGCGACGGGCGGCTCATCTGGGGCATCAACGACTTCGACGAGACGACCGTGCTTCCCTGGACGCAGGATCTGGTGCGGCTGGCGGCCAGCGCGCACCTGGCGATCTTCGCCGACCACATCGCCGTGCGGCGGCGCACCGCCTGCGAGGCGATCCTCGCCGGCTACCGCGCCGGCGTCGAAGCGGGGGGGCGGCCATTCGTGCTGGAGGAGACGCACGGCTGGCTCCGCCGCGTCGCCATGGGCGAGCTGCGCCATCCGACGACCTTCTGGGGAAAAATGAACGGGCTGCGCACCACGCCCGAGGTCGACCGCGGGGCGGCGGCGGCCATCACGGCGGCGATGCCGGCGCGCCGGCTGGACGTCCGCTTCGCGCGGCGGGTGGCAGGCCTGGGGAGCCTCGGCCGCCCACGCTTCGTCGGCATCGCCTCCTGGCAAGGCGGCCTGGTGGCGCGCGAGGCGAAGGCAACGGCCCCGTCGGCCTGGCTGTGGGCCAACGGGACGGTGACGGCCAAGGGGACGGCGACGGCCAAGGGGACGGCGACGGCTAAGGGGACGGCGACGGCGACGGCCGGCGGCCCGAGCGACGCCTACACGGCCATCATCTCGCGCGCCGTCCGCGTCCCCGATCCCACCGTTCGCGTCGTCGGCGGCTGGCTCATCCGCCGCCTGGCCCCTCACTGCGCCCGCATCGAGCTGGGCGATCTGCCTTCGCAGCATGACGAAGAGCGACTGCTCTACGCGATGGGATTCGAGACGGCCAACGTTCACCTGGGGACGCCGCGGGCGCGCGCGATCTTGCGCACGCAGATCGCCGCCCGCCGCGGGCACTGGCTGCACGACAGCGCCAAGGATCTGTCGGACCAGATCGTCCGCGAGTGGAGGGAGTGGCGCGCGGCCGCCTGATCGCGGTGCGCCTACCGCTCGAGCACCTCGAGACGCACCGTCACCACCCCCTCTTTGATCATCCCCAGCCTTCGCGCCGCCCCCTCCGACAGGTCGACGATCCGACCGCCCGGGCATCCGCAGCGGTCGTTGATCCGCACCGTCACCGTGCGCCCGTCGCCGCGGCTCACCCGCACGCGCGTACCGAACGGCAGGGCCGGCGAGGCGGCGGTCATGGCGCTGGGGTCGAAGCGCTCGCCGGAGGCGGTCTTGCGGCCGGCGAAACCGCGGCCGTAGTAGCTGGCGCGCCCCTCTTGCACCCGCCGCGCCGGCGCCGAGCCGCGCCGGGCGCCGGCCTCGGTGGCGCAACCGATCGCCAGGCAGGTCGCCGCCACCGCCGACCAGACGACGATCCGGAGCAGCGACGCGCGGCGCTCTTCAGCGTGGACGTTCGTGACCGCCTCCGCCGCCACCGGCCGGACCGTCGTCGAGCAACGTCTCCTCCTCGTCGGCGGCCTCGCCGGCCTGGACGGCGCGGATCGCGGCGGCCTTGTCGGCGCGGCTCTCGATCGTGCCGATCCCGTACTTCTCGAGCTTGTAATAGAGCGCGCTGGTCTTGATCCCCAGGAGGCGCGCCGTCTCGGTCTTCACGCCGCCGCTCTTGTCATAGGCCCGCTCGATCAGCTGCCGCTCGAGATCCTCGAGCAACGCCGGGAGCGACATCTCGCCGCCCGGGAGCGCCAGCGCGTTCTCCGGCAACCCGCCGCGCACCGACGCCGGCAGCGCGCCGACGTCGATGGCCGTCCCCTCGGCGAACACCAGCGCCTGCTCGATGACGTTCTCCAGCTCGCGCACGTTCCCCGGCCAGCCGTAGAGGCCGAGGCGCGCCAGCGCCGCGTCGGTGATGCCGTGGGCGGGGTCGATGGCGGCGTTGGTGCGGGGGGCGAGCTTGGCGATGAAGTGGGCCGCCAGGCGGGGGATGTCGTCCTTGCGCGCGCGGAGCGGCGGCACCTGACAGGGAACGACGTGCAGCCGGTAGAAGAGATCCTCGCGAAACCGCCCGGCGGCGACCTCGGCGGCGATGTCCCGGTGGGTCGCCGATAGCACGCGCACGTCGATCTTGATGGTCTCCTCGCCGCCGACCCGTTCGAGCTCCCGCTCCTGCAGCACGCGCAGGAGCTTGAGCTGCAGCCCCGGAGTGACGTCGCCGATCTCGTCGAGGAACAGCGTCCCCTTGTCGGCCAGCTCGAACCGCCCGAGCTTGCGCTTGATGGCGCCGGTGAACGCCCCCCGCTCGTGCCCGAACAGCTCCGACTCCAGCAGCGTCTCCGTCAGCGCGCCGCAATTGACCTTCACGAACGGCCCGCTGGCCCGCTTGGATCGGGCGTGGATGGCGCGCGCCACCAGCTCCTTCCCCGTTCCCGACTCGCCGTGGATGTAGACCGACGCCTCGGTGGGAGCGACCTTCTCGATCGTCTGGAACAGGGCGCGCATCTGCGGCGTCTCGCCGACGAGCTCGGCGAAGCGGTACTCGCGCGCCACGTCGTCGCGCAGCGCCGCGCTCTCCGCCTCGGCCCGCTCGCGGGCCCGTCGCTCCGCGCGCAGCTCCAGCGCGCGCGACACCTTGAGCCGCACCACCTCGGGGGAGAACGGCTTCTGGATGAAGTCGTAGGCGCCGCTGCGCATCGCCTCGACGGCCGTCTCCACGGTGCCGAAGGCCGTGGCGATCATCACCGGGCAGTCGGGATCGCGCGCGGCGACGGTCTTCACCACCTCGAGCCCCCCCTGCCCCTCCATCTTGAGATCGGTGATCACGAAGTCGACCGTCGGCCGCCCCGGGCCGATCTGCTTGAGCCCCTCGTCGCCCGACGCCGCCAGGAGAGCCTCGTGGCCCATCCGACGGACGGTCGCGCCGAGCCCCTCGCGCATGGTCTCGTTGTCGTCGATGATGAGGATGCGGGCCATCTCGGTTAGCCTACGCCGGTATCAAAATGTCAGACAAGCCCGATCCCCCCCCCAGGCGCAAGGACCCCGCGCGGGTCCACCCCCGCGCGCGCGGCCAAAGTTCGCCGATCGATCTGCTGCGGCCGGCGGTACGTGCGATGCCGGCCTACACGCCGGGCGAGCAGATCGCCGATCTCACCAAGCTGAACACCAACGAAGGGGCCTTCCCCCCGTCGCCGTGGGTGCGGGCGGCGCTGGCCGCGATCGCCGACGACACGCTGCGCCTCTACCCCGATCCGACCAGCAGCGGGCTCCGCGCCGTCGCCGCCGCGCGCTTCGGCGTCAAGCCCGAGCAGGTGCTGGCGGGCAACGGCTCCGACGACTGCCTGACCGTCCTTTACCGCGGCTTTCTCGACCCCGGTGAACGGGTGGTCGCCCCCTGGCCGACCTACGGCCTCTACGCCACGCTGGCCTCGCTGCAGGGGGCGGAGCTGGTCCGGCTGCCGTTCACGCAGAGCGGGCGCCGCTTCCTGCTGCCGCCGGATCTGGCGCGCCAGCGGGCGAAGATGATCATCCTGGCCAACCCCAACAACCCGTCGGCGACGCTGGTGCCGGTCGACGAGCTGCGCGCCCTCTGCGAAGAGGCGGCGGGGGCGATCGTCGTCGTCGACGAGGCCTACGTCGACTTCGCGCTCGGCGCAGGCATCGACGCCAGCATCCTCCCCTCTCTCGATCAGCACCCCAACCTGGTCGTGCTGCGGACGATGTCGAAGAGCTACAGCCTGGCCGGCGCGCGCCTCGGGTTGCTGTTCGCCTCGGCGCCGATCGTGGAGGCGCTGACCAAGGTCAAGGACAGCTACAACGTCAACGCGCTCACCCAGGCGATCGGCATCGCCGCGCTGGAAGACCGCGCCTATTTCGAAGACTGTCTCCGCCGCACGCTCGCGGAGCGCGCCCGCCTCGAGGCGGCGCTGGGCGAGATAGGCCTTTGGTGGCCCACCTCGGCCGCCAACTTCCTGTTGGTGGAGATCGGCGAGCGCGCCGAAGAGGTCTACCGGGCGCTCAAGCGCCAGGGGCTCCTCGTCCGCTGGTGGCCCGCGCCGGAGCTCCGCACGAAGATCCGCATCAGCGTCGGAAAACCGGAAGACAACGACCGGTTGATTGCCGCGCTGAAGACGTTGCTCTGAGGGCGGCAATCGGAACGCGCGCCCGGTTCTCCGCCATCGCTTAGAGTTGGGACATGAGACCCGAGGCGATCTTCGTGCCGGTGAGCGTGCTGGCGATCTGGACGGGATTGATGGTGTTCCTCGTCGGCTTCAGTCGAATCCGGGCCGTGCGGGCGGGTCGTGTGCCGCGTGGGGCGTTCCGCCTGGGCGAGAGCCCCGAGGTCCCGCCCGACGTGACGATCTGGAACCGGAACCTGATCAACCTGCTCGAGATGCCGATGCTGTTCTACGTGGTGAGCATCTGCTTTTACGTCACCCACCTGGTGCGTCCGGGCGTGCTGACCTACGCCTGGATCTACGTCGCCCTGCGGATCGCTCACTCGCTCGTCCATGTCACGTCCAACCGAATAATGGCGCGGCTCGTGCTGTACGCGGCCAGCAACGTCATCCTGCTCTCCCTCTGGGTCAGGTTCTTCATCCGCATCGGGTAGAGCGCTGCCGCGACGATGGCCCGCCCTCCCCGCCCACGCCGGCAGCAACGCGAGCAAGCGCGCCTCCTCCGCAAGACAGTCCGGCAGCTCGAACGCCTCGCCGGCCAGCTCCCCGGCGGCGCGCCGGAGCGGCCGATCGATGTCGCGTCGGCGTCGATCGTCGAGACGAAGGCCCGGGCGCTGCCCTGCATTCAGTGCGCCGCGACTGAGCTGGAGCTCCGCGACGACCGCGCAACGTCGACGGCGCGGGGCGTGTTGCGGGAGATGGCGATGATTTGCCGTCGCTGCCACGCGACGCGGGTGGCCTGGTTCCGGGTGGCCGCCGACCCCGTCAACTGACCGACAGAGCGCTTCGGCAGGCGAGGCCCCTCTGCTGGCGTACCAGCCCAGGCCGGCGCCCGGACCGCCTGGACCTCCCCTCTGGACCTCCTCTAGACCGCTTTCACGTTGAAGTGATCGCAGCACCCGCCTGTGACGATCGGCCTGGCGGTGCGCTTCCCGAGCATTGTCGATCACTTCAATCGGGAAGCGGTCTAGCGTCGTCGAACGACATGGTCCCAGGTCATCCGCCAGCTGCCGATCATACCGTAGAGCGGATAGTGAAAGACGCCCGGGCGATTGCGTTGGAAATACCAATGCCCGACCCAGGCGAACGCGTTGGCCACGACGGGAGCCAGCACCAGGATCCAGCACCGACGCTCGGCGATCGCCAGCGCGATCGCGCCCAAGCCGAGCAGGTTTCCAGCGACATGTAGCCGCCGGTTCACGGGATGGTCGTGCATCCGGAGGTAGACGGGATAGAAGGCGGAGAAGCTATCGAACCGCTTGGACATCGCCCGGTACCGATAGCTTACCGAATCTTGGGCTCGAACGCGGTCTCGTCGTGCCGTCGGTCACAGCTCTCGCTCGTGTCGCCAACGCCCTGGAAGTCACCATGCCCGACCTAGACCGCTGCCCGATTGAAGTGATCGACAATGCTCGGGAAGCGCACCGGCAAGCCGATCGTCACAGGCGGGTGCTGCAATCACTTCAAGGTGAAAGCGGTCTAGACTTCACGCTCTTCGTCCAGCCGATCGATCGTGCGCAGTGATCCGAGCGCGAAGGTGTAGACGGCAACCACGATCAGCGTCCCCACGCCGCCGACGATGACCGCCGGCACCGCGCCCAGCCAGGCCGCGGTCAGGCCGGACTCCAGCTCCCCGAGATCGTTGGAGCTGGAGATGAACACCATGTTCACCGCGCTGACCCGGCCCCGCATCTCGTGCGGCGTGCGGAGCTGGACCACCGTCGACCGGACCACCACGCTCACCATGTCGGAGGCGCCGAGCACGACGAGCGCGGCCAGCGAGAGACCGAAGTGCCGCGACAACCCGAACACAATCGTCGCCACGCCGAACAGCGCCACGCAGCCCAGCAGGATCGGCCCGGCCCGGCGGGTGAGCGGGCGATACGCCAGGACGACCGCCATGAGCGCCGCGCCCGCCGCCGGCCCGCTGCGCAGGAGCCCCAGGCCCGAGGGGCCGACGTGGAGGATGTCGCTGGCGAAGATGGGGAGCAGCGCGGTCGCCCCACCCAGCAGGACCGCGAACAGGTCGAGCGAGATCGACTCGAGGATGACCGGGCGCCGACGCACGAAGCGCAGCCCCTCCGCCACGCGGGCGAGCGCGCCGCTGCTCGCCTGGCGCCCGGCCTGGAGCGGCGCGTGCCGGCGGATGGAGAACGCCGCCGCGGCAGCCAGCGCCATCAACCCGGCGGCGATGGCATACACCCAGAGCGGTCCCCCGGCCGCGCCATAGAGCAGGCCCCCCAGCGCCGGTCCGACGATCGTCGACACCTGCCAGGTCGTCGAGGTCCAGGTGACCGCGTTGGCGAGGTGCTCGGGCGGCACCAGCCCCGGGACGACCGCCTGGGCCGCGGGCGCCAGAAAGGCGCGCGCCACGCCGACGAAGAACAGCACCGCGTAGATCGGCCTCGCGCCGGCGTGCGCCAGCACCAGCAGACAGAGCGCCAGCACGCAGAGCGCCAGCGCGACGCTGCAGACGCCCACGATTCGGCCGCGATCGAAGCGGTCGGCCACATTGCCGCCCGGCAGCGTCAGCACCAGCACCGGCGCGAACTGAACCAGGCCGACATACCCCAGCGCCAGCGCCCGATGGGTGAGCGCGTAGATCTGCCAGCCGACCGCGACGGAGGTCATCTGCGCCGCCAGGTTCAGCGCCAGCGACGAGGCGACGTAGCGGCGGTAATCGCGGTGCGCGAAGGCCGCTCCCGGCGAGACGGCGGCGGGGCCAGGGGAATCCATGGGGCGCGGATGATGACACGGCGCCGCCGGCTCCACCGCCGCGTCATGGGTTTGACCGCCGCCCCACACCGGACGACCGCCCTCCCGGCGGAACCTGCCACGTTGTTGGCGCGTGTCGCCCTGCCGCTGGTCCTCGGCTGACCGCCCGGGCGGCCGCTCAGAATCGCCGCGCAGCGGTCCAGGGTGACGCTCTCGGTGTCGCCGTCGATGGTCACGTCGGCGGTTCCGCAGCCGGTGATGCTGACGCTGGCCGATTTGCCGGAGTCCTTGCCGCTCGTGACCGTGCCGGTGAGCGAGCCCGACGAGGCGCAGTTGCAGCTGGGGGTCCAGGCCAGGTTGTCGGGCGTCAGCGACACCGCGTATTCGGCCAGGTTGTGCGTCACCACCAGCGTCCCCGCCACGATGACGAAGTCGGCGCGTGAGCTGCCGGTGATCGTCAGCGGCGTGCTGGTCGCGGTGCTGATGTCGAACAGCCTGCGGCCGCCGGGCGCGGTGAGCACCCGCTCCATCCCCGGCACCGCGAAGGTGAACCCACCGTCGGTGCGGGTCAGCGTCTGGCCGCCACCCGGCGAGGTCACCGCCAGCGTCCCGCCGTAGTTGCCCGTCAGGGTGAAGCTGGCCGTGCGGTCGACCGAGTCACCGGTCGCCGAGAGCGAGCAGGCCGCCGCGTCGCTGAAGGTGAGCGTCACCGAGCCGTCGACCGTCGCCGACCCGAACGAACAGCTGTCGAAGGTCTCCGTCCGAACGCCCGAGGTGCAGGCCGAGTAGGTGAACGGGTAGCAGTCGGCCGCGTAGGCCGAGGGGATCACCGCGTCGAGCGCGCGCCGCCAGAGCGGCCCCCTGAGCTCGCCGGGCGTGCGCAGGATCGGCAGCGCCGGGAGCATCGCCGTGGCCGAGCCGCCGCTGGCCGACTCGTCGGCGCTCGCCATCACCTCGCCCACGGCGGCGCCGATCTGCCCCTGGTCGCTGAGACCCTTCTGGCAACCGGTTGCCAGAAGCGCCAGCGCCGCCGCCGTCACAACCCCCGTCCTCGATCCAGCGCGCGTCGACATGAAATGCTCCTTGGCTCGAAAGCGAGCCTCGCGCCCCAGACATCGGACGAACGAACGGTGCAGTTGAGGCGAGGCTCGGGTGGGGCCAGACGGGAACCACTTCTCCGTCCGCTCACCCGAGACAGACCCGGCCCGCACAAGAATGTGAAAGAGCACCGCGATTTGCGGGTGCTCTCCGTCACACGACGGGCGAACGTCCGAGGGGACTGGCCGCTAAAACTCGAACTTGCCGAAGGCGCCCAGCTCTTTGAACGCCTGCACCAGGCGGGCGGTGATCCCCTTCTCGCCGACGTGCAGCCACCCGCGCGGGTCGATGTACTTCTTGTTCGGCTTGTCGGGCCCCTCGGGGTTGCCGATCTGGGACATCAGGTAAGCGCCCTTGTCGTCCATGAACTGCTTGATGGGGTGGGTGAAGGCCCACTGGGTGTCGGTGTCGATGTTCATCTTCACCACGCCGTAAGAGACCGCCTCGGTGATCTCCTCGGGCGACGAGCCGGAGCCTCCGTGAAAGACGAAGTTCACCGGGTGGGGGCCCGTCTTGCGCTGCTCCTGAACGTACTTCTGCGAGTCGCGCAGGATGGTGGGCTTCAGCTTGACGTTGCCCGCGGCGTAGACGCCGTGCGTGTTGCCGAAGGCGGCGGCGACGGTGAAGCTGCCGATCGGGTTGAGCACGTCGTAAGCCTTGAGGACGTCCTCGGGGTGCGTGTAGAGCTTGTCGTGCTCGACGCCCGAGTTGTCGACGCCGTCCTCTTCGCCGCCGGTGATGCCGAGCTCGATCTCCAGCGTCATGTTCATCTTGGCGATGCGGGTCAGCGTCCGGGCGCTGATCTCGATGTTCTCCGCCAGCGGCTGCTCCGAGAGATCGAGCATGTGCGAGCTGAAGAGCGGCTCGCCGTTGCGCGCGAAGTACTCTTCGCCGGCGGCGATCACCCCGTCGACCCAGGGGAGGATCTTCTTGGCGCAGTGATCGGTGTGGAGCACCACCGGCACGCCGTAGACCTTGGCCAGCGTCCGGACATGCATCGCGCCCGCGATCGAGCCGGCGATCGAGGCGGCCTGCTGGCTGTTGTCCAGCGTCTTGCCGCCGTAGAACTGCGAGCCGGTGTGCGACAGCTGGATGATGATCGGCGCCTTGGCCTCCTTGGCGGCCGCCATCGCGGCGTTCGCCGAGTCCGATCCGATCACGTTGACCGAGGGCAGCGCGGCGTCGGCCTCCTTGCAATAAGCAAACAGCTCTTTGAGGGCGTTGCCGGTGATGACTCCAGGTTTCAGCTTGAGGTTCGCCATGGGCGCGCGAGTATAGGCCTCCGGCGCGCGGTTTTCGACCCCGCTCGACGGTTAAATCGCGGCCAAGATCCGGTTGCCAAAGAACCGGTCGAGAGCGACCCGGATCAGCTGCCGGCCGGCCCGCCAGCCGGCGGCCTAACGACGGCCTTGGAGCCGCTTGAGGCGGCTGAGCGGCCCCAGAACCCGGTGCAGCTCGTACTTGGTCGGGGGACGGCGCGCCGCCGCCGCGGCGCCCGCTTTGGCGTCGACCAGGGGGACGACGAAGTCGGTGGTGGCCTGGGCGGGGAGGTAGAAGAAGTCGCTGGGGAAGAGGCTCACCGGCAGGAACTGGGTCGTGGGGTCGATGGCCGCCAGCACCGCCGTCCGCGCCGACTGGGGAGCGAACGGCGCCGGCACGGCCGTCGACATGGAGGCGTAGCGCACCGTCAGCGGCGAGGCGAAGCTGGTCCCGTCGGCCCAGAAGAGCCAGCCCCCGGCGTACTCGACCACGATCCCCTGACCGGGGGCGTAGAGGTTCACGCAGGCGCCGTAGTTGGAGAAGCTGTTCCGGGTCAGCGTCCCAGGGTTGTAGGCGCCGGCCAAGAGCGCCTTGGGATCGCCGAGGTCGCAGGAGAGCGAGTCGGCGCCGCTGTTGATCTGGACGCCGTCGTTGCCGGCCGCCTGGACGGTGAGCAGCGCCGGCCCGTTGATGGTGGCGTTGTGGGCGTTGGTCGCCTGATCGATGAGCGCGAAGTAAGCGGAGAGATCGATGCCCGTCGGGCAGTTGCTCGTTGCCTGCAGCATCTCCAGCGTCTGGCGTGACTCCGCGCCGAAGCTCTCGTTGACCATCCCGACGTCGTACTTCGTCTGGGCGGCCGCCAGATCGCTGTCGATGGTCGCCGGCTGATTGACGAAGGCGGCGTAGACCTGGGGATCGTCGAGCAGGTCGACCATCTGATCGACGTCCGACTGCGCGATGCAGGTGAAGCCCGCCTGCAGCGACTCCTCCGAGCCGAGCTCACGCTCGACCAGCACCAGCCGCACGCTGGGGTTCTCGTGCGCCACCGTGCTGGAGGTGGCGGTGCCGTGATAGCCGAAGGAGGCGAACTCGTTGTTGATCGGATCCATCAGCTGGTTGGTCTCGCTGGCGGTGAAGACGTCGGCCGGCGTCTGGTTGGCGCGCACCATGGCGTTCCAGCGCGCCTCGAACTGGGCGACGCTGGCCAGCGGATTCGCCTTGGGGCTGATGCCGCTCGTGAGGTGACAGCTGTCGTCGGGCTGCGCCAGCTCGGCGAGGTAGAGCTGCTTGAGCATGTCGAACGCGGGGCCCGAGGAGACCGCCCCTCCGTCGCCGATCGTCGCTCCGGCGTCAGAGGTCGGCTCGTCGACACAGCTCTCGGTGTAGGCGGCGGAGACTCTCCCCTGCAGATCGCTCACCGAGAGATCGATCCCCGTGTCGATCACCATGACGTTCTGCTGCTGGTTCGAGCTGATGGGGACGAGGCTGACCCCGCTCCCGCTGCCGCAGCCGCTCCCGGTGAGGAAACTACCGACGCAACCCCCGACGCAAACGACGATAAGCCAGGCCCTCGACCTATTCATGAAGCCTCCTGGCGACATTGTTTCGTTGTCTCGGCGCCTGGTCAACATGCTATTGCGCACACGCTCTCTGGGCTCAGTCGTCGAACAGCGTAAAGGGACGATTGCTCTCGGGCGCCAGGGCATCCCGATTGTGCCGCGCGAACCGCTGCAGCCGCGCAAACCCGCGCGGGGTGACCGCGCCGAACACCAGCGCGAACCTGCCCGGCGCCTTGGCGTCGGGAACGATGGCCCGAAAGGCCCGATCGCCGAGCGGGTGCGGGTCGTGCACCGGCAGCGCCACCTCGGCCGCCAGCGCGTTGAGCGGCGCCGCGCCCACCAGCACCAGGTTCCACCGCGCGCGATCGTCGGCCGTGACCTCTCGGTCGCTCTTCACGGTGAACTTGGCGGCGATCATCGGCCCCCAGTCGGCGAGCGCCTCGGCCAGCGCGCGCGCGGCGGCCACCGCCTGGGGCGGCCCGTTGGTCCCGTAGACGTAGAGGTGCGGGTGCTGACGCGGGACGCTCTTCCCTCCGAGGCCCGGGATCGCCTCCCCGGGCGGCGGCGGCGAGAGTGGCGCCCTGGGCGACGCCGGATCGCGCCTGATGGCGGCCAGCGTGCGCAAGAGCGCGGCGTCTCTGTAAGCCGGGACCCATGCGGGGTGGCCGACGCCGGGATACTCCGTGTAGTGGATGTTCTTCCCCAGCCACCCGAGCGCCCGGTAGCGCGCGACCATCTTGCGCGAGTCCTCGACGGGGACGGTGGGATCCATGTCGCCGTGAAAGATGAAGACCTGCTGGTGCGCGGCGTTCTCCGCGATGGCCGGCGGCGACAGCGCGTCGAGCCGCTCCAGATCATAGAGCGGCCGGTCGGCGGGAGCGATCATCCGCCGAAAGTCGGCGACGGCGCAGACCGGCGCCAGCGCGGCGAAGAGCTCGGGATGGCGAAGCCCGATGGCCCAGGTGCCGCCGCCGCCCATCGAGAGGCCGGTCAGCGTGATTCGCTCCGGGTCGATGGCGTAGGCGCGGCGGACGTCGGCGACGACGCGCATGACGTCCTCACCGCCCAGGCCGTCGTACCCCATGAGCTCGCCGCGGCCGAGCGGCGAGACGACGAACGCCGGAACGTCGGGGAGCGGGAGTTGGTTGCGGGAGGCCTCGGCGTCCGTCTCGCCCGGTCGGTTGTCGAGCCCGAAGACCCGCCGCAGGTTGTGCCTGTGATCGGAGAAGGCGCCGTGCAGCGCGACGACGAGCGGCCAGCGCTTTCTTTTGGCCGCGTCGTAGCCGCGCGGCACGTAGAGCGCGTAGGGCTGCAGCGTCCCGTCCCAGGCGGCGCGGTAGGCTTTGACCAGCTCGCCGGTCGCCGTCAGGTAGGGGTCGTCCCCCTTCCCCTTCGCCACCCGGTCGGCGTAGGCGCGCGCGGTCACCAGCGTGTCGCGGACGAAGGCGCCGTCCCGCGCGGGGTTGGTGATCGACGCGCGGCGACGATCGGCGTCCTCGACCAGCCGCTCGATCGAGGGGAGCGTCACCTCGCGGACGACGTCCGAGCCGCCGGCGGCGCGGGCGCGGGCCAGTGCCTCCAGCGCGGCGGCACGCAAGGCATCGACGTCGTCGGGACCGCCCGCGCGCGCGGATCCGGCGACCGTGGCCGCCAAGAGGACGGTGACCGCGACGGCGACCGCACCACCGCCGATCGCCGACGCGCCCGCCTCCCAGGGTGCCGCTCTCATCGGTGGGGGTGGAAGAAGGTGTGCTTGGGCGGCGGCGTCTTCTTGAGCGCCACGGCGAGCTTGCGGTCCTTCGTGCTGTGCACTGCCACCATGCGCCTGGCCGGCTCGTAGCCGCGCTTGATGAGGATGATCTCGTAGGTATTGCCGGTCTTGAAGTGCAGGCTGATCGGCGTGCGCCCGAGGACGCGCGCCTTGGTCTTCACCACCGCGCCGGCGGGGGCGCTGGTGATGTGCAAGATCGCGGTCTCGGCGTGCGGCACTTCCGAGGCCGACTTGCCGGCGACCGGGTGTGGCTTGGCGGGCGGCCCACCCCTCTTGACGGTCTCGGCCTCGTCCTCGCCGATGACGGCGTTTTCCGCGTTCGGCACCGCCTTCTTGAGCAGCGCCTCTTCGTCGGCGTCGTCGTCCTCATCCTTCTTCTTCTCGGCCTTGTCGTCCGGCGTGGGCGGCTTCGCTTCCGCGGGCGGAGCTTCGGCGACGGGCGGGTGCGCATCCGGCGCGGCCGCGACCGTGCTCGGCGATGGCGCCGGAGCTGGCGCCACTGCGGCGTCGGCGCTCGCCACCCTCTGCGCGGCGGAAACTGGCTGCGACGGCGCCGGCTGCGACAGCGCCGGCTGCGACGGCGTCGGCTGCGACGGCGAGGGAACGGGCAGGGGAGCAGGCCCCGGCGGCGGCGCGGCGCTGACGACGGGCGGCGGGGTGGACCTCTCGGTGCCAGCGCTGCCGCCAATCCCGAGGGCCGTCATCACGCCCCTCTGCTCGGCCCAGACCCAGAGGTAGCGCGCCCCGACCACCGCGCCGAGCGTCAAGATGACGCCCAGCCAGAACCCGCTCGAGCGCCGCCTCATCGACGAGGTCGTCGCCGGCTTCACGATCTCTGCGGTGTGGCCGCTGCGCGAGGCGGGCGCCTGTTCCCTCTGCCCCGACATCGGCTCTGGCGGCGGCGTGCGCCCGCGGTGAAACTCCGTCCGTTCGGTCGACTGTTCGAGATCGCGGAGCTCGAACGAGGTCCCGACCGAGAGGTCGGTCCCCACCGCGGCGTTCACGACGCCGCCCGCGTCGCGCGGCGCTTTGCCGATCGACGGCGCTTTGTCGCGCCGGCCGAGCTGCTCCAGCCAGGACTTGAGCTCGGTCTGCCCCGCCGAATGGAACTCCGTCCGCAGCACGCGCTCGACCTCGACCAGCATCTCGTCGGCCGTCTGATAGCGCTCCGCCGGGTGCAGACGCATCGCCCGCCGGACGATCGCCGCCACCGATTCGCCGATCGTCGGCTTGGCCTCCTGGGGCGGCGGGAACTCCGCCTTCTGCACCCGCAGCAGCGACTCGAGATCGTTGTTGGCCTCGAACGGCAGCCGGTCGGTCATCATCCGGTAGAGCATCGACCCCACCGAGAAGATGTCCGACCGGCGGTCGACCACGCTCCCCTGCGCCTGCTCGGGGGACATATAGGCGACCTTGCCTTTGATGACGCCGGCGGCGGTCTGCTCGCGCTTGCGCTGCGCCTTGGCGATGCCGAAGTCGGCCAGCTTCACCTCGCCTTCCCCGCTCACGAGGACGTTGTTGGGGCTGATGTCGCGGTGGACGATCCCCAGCGGTTTGCCGTCGCGGCTCTTGCCGTGCGCGTAGGCGAGCGCGCGGCAGACCTGCGACACCACGTGCAGTGCGAGCGCCGGCGGAAAGACCATCTCCGCCGCGTAGGCCCGCTGCAGGATCTTCTCCAGGTCCCAGCCGTCGACCAGCTCCAGCGCCAGGAAATAGCGCCCCGACGCCACCCCCAGGTCCAGCACCTGCACGATGTTGCCGTGCTGGAGGGTCATCGAGATGTGGGCCTCGTCGAGCAGCATGTTGCGGAACTGCGGATCGGCCGAATACTGGGTCAGGATGCGCTTGAGGACGACCGCCTTCTCGAATCCTTCGGCCCCGTGCTGGACCGCCAGGAAGATCTCGGCCATCCCGCCGTCGGCCAGCTTTCCGAGGATGGTGTATCGGCCGTGCGACGCCATGAGCGCCGGCTAAGGTATCATCCCCCGATGCTGAAGCTCTACGCGCGCCTGGCGGGAAAATCGATCCGCCTGGCGTTGCGCGGCTGGCCGGCCGCGGTTGTGCTGCCGATTTACGCGACGGCCCTGCAGCTGGCGACCGGCTACGCCGGCAGCATGGGGATGATCGGGGGCTTCCTGGTCGGGTTCGTGGTGGCCTTCCTCGCGTCGAGCTACCTGCATCTGGTCGGGCTGGCGGTGGCCGCCCGCAAGATCGGCTTCGGCGACTTCCGCGACAGCTTCATGGCCCACTTCTGGGACGTCATCAGCGTGATGTTCGCGACCTGGGTCATCCAGCTTCTGGTCAGCACCCTGACCCGCGACGCCGGCGAGAACGGGAAGATCATCTTCGTCCTGGTCGATCTGACGATGGTGGTGTTCTTCAACCCGGTCCCGGAGATGATCTATCTGGGCGGGGGGCAGTCGCGATCGTTCGGCCTCTTGATGGAGGCGGGGCGGTTCATCTCGGCGCACTGGCCGGAGTGGCTGGCGCCGAGCGCGCTCATGGCCGCGGTCCTGCTGGCGCCGACCGGCCTCATCCAGCATGGACCGCTGGCGCTGCGGCTGCTCATGTTCCAGTCGCTGTTCTCGCTGGAGGGTCTGGCCCGGGTGGTGAACACCATTCCGCTCTGGCTGGCGCCGTTCATGCTGATCTTCATCAATTGCGGCATGGTCTTCCGGGGCCTGCTCTTCTCCGAGCTCGCGGCGGGCGTCCGCCGACCGCGTCCATGGCCGTAGCCCACCACAAACACCCGGAGACCGATCCGTTCGGCATCGTCGCCGGGTTCACCGACGCGGCCGGCGCCGCGCACACGACCTCGGACCAGACGCGGGCTGCCCTCAAGGCGGCGATGGGGGCCGATCCGCACGCCGAGCGGCCCGACGACGACGGCGGCCACGCCGTGCGCGTGCTGGTCCCGAGCGGCGACCACAGGCTGCAGGGACGCGCCGACCTGGTGCTGGAAGACGGGAGTCACCGAACCGTCGAGGGGGAGCTGCCGCGGGACCTGCCGCTCGGCTACCACCGCCTGCACCCGCAGCACGGCCACGGCCACCACGGCCACGGCGGGCAACGGAACCAAGACATCACGCTCATCGTCAGCCCCGGACACTGCTTCCTGCCCGACGATCTGCGAACCTGGGGGTTCGCGGCGCAGGTCTACGCCGCGCGCTCGCGGGCCAGCTGGGGGATCGGCGACCTCGCCGATCTGGCGCGCATCGGCCAGTTCACGCGGCGGCTCGGCGGCGGCGTGGTGATGGTCAACCCGATGACGGCGCCCACGCCCGTCCTGCCGATCGAGCCCTCCCCGTACTATCCCTCGAGCCGCCGCTTCGCCAACCCGCTCTTCTTGCGCGTCGAGGATGTCCCCGGCTGGGAGCGGCTCCCCGAAGCGACGCGCACCCGGCTCGGCAACGCCGGGCGGGCGCTGAACGCCACCCGCAGGATCGACCGCGACGCGATCTTCAAGCTGAAGATGGAGGCGCTGGAGGCGATCTTCGCCGACTTCGACGGCGAGGACGGCTTCGACTGGTTCCGCCGCGGCGAAGGGGAAGCGCTCACCGACTTCGCCACCTACTGCGCGCTGGCCGAGCAGCACGGCAAGGACTGGCGCCGGTGGCCGAGCGATCTCTCGCGCCACCAGGCCGACGGCATCGCCGCCTTTCGCCAGGCGAACCTGGAGCGCATCGCCTTTCACGCCTGGCTGCAGTGGCGCCTCGACGCGCAGCTGGCGCGGGCCGCCGAGACGATCGCCATCGTCAACGATCTGCCGATCGGCCTCGACGTCGCGGGCGCCGACGCCTGGTGCTGGCAGGACCTGCTGGCGCGCGACGTCTCGGTGGGCGCGCCACCCGACGAGTTCAACGCCGCCGGCCAGGACTGGGGGCTGACGCCCTTCATCCCCCACCGGCTGCGCGCCGCCCGCTACCAGCCGTTCATCGAGACGATCCGCGGGATGCTCTCGCGCGTCGGCGGGCTGCGCATCGATCACGTGATGGGTCTCTTCCGGCTGTTCTGGATCCCGCGCGCGCTCGGCACCAAGGGGGGCGGCTACGTGCGCGCGCGCGCCGACGAGCTGATGGCCATCGTGGCGCTCGAGAGCCAGCGGGCGCGCGCCTTCATCATCGGAGAGGACCTGGGCACCGTCGAGCCAGGCGTGCGCGAGCGGCTGCACGAGGCGCGGATGCTGTCGTACCGCCTGCTCTACTTCGAGCCGTCGTCGCCGGCGCACTACCCCGAGCTGGCGCTCTCCAGCGTGACGACCCACGATCTGCCGACCATCGCCGGCCTCTGGACCGGCAGCGACGCGGCCGCGCAGAAGGCGATCGGCATCGACCCCAACGAAGCCGGAACCAAGGCGCTGCGCGACAAGCTGCGCGGCCTGGGCGATCTCGCGGAGGACGCCTCGGTCGAGGCGGTGATCGAATCGACCTACCGCGCGCTGGCGGCGGCGCCGTCGCGCGTGCTGCTGGCGACGCTCGACGACGCGGTCGCCGCGCCGGAGCGCCCCAACCTGCCGGGCACGGTCAACGAGTGGCCGAACTGGTCGCTGGCGCTCGAAAAGCCGCTCGAGGAAATCGAAGAGATGGAGCTCCCCGCCCGGATCGCAGGCGCGCTCAGAAGATAGAACGCGCGCGCTCTGGCCTTTTCACTGTCGACCTCGCATTTCGCCCTGGGGCCGGTTCGCTTTATCATGGCCCGGTGATCGGACGCCGATCCTGGCTGCTGGCGCTCGGCCTCGCGGCCGCCGCCTCTCCCGCCCGCGCGCAGACGACGCCCGCGCCGGACGTCACCGTGAACGGCGGGTCGGCGCAGACAGCGCCGCCCACGCCCGAGGTCTCGGTGAACGGAGCGAGCATCTCGAGCGGACCGACGTCGCCGACCGACGCCGCGCTCGAGCGTGTGCTGCGCTCCGGCTGCCGCGACGGCCTCCAAGACCTGCAGGCGCTCCGCGGTAATCCGGACGCGCCGTGGGCCCCGACGGTCGCCCGCCTGTGCGAGGGGATCGTTCGCCGGCCGCCGATGGTGGTCGCCGAGACCCCGGACCGCGGCGAAGCAAGGTCGGCCAACGAGGGGCGCGGGCGCCTGGTCCTCTGGTCGTCGCTGTACGGGATCTGGCTGGGAATCGCCTCCGACGTGCTGCTCGATTTCGGCGGTTCACGCGGCGCGATCATTCCACCCATCCTCGGCATGGGCGCCGGGCTCGCCGTCTCGCTCTCCGTCACCGCCGATCACCCGCTGACGACCGGTCAGGCCTGGACGATCATCACCGGCCTCGATTACGGGTCGTATCACGGCGCGCTCTGGGGAGAGGCCCTCGGCCTCTCGGACAAAGGGATCGTCGCCGCCTCCCTGGCCAGCAGCGCGGCAGCGACCGTGGTCGGCGCCTTGGTGGCCGCCAGTCAAAGCCCGCGCGCGGGGGACATCGAGCTGGTTCGTTCGGGCCTTCTGTGGGGGACGGCGAGCGGCCTTCTCGCTTACGGCGCCTTCTCGGCGCACACGGGCAACACCGACCAGGCGCTCGCCGCCAGCGGCGCGCTGGCGATGGACATCGGGTTCGCCGCCGGCATCGGGCTGGCCCACACCTTCGATCTGTCGCGCAACCGCGTCCTCATCATCGACGCCGGCGCCGTGGGGGGCGGGTTGGTCGGCTTCGGGATCGCCGAGTTCATCACCAACGAGAACAACCCGAGCGGCCGCACGCTGGCGGCAGGGACCCTGGGCGGCCTGTTGGCGGGGATCGCCGTGGCGGCGTTCGCCGGTCGGCATCTGGACGACGACGATCGCCAGGCGCGCGCAGCCTCCTTCCCGGCGCTGTTGGCGCGAGATCCCGACGGGAGCTGGCGCATCGGCGTCCCGGCCACCACGCCGGTCGCGTCCGTCACGGGCGCGCGCCTGATCGGCGCCTCGTGGTCGGCGCTGGGCGGCGTCTTCTAGAGTCTAGGAAACGCGCGGCCGCGCGCTATCATGCGCGCCGTGAATCCAGACGAGCCCGTCGAAATCGCCGACCATGACCCTGACCGCACCGGGCGTTACCGCGGCGAGCGCGATCGCGTGCGCATCGGCCTCGCCACCGCGTCGCTCAAGTTCGAGCACATCGGCTCCACCGCCGTCCCCGGCCTGCCCGGAAAACCGATCGTCGACCTGATGCTGGGCGCCCCGCCCGCTGCCTGGGCAGCGCTCGACGAGCTGCGCGCCCGCGTGGTCGCCCTCGGCTACCAGGACCTCGGCGAGTCGGGCGTCCCGGGGCGCATCTACTTCCGGCGGCGGACGCAGCAGCGTGCCTTCAACATCGCGCTCGTGGAAGAGAACGGCCGGGAGTGGCGTGACAATCTCGCGCTCCGCGACTACCTGCGCGCGCACCCTGCGGACGCCGCCGCCTACGCCGAGGCGAAGCGGGCGGCGATCGCGGGGGGCGCGACGACCTTGCTCGCCTACTCGGCCGCCAAAGCGCCGGCGCTGGCGGCGTTGCTGGAGAAGGCGCGCGCCTGGCGCGCCGCGCGCTGAGGGGAGAGCAGCGCCAGCGCGGTCGAAATGAGTGACCGAGCGCGCGGCGGCCGCCGCTACGGGCGCAGCAGCCGATCGAGGTTCGCCTTCTCCCAGGCGCAGGCGCGATCGTATTCGGGGAACTGGCGCTCCTCGGCCAGGAACTCCGGCGTGTGGAAGCGGCGGCGGCCGTTCTCGCGCTTGACCTCGTGCTTGCCGTGCAGCATCTCGTGGAAGACGATCCAGGCCACGAAGTAGTCGGGGACGCAGGGCTGGTCGAGCGCCGGGTGGATGCGGATGATGCGATCCTCGACGGCGAAGCTCCCCATCTTGATCGAGCGGCGCCGCCCGCGCTGCGAGGCGACCGGCCCCCAGGTGATGCGCGCCTCCAGCGTCCCGCCGAACCGGGCGCGTTCGAGGCGGTCGAAGATGGCCTGCAGGTCGTGGTGGCGCCCGGCGGTCCGGACGCTGAGGTGGCGCGGCCGGCGCGTCTGCTGCCGGATGATGTGCTGGTGCTGCTCGATGTACTCGCCGAGCAACGTGGACGCGCGCCGGTCGTTGTGGACGACGTAGCGAGCGAGCGAGCGCACCACCCGCGGCTCGGCGCCGACGAACATCTGGTGCAGCCGCAGCCGGTAGCCATCCGACTTCCGGCGCACGGAGATCATGCTGTAATGATTGTTGGTGAGCCGCAGCTCCAGCGTCTTACCCGGCGGCAGGTAGAGCGCCAGCGCGGCGGCCATCCGGTCGGTGGTCTGCTCGAGCGTCGGCGCCAGGCGCACCTCGTGCGCGGCGGCTTCGCGGCGCAATGCGCGCCGGGAGCGGCTGCCAACCTGCCCGGCGGGCGCAGCGTCCGCCCCGAACGGCAACGAGAGCTGCCTCGTGGGGGAACCGCGGTCGGACCGGCGGAGAGCGCCGGGGGAGCGGACCCGGACCCCTCGAGGGTCTTCGCGTCCAAGGGGTGGAAAAGGGACGGAGCGCCGGTCAGGGGGGACGTCGGGGGACGCTTCAAGTGGGCCTCGCTATCAGCATGCTCCCTCGGTTGAGCGGGGAAAAGCCTATCAACCCCGGGGCGCTCACGCAAAATAGCTACGTGTCCGCCGTTATTTGACTTTACCTGTGAATAACTGATACCGGCCAGCGCAATTCCGGCGTTTATTGCGCGTTTGATGCGCCTGCCGCGACCGCATAGTGTAGTTGCGGATGAAGGTCGACGTTCTGTATTTCGCCGTGCTGCGCGAGCGAATCCGGCTCGACCATGAGACGGTCGAGCTCGGATCGGGTGCGCGGGTTGGTGACGCGCGCGCGCTGATCGCGGCGCGGCATCCGTCGGTGGCGGCGCTCTTGCCGCAGGTGCAGATCGCCGTCAACCGCGCGGTGACCACCGACGCGCAGGCCCTGGCCGAAGGCGACGAGCTGGCGTTTCTTCCCCCGGTGGCCGGCGGCGCCGGTGGCAACGCTGGATCGCCGCCGCCGCCCGTCCGGATCTCGGCCGAGCCGGTGACGATCGACGCGGCGGTCGAAGCGATCGCGGGCGGCGATGCCGGCGCGGTCGTCACCTTCGCGGGGATCGTCCGGCGGCGAGGGCACCACCTCCCCGACGTCGTGCGGCTCGAGTACGAGGCCTACCGGGAGATGGCCGAGGCGGTGCTGGGCGAGATCGCGGGCGAGATCGAGCGCGAATGGCCCGGCGTGCGGATCGCCATCCACCACCGGATCGGCGCGCTGTCCGTCGGCGAGGCGGCAGTCGCCATCGCCGCGGCGGCGCAACACCGGGCGCCCGCCTTCGAAGCCTGCCGCGCCGCCATCGACCGGCTGAAGCTGCGCGCGCCGATCTGGAAAAAGGAGATCGGCGAGAGCGGCGAAGCCTGGGTCGGCCTGGGCGCGTAGACAGAGGCATCCCGGGGCGATAGCCGCAACCGCCGTCGGTGGCGCGCCGACAAGTGGGTATGCGAGCCGACGAGAGGCGGACGGCGCTCTCCGCAATCCTCGGCGAGGATCCGGCGTTGCGGGCGGCGCTGGCGCGCGCCACGCTGGCGGCGCCGACGACGATGCCGGTGCTGGTCACCGGCGAGAGCGGCACCGGCAAGGAGCTCCTGGCGCGCGCGCTCCACGAGCTCGGGTCCAGTCCGGGAGGGCCGTTGGTGGCGGTCAACTGCGGCGCGCTGCCGCGCGAGTTGGCCGAGAGCGAGCTGTTCGGCCACGAACGCGGCGCCTTCACCGGCGCGGCGGCGCGGCGCGCCGGCTGGTTCGAGGAGGCCTCGGGCGGCACGCTGGTCCTCGACGAGATCGGCGAGCTGCCGCTCGACCTGCAGCCCAAGCTGCTGCGTGTGCTCGAGTCGGGGCGGCTGCGGCGGGTGGGCGGCTCCGGGGAGATCGCCGCGCGCGTTCGGGTCGTGGCGATGACGCTGCGCGATCTGGAGGGGGAGGTGCAGCGGCGGACCTTCCGCCCCGATCTCTACTACCGGCTGGCCGGCATCTGCGTGCGGCTGCCGCCGCTGCGCGAGCGACGGGCCGACATCCCGCTCTTGGCGTCACACTTTCTGCGGGAGATCGCCGGCGAGGTGGGCGAGCGCCAGCTCGATGCCTCGGCGCTGGCCGCCCTCGGCGCCGGTGATTGGCCGGGCAACGTCCGCGAGCTACGCAACGTGATCCGCCGCGCCGCGATCCTCACGCGCGGACGGGCGGACGGGCGCATCACCGCCGACCTCCTGGAGCTCCCCGCGCCGGCGCCGTTTCGGCTCGCCGACGGTGCGGCGGCCAACCCGGCCGCGGTGCCCGACGACGCCATCAGAATCGGTGGGCGGACCTTCGATGAGATCGAGCGCGAGGTCTTCTCCTGGGCGCTGCGCCGCCACGCTGGTAGCCGGCGGCGCGCCGCGCGGGCGCTGGCCGTCGCGCGCTCCACGTTCTGCGACAAGGTCCGTCGCTACAGCCTCTAACCCGGCGCCGGGCGCGGCGCTACTGCTGCTCGTGCTGTCCCTCGGGCAGAGGCGGAGGCGGAGGTGAAGGCGGAGGGGACGAGGGCGAAGGGGACGAGGGCGAAGGCGAAGGAGGAGACTGCTCGGTGGACCCGGCCGGCGATCCGTCAGCGACGGCCGTACCGGCCGGGAGAGGGGCCGGCCCATGCCACGCCCCGCTTGGCGGTGGTGGCGGCGGCGGCGGTGGTGGTGGCGTGGCGGTGGCGGCGGATTCGGGGGCGGAGCCGCAACGGGCTCGGGCGGCGCTGGTGGCGGCGGCGCCGGTGGCGGTGCCGCCGCGGCGATCATCCCCATGGGCGGCGGCGGAGGGGGACTCGGCGGCGGCGGCCGGAATGCCGGCGTGATCGACGCGCGCGTCGCGGGGCGCGGCGGCGGCGCGCTGATGACGGGCGAGGTCGGCGACAACACCGGCGGATTCAACTGGCCGAGCCGCCCCCCGAGCCGCACCCCGTAGAATCCATCGGGGCGTTTCCCCTGCGCCCCCGCCATCTGCAGCATCGTCTGGACAGCGCCGGCCTGCTTGAGGAAGGCGTCGGTCAGCTTGAAGCGCAGGTAGGCGTTGACCGTCGAGCTTGCCAGCGGATCGCGCAGCGTCACCTCCCCTTCCAGCGCCAGCTCCACGTCCCGCGACTTCGCCCCCACCTCCTGCAGCTTGGCCAGCCCCTTGTCGATCGCGACGTGACCGCCGAGGTCGTCGAGCCGCAGCTTTGGCAGCGTCAGCCCACCGCTCAGGAACGGATTCCCCGCCACCTTCAGCGGCGACTTCCCGTCGCCCACCACGCAGTCGTCACAGGAGAAGGTGATCTCCCCGTTGGCCTCGGCGAGCTTCCCGCTCGGCGAGGTGAGGTCGAGATCGATCTTGGCGGTCCCGGAGAGCGGCAGGTTGATCGCTTCGCGCACGCCGGGCAGCTCGCTCATATTGACGTCGCGGGCGCGTACGTGAAGCTCGAATGGCCCCTTCTTGTCGGCGGCGCCGGTCTGCCTGACTTCGATCCGCCCGCCGAACGCCTGCAGCGTGACGGTGGTGGTCTTGACCGAAGAGAAGAGCGACCAGGGGGAGACCGACAGCCGCGCCGACTCGATCGTGAAGCGGGTCGGTTTTCCGCTGGCTGGTTTGGTGCGCACCAGGATGTTGCGAAAGATGACGCCGAACCCGAAGGCCGGGCTGGCGGAACCGATCTCGAGATCGAGATCCTTGGCGGCCGCCGTTCGGATCGCCACCTCCTTGGCGCGCTCCGAGGGGAAGGAAAAGTAGAGCGCGGCGACGAAGACGCCCAGCCCGAACAGGCCGAAGAGCGCCGGACGGCGCAGCCGGTACAACGTGTCCGACGAGAGGGTGACCATCGGCGGCTACTCCTTCTTCTCCAGCTTGTTTTGGGCGTCGGTTTTCTTCTTGGTCTTGTCCTCGTGGACCCGCTCGAAGGCGGTGGCCGTCGCTTCGACGTCCAGCTTGTCGGCGTCCGCGGAGTAAGGGTGCTTGAGCGCCAGTCGGGTGAAGAAGATGAGGCGCGGGCCGGTCTCCACCCGCTTGAGGAAGTTGGTGAGGCTCTGCAGATCGGTCTCCCGGATCTTGAGGTCGGTGTCGTGCTCGATGTAGCGGCGCCCGGCGGGGACCGTGGGGCGCTCGCTCGACTCGGCGATCTGGATGTTCTCGGCGTGCGCGGCGGCCTCCAGATCGCCCGCCAGCTGCGGCGGCGCGTCGCCGATGCGCGCCTCTTGAACCGAGTTGCGCGCCTTGGCCTCGAGGTATTCGTCGCGGTGCTTGGCGATCGCGGTGAGCGCGTCCCGGATGGCGGCGTTGCCGTCCTCCAGATCGCTGATGTCGCTGAGTGAGAACCACGCTCCGCCGGCGATCGAAAGGATCACCACCGCCGCCGCCAGCCAGGTGACGAAGCTTTTCCATTTCGGCGAAAGCCGGTCCCATTCGCTGACGGCATAGGCCACCGGACGCTGGAGAACCCGGCCGACCGATTCGCGAAGACTAGCGAGCGCGCTCATACATTCCTTGGCTCAAGGGCACTTGGAGGCGATGGTGAGGGTGAACTGCTTGCCGCCGCCCGAGACCTCGGTGATCGCGCCCTTGGTCACCTCGTCGAAGCAATCGATCTCCTTCAGCTTGGCGGCGATGTCGTCGACCGCAGCGGCCGTGTCGGCGGTCCCCTTGATGAAGGTCTTCTTGGGACGAATCTCCAGCTCGGCGACGTCCAGCTTCACCTTGTCGGCCGGCGGGACCTTGCGCGAAATCTGGTCGAGCAGATCGAAAGCCGTCGCTTTGGGCAGCGGCGCCAGGTCCTCGCGGAAACCCTTGCGCAGGAGCTCGGCCACCGCCTGGGCGTCGTCGTCCGGCTTGCCGAACAGCTCCTGCGTCTGCGCCTTGAGATCCTTGTCCAGCGCCTTCCGCTCGGCGCCCAGGCTGGAGAACTTGGCGCCGAGATCGATCCCGGCAGCGAGCAGCAGCGCGGCCGCCAGCATCACCAGGTGCGCAGCCTTCTGCCGGAGGATGGAGAAGTTCGCCCGGTAGACGAAGGGGCCGCGGCGAAAGTCGATCTCGCGCGAGCCGCGCGCCGCCGCCAGCGCGATCGCCCCCGCCAGCGTCTGAACGTCCGAGTCGGGCGAAGCCTCCTCCTCGCTGGCCGGGTCGCGCCCGAGCTCGCGGCCGCCGCTCTCCAGCACGCCGCGCACGCTGGGGTGGCGCGCCGGGATCCCCAGCTCCGCCTCGAGGAACGGCAGCAGGCCCCCCAGGCGTCCGCCGCCGCCGACGATCAGCAGCGCGTCGACCTCCAGCTTGGCGGTGGCGGTGAAGCTGGCCAGCGTCTGCCGCAGCTCGCGGATGGTCGGGGCCAGGGCCTCGCGCAGGACCGCGTCGAGCTTGACCAGGAGCGGCGTCGTCGCCACGCGCCCAGGGCCAGCGATGAACGCCTCGCCCCGCTTGGCCTGCTCGGCCCGCTCCGGATCGGCGCTGAAGGCCTTGGCGATGGCGGCGGTGAGGTGCGCCCCCCCCCGTCGGATGGTGCGCCCGTAGATCGCGTTGCCGTCGCGGACGACGCAGATGTTGGTGCGCTCGTGGCCAAAGTCGAGCACCACCCGGCAGGGGACCGGCGTCCCGTCGACGACGGCAGCGGCAGGGAACAACGTCCGGTAGATCACCGGGCCCGCGAACAGCGACCGGGGGTGGATCCCCTGCGCCTCGGCCGCCGCGATCAGCGCCGCCAGGTCCTCGCGCTTGGCGGCCGCTGCCAGGATGGTCGTCCCCTCCGGCCGCTCCGCCGCGATGAGGTGATCGAACACCACGTCCTCGATGGCGTTGACGATCTGCCCCTCCAGCTCATAGCCGACCACCTGATCGATCTTGCGCGCGTCGGTGAAAGGCAGCTCGAGAACGCGCACCGAGAGCTGATCGCCGCCCACGGCCAGATAGGGGGTCACCTCGCCGGAGATTCGCGAGAGCCCCTCGCGCACCGCCGCCATCTGGCGTTCGATGAGCGGCGCCTCGCCGGCCGGCACGGGAATCTCCTCGAGGCCGCGCAGCTTGGTGGCGCGGAAGCCGGCCTCCAGGAAGGCCAGCTTGATCGAGTACGCCCCGAGATCGATGCCGCAGACGGTGTGAGCCATGATCGTTGTTTATTCCTCGCGCCAGTATTGCAGGACGCCGGCTGCCTTCTCCGCCTGCGGGGTCAGCGTGAGCGGGTTCTCCAGGGTGCGCCCGGTGTCGACGATGGCGGTGATCTTCTTCTTCACCCGCCCGGCCTCGCCGTTGGCGACGACCCGGTAGACGCGCGGCGAGCCGACGTAGGCGACGCTCCCCAGCGCGCCCGCGTCGATGGTGATCGGCTTCATCCCCTGGAACATTCGGTAGCGCGGGTCGTCGGGGAGCACCGCCGTCTGCGGGCTGGCCAAGAGGCTGGTGATGGTGCCCAGATTGTCGAACCCCGCGGTCGAGGCCCGATCGCAGAGGATGCTGGCCAGCGGGTAGAGGATGGCGTCGTTGAACACCGTCGGATCGGCCGGGGCTTGGTGGGATCGGGCGTGGCGGCGGCGCGGATGACGGCCATGACCAGCGGCGTGCAGTCGCCGCTCTCCTTGTTGCTGATGGCGCCCAGGTTCACCTTGCAGTTCGGATCCGAGGCGTAGACCGTGAGGTAGGGCTGGAACGCCTCCATGAATCCGTCGGAGACGCCGCGCACCATCTTCACCTCTTCGATGCTGTCGTAGCTGTTGTTGTGCGCCCGATAGTGGTCGGCGTGGGCGTCGTAGCGGTAGTCCTCCGAGTTGGAGGATCCTGCTTCGGGCGAGAACATCTGCTCGTCGGCGTCGGCCCAATCGATGATGGCCCGCGCGACGTCACTGCGGACCGCGAAGTTGCCGGTGCTGTCTTCCTCCGAGAACAGCTTGTCGAAACGGCGCGAGTACATGAGGCCCATGAGAAGCCGGTAGACGACCAGCTGCTTGCCGTGATCGGACGCCAGGCCCGAGCCGCAGTTGATGTCGATCTTGCCGTCCTCGGCGGTGATCTCCGCGTCGAAGGTGCCCGACTTGAGCCCCAGCCCCTTGATGTTGGCGGTGTCGATGCCGATGAGGCCGCCCAGGCCAGCCACCTCGTCCTTCGAACCGCTGAAGAAGCCCATCAGCGAGCCGGCGTAATCGGTCACCCGCAGGGAGAAGCCCAGGCTGGGCGGGGTGCTCGAGCCGCCGCTGCCACCCGTGCCGCTCGAGCTCGACGACATCGTCGACTGCAGCATCTTCGTCACCTGGCTCATCACTGGGTCGATGAACTGCTGCTGAATCTTGATCAGCAGGCGCGACAGGCTCACCGCCGAGCGCGCCAGGTAGTGCGCGCGCAGCTCGTCGCGCGCGTTGGCCGCCTGGGCGGCGTCGACGCTGGTGCCGTAGGTGAACTCGCCGATGATGGAGATCATCAACGCCAACCAGGTCAGCACGATGAGCATCGCCACCCCGCGCTGATTGCGCGTGATCGGATGTTTCGCCCGCAAGCGCTTGCGCGCCGCCACCCACCGCCGAAACCGCGGGAAGACCTTCATTGCTTCACCGGCTTGTAGTCGACCTTCTCGGTCATCTGGATGCGCGCGTCGGTGGAGTAGGAGATCTCCTGGCCGCGCTCATCGACCACGCTGAGGGTGATGCGGACGTGGGTCGGCAGATACTGGTTCCCGCTCGCGTTGAGCGTGCTCCACTCGTTTTCCCACTCCTTCAGCTTCTGGTCGTAGTACTGGAACTTGAGCCGGCTCACGTCGGGGCAGAGGATGTAGGACTCGCCGGCGATGGCGCTGGGGTTCTCCGCCTGAAGGCGGTGCGTCTCGCGCCGCATGAGGTTGAGGACGCGCCGATCGTCGGGATCGCGCTCCCCAAAGTAGGAGATGAGCGAGGTGTCCCCCTCGGCCAGACCGGCGCGCAGCCGCTGGTGGGCGAAGCTGGAGAACTGCAGCTCGTCGACGTCTCCGTGCGACGAGCCGATCATGAACGTCCGCCGCTCGGCGATGGCGGTGTTCTCCGAGGCCGAGAGGTAGGCCATCTCGATCTCGCGCGTCATCCGCATGAGCGCGACCCGGACGCTGTGCGTCCGCTCCTGCGCCGACTCGATGGCGCGCTTGTTGGCGACCGTCTGGCTGAACGACCCCCACATGATGGTCGTGACGAAGCCCAGGATGGCCAGCGCCAGCATCACCTCGATGAGCGTGAAGCCCGCCCGGCGCGCGCGACGGTCGAAACGGCGCCGCCTCACTGCCCACCCCCCAGCAGTCCCTTGAGGCTGTTCAGCGAGGGCCCGCCCAGCGGGCTGCCGCTCGAGCCGCCGGTACCGCTCGAGCCGCCGGTGCCGGAGCCGGAACCCTGGTTGAGACCGACGTCGAGCTTGGCCGGATCGGTGAGGTACTGAATCACCTCGAAGCTCTGATCGCGCCGCCCATGCTCGTCCCAGAGGACGCGGACGGTGACCTTGCGGACCGAGTCCTGGAGGCCGAGCCGAATGGGGTCGATGAAGCTGGACATCATTCCGCCCATGAAGCCGGTGAGGAGCGACATCGGGTTCGTCGAATCCTTGGTGTCCGTCGTGGCCTGATCGCGCGCCTTGTTCGCCAGGTCGGAGGGGAGCTCGATCCGTTCGATCAGCGTCTCGAAGCGGAACTGCGGGTAGCCGAGATCGCGGAACGTCCCGGCGGTGCTCTCGTCGTTGTCGGTGAACCCGAGGTCGAGGATCTGGTCCTCGATCTCGACCATCTTCGTTCGGGAGAGGAAGGTCGCGGCGGTGGTCATCTTGGCGTGGTTGGTCGAGCGCACGTTGTTGGTGACGATCGACAGCAGCACCACCAGCGTCGAGGCGAGGATGGCCACCGCCACCATGATCTCCAGCAGCGTGAAGCCGGAGTCGGAACGCCGTCCGATCGGTGTCGCAATCCGCCTGGCTGTCATTGGACGATTCGATTCCCGTCGTCGTCGTAGCGGACGCCCAGGTTCGGCTTGACCTCTTCGTTGTAGATCCGGACCTTCCCGGTGATGGGGTGGACCACCAGCGAGAAGACGCTCTCGCCGGCCGCGTCGGTCAGCGTGATGACGGCGGGCTCGGTCTGCCCGAGCGGATAGAAGTAAAGATAGACCCGCCCGGCGGTGACCGGATCGGTCATGCGCGGGGTGTAGACGCTCTTGATGCGCAGCTTCTTGAGCGTCACCGGTTTGAGCGCCGTCTCCTTGAACGCCGCGAAGCGTGCCCGCCTCGGCCGGAACTCCCCCACCTCCAGCTTCGACATGTCGAAGCTGGAGGAAGACGAGGCGCCTGAAGATGAGCTCGAAGAGCTGCCGCCGTAGAGCAGCTGCTGCTTCTCCTTCCGCTTCTGCTCCTCCTCCTCGCTGGCGGCCTCTTTCTCCTCCCGCTTCTGTCGTTCGGGCTCGCTCTCGGCCTGGTTCGGCGCATAGAAGCGATCGTCGGAGACCTCCGCCCAGTACCGCCCCTCGTTCAGATCGATCACCAGCCGGTGATACTTGCCGGTGATCGACGCCCGGTCGAACAGGAAGCGGATCGCGCCCGCCAGGTGCGCGCTCCCCTCCCGGAGGCTGCTCTTGGTGACGGTGCGGAAGCCCTTGACGCCGATGGTGGCGATGAGTGCGATCACCATCATCGCCACCATGACCTCGATCAAGGTGAAGCCCTGGGACAGGCGGCGCGCCGATCCCACGGAGTCACGCTGTGGCGTCGAGGTCATGGCCATTCCGTCAGCAGGCGCCGGCGCCTACATCTCCCAGGACCTGACGTCGTCCGGGGTCCCTTCCTGTTTGTCGGGGCCGGCCGACGAGATGTCGGCGCTGTCGGTGTCGTTGGTCCCCGGGCAGTGGTAGATGAAGTCCTTCCCCCAGGGGTCCTTGGCGTTGCTGCGATCGAGGTACTTCTGCGAGACGAGATCGTCGATCCCGCGCGGGCAGTTGCTGCTGTTGTCGATCATGTACTGCGACGTCGCGTCGCGCACCGCCTTGACCCGCAGCCGCGCCGTCGAGACCTGCGCCTTCTTGAAGTTTCGGAACACCGCCGCTCCGACGCCGCCGGCCAGCAGCGCGATGATCGCCAACACGACCATGATTTCGAGCAGCGTGAAGCCCGCTTCGACAGCGCGCCCCACACGAGCACCCATTCCGTTCGCATTTCGCTCTGTTTCGCTCATGACCATTCTCCTCACTGCACGAAGTTCTGCATGTCCATGATGGGTTGAAGAACCGAAAACACGATGAACACCACGGCCAGCGCCATGCAAACGATCAGCATCGGCGACAAGATGGTGGTGAGGCGGGAGACCTTGGCCTCGACGTCGCGCTCGTAGGCGGTGGCCACGTTCTCCAGCATCGCCTCCAGCTGACCCGATCGCTCGCCGACGGCCACCATGTGCACCATCAGCGAGGGGAACTGGCCCGATCGCTTGAGCGGCGTGGCGATCGATTCGCCCTCGCGGATGGCGTCGCGCGCCTCCTCGACGACCTTCTCCAGCACGGTGTTGTTGAGGACCTTCTTGGTGATCTCCAGCGCCGCCAGCACCGGGACGCCCGCCGCCAGCATGGTGGCCAGCGTGCGGGCGAATCGCGCCACGCCGACGAAGCGCACCAGCGGCCCGATGAGCGGCAGCTTCAACCGGATCCGGTCGACCACCGCCCGCCCCTTGGGCTGCCGCGACCAGCGGCGATAGAGCCAGTAGGAGAAGGCGAAGACGATGATCAGCGCCCACCAGTAGCTGCCGATGAGGTCGGACATGAAGATCAGAAGCTGGGTGTTCCAGGGGAGCGTCTTGCCCATGTCCTGGAAGATCGAGGTGATCTTGGGAACGACCACCACCATGAGCACACCCATGATGATCGTTCCCAACACCACCATGATGATCGGGTAGGTAAGTGCGCCCGAGACCTTGGACCGCAACGTGTGCTCGGCGTCGAGGAAGTCGGCCAGCCGAGACAGCACCGTGTCCAGGTTCCCCGCCGCCTCGCCCGAACGAACCATGTTGGTGTAGAGCTCCGGGAAGATCGAGGGGTGCGCGCCCAGCGTGTCGGCCAGCGAGCTCCCCTCGTTCACCTTCTGCCGGATCTCGGCCAGCACGCGCTGCAGCTTCTTGTTGTCCCCCTGCTCCGCCAGCGCTCCCAGCGACTCGGCCAGCGGGATCCCGGCCTTGATCAGGGTCGCCAGCTGACGGGTGAACGCCGCCACCTCTTCCGGCTGCACCCGTTCCAGCATCGACTTGAAGTCGATGTCGCGCTTGAAGACCGAGACGTTCGAGCCGCCCGGGCGCGCCGCGGCCTGATGACCGCCGGCCAGCACCTCGCGGTGCTCGGTGATGAAGACGCCTTCCTTGCGCAGCGTCTGGCGCAACGCCTTCGGTCCGTCGGCGTCCCGCGTCCCGGTCACCGACTTGCCGGCGGTGTTGAGCCCCTTCCAGCTGTAGACCGGCACCGCCCTACGCCTCGTCCTGGGTGGTGATCATCAAGACCTCGGCCGCGGTGGTCATGCCAGCCAGCACTTTTTGCGCGCCGTCCTCGCGCAGGGTCCGCATCCCTGACCGCATCCCCTGCGCCTTGACCGCCTGCGCGTCGGAGTTCTTGATGGTGAGTTGCCGGATCTTTTCGTCGATGGGGAGCAGCTCGTAGATCGCGGTCCGCCCCTTGTATCCGGCACCGAGACAGACCGGGCAGCCCCCCTCCCGGGCGCGGAACAGCATCCCCGGCGGCGGAACCCAGGCCTCGTCCCCCTTGAAGTGCACCCGCCGCGCCTTGCCCTGCGCGAACAGCGCCGGATCGATCCCGATGCTGGCCAGATCCTCGGCCGCCGGTTGGTAGACCTCGCGGCATTCCCGGCAGAGGCGCCGGACCAGCCGCTGGGCCAGCAGCGCCATCAGCGACGAGGCCACCAGAAACGGCTGCACACCCAGGTCGACCAGCCGGTTGATGGCGCCCGCCGCGTCGTTGGTGTGGATCGTCGAGAGCACGAGGTGGCCGGTCAGCGAGGCCTGGATGGCGATCTCGGCCGTCTCCCGATCGCGGATCTCGCCGACCATGATGACGTCGGGGTCGTGGCGCAGGAACGAGCGCAGCCCGCGGCGAAGGTCAGCTCGATCTTCTCGTTCACCGCCGTTTGTGAGATCCCGTCCAGCTGGTACTCGACCGGGTCCTCGATGGTGAGGATGTTGAGGTCGGGCGAATTGATCTTGGCCAGGCAGGCGTAGAGCGTCGTCGTCTTGCCCGAGCCGGTCGGGCCGGTCACCAGCATGATGCCGTGCGGCTTGTGGATGAGCTCGTCGATCTGCCGCAGGTGATCGTCGCCGAAGCCGATGTCGGCCAGATCGTGCAGCACCGCCTCGCGATCGAGCAGACGGATGGTGACCCGCTCGCCCGCCTTGACTGTGGGGACGGTCGCGACGCGCATGTCGATGTCCTTGCCGGCGATCTTGCGGCGGATGCGGCCGTCCTGCGGCAGCCGCTTCTCGGCGATGTTGAGCCCGGCCATGATCTTCACGCGCGAGATGATGGAGGGCATGAACTGCCGCGGCGCCTGGCGCGACTCGTAGAGCACGCCGTCGATGCGGTAGCGAACCTGCACCTCCTTCTCGCCCGGCTCGATGTGAATGTCGCTGGCGCGCTCCTTGACCGCGTTGAACATGCAGCGAGTTCACCCAGCGGATGATGGGCGCCTCGTCGGTGATCTCCAGGATGTCGACCAGCTCCTCGCTCCCCCCTTCATCCTCCTCGTCCCCCTTCTCGCCGAGATCACCACCCTTGTCGTGCTTGCGGCCATAGACGTCGTTGATGACCTCGAGGATCCTCTGCGCCGGCACCAGCACCGGCTGGACCTCGGCCTGAAGCTGCATGCGCAGATCGTCGAGCGCGCCCATGTCGAGCGGATCCGACATCGCCACCATCACCACCTCCCCCTCGCGCCTGACCGCCAAGAGGCGGTGCTGTTTGGCGAAGCCGATCGGAATCCCCGTCGCCAGATCGGTGTCGATGGCGTCGACCTTCAGCTCGGCGCTGTAGGCGATCCCCAGCTGCTTCCCCAGCGCCTGCAGCACCTCTTCCTCGGTGACGGCGCGCGCCTTGACCAGGATCTCGCCGAGGCGTCCCCCCTCCGCCTGCTGCGTGACGAGCGCCTGCTCGATCACGGCGGGCGTGAAGGTGGCGTCGCCTCCACGTTTGAGCTCGAGCAGCAGCTCGCCGATCCGTTTTCTTGCCACCGATTGCTCCTTAGGGAACTCGGCCCGGGCCGGGTGCTGCCGCGGGCGCGGCGGCCGCCGGCGGCGCGCCTCCACCAGCGGGAGGTGACTCCGGCGGCGCGAAGTTGCTCGTCGGCCCGACGGGCAGATCGACGGGACCGGATTCATCTTCCAGGTCATGCTGGCGGATAGCGTCCATCTCCGCTTCTTCCTTCTCGATGTCGCGCGCCGCGCGGTTGATCTCCTCCAGCATGCCGCGCTTGCGGCGATAGTCGATGTTCGATTCCAGGCTGGGACGCTCTTCGCCGCCAAACCGCTCCACGAACTCGCGCCGCTCCTTCATCTTCTTTTCCAGCACCCGCCGCAGATCCGACTGGTCGTTGATGACGTACGGCGTGAGCGCGATGATGAGGTTCGTCTTCACGATGTGCTTGCTGGAGGTGCGAAAGAAGAACCCCAAGATCGGAATGTCGCCCAGAAGCGGAATCTTGGTGACGCTGTTGATGATCTTGTCCGACATGAGGCCGCCGATCAGGATCGTCTGTTGATCCTTGGCCACCACGATGGTCTTGGCCGATCGCTCCGAGGTCGAGGGCCCGAGCGTCGGGCTTCCGCCGGCGGCGATCTCCGAGTCCTTGGCGTCGACCTCGAGACGGATGATGTCGTGCTCGTTGACGTGGGGCGTGAGCTTGATGACGAGCGCGACGTCCTCGCGCTGCACCTGGGGGAAGAGGCCGCCCAGGCCCAGCCCCAGGCCGCCGGCAGCGCTGGCGCCCGCCCCGCCCAACCCCAGCGTGCTGACCGGGAACGGTATCTTCTGTCCGACGGAGATCTCGCCGTCCTCGTTGTTCATGATGAGGAGATGCGGGTTCGACAGCACGTCGACGTCGCTGTTGGTCTGGAGCGCCTTGATGAGCACGCCGAACGAAGGGATGTCGACCGTCGCCGTCGCGGCGGAACCGAGCCCCGCCGCCTCGGCCGGCGTCAACACCGGCCCCAGGATCCCCGCCAGCATGGTGTCGCTGAGCGCGTTGGTCGGCTGCAGGGTGTTGGCCGGGTTGAGCCCGCCGACGATCAGGCTGGGGTCGCTGAGCCCGAACAGGTTCTGCGGCTTGACGCCGTGCCAGGAGGCGCCGAGGTCGCGCTCCTTGTCGAGCGTGACCTCCAGGATCATCGCCTCGACGAACACCTGCTTGCGCGGCGAATCGAGCAGCTCGATCACCCGACGCAGCGCCTGGTAGTCCTTGAGCGAGGATACGACGATGAGCGAGTTGGTGGGGCGATCGAAGTTGAGACGCACCTCCCCCTCGAACAGAAGGTTGGGGCCGGAGAGCGGCTGGCCGTTGGCGCCGGCCGTGGGCGTCGGCGTCGGGGTGCTGGTTCCGCTGCGCGGCCGGGTGCGCGATCCGACGGCCCCGGAGACCGGGATTCCGGTGACCGAGCCGATGGTCTGGGCCAGCTCGTCGCAGTTGGCGTTCTCGCAGTAGTAGACGTGGATCCGACCGTCGCCCGGCCCGATCGGAACGTCGAGCTTCTTCACCAGAGTGAGCACGCGGGCGTAGGCCTTTTCGTTGGCGATCACGATGAGCTGGTTCGAGCGCTCGTCGGGGATGATCTTGGAGATCATCATCTCAGTCGTCAGATCGCCGGGCTTAGGGCGCGTCGGTGTGCCCGCGGGCGCCGGCGTGCTGGTCGTCGCCCCCCCCTTGCCGCCCAGCTTGGCGACCTGGAAGATCTCGCCCAGCTTCTGGGCCATGTCGCTGGCCGAGGTGTTCTTGACCCCGATGATCCAGACCTTCTCCCCGGTCCCCGGCTGATCGATCTGCTTCAGGATCGCCATCATGCGGCTGATGTTCGAGGCCAGGTCGGTGACGATGAGCGCCCCCTGCGGCGCGTAGACGATCACGTCCCCCTGCTCGCCCTTGAGGCGACCCAGCACCTGGGCCACCTCGTTGGGATCGGCGTTCTCCACCCGGATCAAGCGGGTCACGTAGCTCTCGTTCATGGGGACGTCCGAGTCCTCGCCGTAAAGCGGGATGGGCGCCGACTTCGCCTTGACCGTCTCGATGATGCGCAGGACCTTGCCCGACGGCTGCACCGTCAGCCCGACGGAGTCGAGCGCGCCCAGGAAGAGCCGGTACGCCTCCTCCGGCGTGATCAACTCGGGCGCCACGATGGTGACCTTCTTGCTGTTGGCGGGGATGGTCCCGGGCAGGAGGAACTGCTTGCAGGTGATCGACGAGATCCAGGAGATGAGATCGCCGAGCTCCGTGTCGGGCTTGAGGTTGAGCTTCACGATCCGCTTCCCCGAGGGGAACTTTTTGCAGGAGTTGAACTCCTTCTCGCCGATCACCGAGCCGCCGGAGACGGTGCCGATGGCGCCGGCTGGCAGCGCCGCGGCCGGCGCCGGCGTGGTGCTGGGCGGCGGGTCGCGGCGGCGGCGCGCGGCCGCGCCGTTCACCGTCGGTGCCAGGCCGCCCGCAGGGACCTTGACCGGCTTCTGATCGGCGCCGTCGACGACGGCGGCCTGCGCCAGAGAGACCCCGAGCAACAGAGCGGCCACGCCCACCATCAATCCAATCGCTCCGCGCCTGCCAACCGCTCCGCTCCCGCCCACCGCTCCCCGCCTGGCAACTGCTCCCCTATTACCAACCGTTCCTGTTCTAGTTTTCATCGGATGTTGTAGTCCTCGGTGATCTTCTGACCGTTGCGCTCGAGCCCGACCGAGAGGTGGTTCGCTGTCTTGAGCTTGGTGTAGACCTCGAGCGCCTTGTCGGGGCTGGTCATATCGAGGCCGTTGATCGCTGAAATAATGTCGCCGTTCTGCAACCCGATCTTTCCGAACGGTCCGTCGGGCTTGATGGCGAGCAGGCGGAACCCCGCCGATTTCCCATCCTTCATCTCGGGGACGATGCGCGCTGCCTTCGCCAGCGCCCCCATGTTCCCCAGGAGCGCGTCCAAGGTGGAGTGTTGAACCTCGTAGCTGTTGGGGCCGGTCTTCTTGATCCCCTTGTCGAGCGCCTCCGCCAGCGGGTCCTTGGGGGCTGCCGGCGCGGCGACGGCCGCGGCCGGCGCATTGGGCGGCGGATCGAGCAGCTCCAGGTATTCGCGCCGCCCGCCGCCAAAGTCCAGGTAGGCGCGCGTCTCGTCGATCTCGTCGACGGTCGCCTCGCGCAGCTTGGAGCCGACCCCGTAGGGACCGACCGACTTATCGTCGTTGTCCCGCACGATCGCCATCGACCAGCGCGGGTCGGTCGGGGCGTACATGACCGCCAGCAGCTTGAGCGGCAGCGACGTCCGCTGGAGCGGCGGCGGCGCCGCCGGCCCGCTCGTCTCGGGGACGCCGAGGATCGGTGGGCAGGTCGAGCAGAAGATGTTCCGATTGAGGATCTCCTCGACCTGCTTCGAGTAGACCTGCGTCGAGGACGCCGCGGCCGGTAGCGTCGCGGCGTGCTTGGCGCTCGGGATGCCGCTGACGAACCCGGCCTCGATCGCCGTCGCCGTCGCCCGTGCGGCGAAGATCGCGCAGAGCGCGATCACCGCGAGATCGACGACCGAGAGGTACTTGCGAAGCAGGGTCTCCATGGAGGTCCGGCGTAAGGCTCAAAGCAACGCCGAGACCACCCGGCCGTGCTTACAAATCCCTTACTAATCAATGTCTTAGCGCGAGCCGCCGGCCTGAGTGCCCTGCCAATTTGGCACGTCTCGCGAAGCAGCCTCGCCGGATGCGGCCGGCTCGGGATCGACCCGTTCCTCTTCGAGCCGCCGGTAGATTGTTCGGGTGGCGATCCCCAGGAGCTGCGCGCAGAGCCGCTTGTCCCCCCCCACGTGGGCCAGCGTTGCGTGGATGACCCGCCGCTCGATCTCCTCGAGCGGCGTCCCTACCACGAATGAAAGCGTCCGTCCGTCGCCAACTGCTCCTCCGCCGCTGCGCACCTCCGGCGGCAGGTCGTCGATCTCGATGGCGCTGCCGCGCGAGAGGACGACGGCGCGCTCGACCGTGTTCTCCAGCTCCCGCACGTTGCCCGGCCAGTCGTGGCGGGCGAGCGCCTCGGCGGCCGCGCGAGAGAAACCACTCAGGTGCCGGTTGTTGCGGGCGGCGTAGCGCTGCAGGAAGTGCTCAGCCAGGAGCGGGATGTCGTCGCGGCGATCGCGCAGCGGCGGGATCGGCACCGCGATGACGTTGAGGCGATAGTAGAGATCCTCGCGGAAGCGGCCCTCGCGGACGGCGGCGCGCAGATCCTGGTTGGTGGCCGCCACCAGGCGCAGATCGATCTTCAGCGTTCGCCCGCCGAGCCGTTCGACCTCCCCTTCCTGAAGCACGCGCAAGAGCTTCACCTGGACGTGCGTCGGGATCTCCCCGATCTCGTCGAGGAACAGCGTGCCGCGGTCGGCCTGCACGAACCGTCCGTCGTGGCGCTGGGTGGCGCCGGTGAAGGCCCCCTTCTCGTAGCCGAAGAGCTCAGCCTCGAGGATCGTCTCCGGCAGGGCGGCGCAGTTGACCGGCACGAACGGGCCGCCGGCGCGCGGCGAGCTGTCGTGGATGGCGCGTGCCAGGAGCTCCTTGCCGGTCCCTGATTCGCCGAGCAGGAGCACGGTCGCCTGCGACGGCGCGGCCTGCATGACGATTTCCATCGTCCGCCGCCAGGCCAGCGACTGGCCGATGAGGGCGCGGCGCTGCTCGGCGGCCAGCTGGGCGCGCAGCGAGCGGTTCTCCTGCACCAGCGAGCGCTTCTCGATGGCCTTGCCGACGACGCGCACCAGGTGGGCGCGCTTGATCGGCTTGGTGACGAAGTCATAGGCCCCTTGCTTCATCGCCTCGACCGCGTTCTCCACGGTGCCGTAGGCGGTCATCAGCACGGTCTCGGTCTCGGGCGCGATGCTCCGGCTCGCCCGCAGGAGGTCCATCCCCGACATCCCCGGCATCATGAGGTCGGTGAGCAGCACCGAGACCGGCTCTCGCCGGAGAATCTCCAGCGCCTCTCCGCCGGAGCCGGCGGTCAGAACACGCAGCGACTCGCGCTCGAAGATCTTCTGGAGCGAGTCGACGATGGGGGCCTCGTCGTCTACCACCAGAACCGTTGGCGCCCCAGGCTGGACCGGCATCAGCTCCATCCCTCCGACACCTTCAACCTCGATGCCATCTCAGGTAAAGTTACGTAAGCATCTGAATCCATTGGACTCGATATTACGCCAAATTGTCCGATACCGCCAATCTTATGTCAACCTGACATCCTGCCGTCAGGGCCGCTGGTCGAGCTGCCAGTTTGTCACGCCGGGCGTTCCGCGTCGGCGGTGGTCGTTTGCCGCGCCGGCAGCGTGATCCGGAAGGTGGTCCCCTGCCCGATCTGGCTCTCCACCTCGATCCGGCCGCCGTGGCGATCGACGATCCCGTGGACGATCGAGAGGCCGAGCCCGGAGCCCTCGCCCACGTCCTTGGTGGTGAAGAACGGATCGAAGATGCGCGGGATGACGTCGGCGGCGATCCCCGGTCCGTCATCGGAGACGGTGATCTCCACGTCGTCGGCGCGCGCGGCCGCCGCGACCCGGATCGTGCCGCCCCGCTCGCGCCCACCGACCGCCTGCGCGGCGTTGGTGATGAGGTTCATGAACACCTGATCGATCTGACCGGGGAAGCCCGTGATCCGAAGGTCGGGGTCGATCTGCTTTTCGATCTGGACGTGGCGCAGGTGGTGGCGGAGCAGATCGAGCGTGTCGTCGAGGCTGCGGGCGACGCTGAGCTCGCGCGGCCGCTGCTCGTCGCCACGCGAGTAGTTGTGCAGCGCTTGCACGATGGCCTTGGTGCGCGCCGAACCCCGGCGCACCACGCTCAACATCTCCTCCGCCTCCGCGGCCGCGTGCGCCGCCGTTTCGCGGTTGGGCGCGGCAGCCATCGTCTGCAGCGCCTCCTCGAGCGGGCCGAGCGTGTTGATGACCGCGTTGACCGGGTTGTTGATCTCGTGGGCGATCCCCGCCACCAGGCGCCCCATCGAGGCCAGCTTCTCCGAGCGGATCAGATCGTCCTGAGCACGCCGCAGCTTCTCCAGCGCGTCGTGCAGCTCGCGGTTGCGCAGCTCCAGCACCTCGGTCCGGCGGCGCACCTCGCGCTCGAGGTCGATGTTGAGCGACTCCGTCGAGCGCAGCTTGTCGCGCAGCGCGCGCCGCATCTCCTCGAAGGCGAACGAGAGCCGCCCGATCTCGTCGGCCTCGCCGGCGGGCGGCACCGGGCGCGCCAGCTCGCCGCGCGCCATCTCGTCGGCGCGCTCCTCGAGCGCCGCCACGGGCAACACCATGTCGCGCACGATGAAGACCACCAGCCCCAGCGCCAGGGCCAGCGCCAGCACGATAGAGGCGAGCATCTTGGAGGGGGGGTGACTGGGCGACAGCGCGAACAGCAGCACCAGCCCGGAGGTGAAGATAGTGACGCTGGAGAAAAAGAGGACCAGCTTCGCGCGCAAGGTGATCGGCGAGCGAATCTCGGCGACCGGGAGACGATGCCGCGCGCCCAGCTGTCCCAGCAGTGGGCGGAGCACGTCGCGCAGGAGCAGCGTTTCGTAGAGCGCCATCGCCAGCAGCATGAGGGCGCTGGCGCCGAGGAGCCGCCCGGCCGTCGAGGCGTCGAAGCCGCACAGCCGGCGGCCGGCCACCACCACGGCGACCACCGCGAAGGCGCAGGCGAGCGCCTGGGATCCGGCCAGGCGGTAGGGGAGGCTCTGCGCGGCCCTGAACGCGGCCACCGCGTCGGGATCTTCGCGCGCCGGGCCCCGCGAGGGCGGGCGGCGGACGGCGACGTCGAGGTAGCGCTCGATGGGGCCGGTCCGGCGCAGCAGCATCCTGTACCAAACCAGCATCGGGAGAACCAAGGCCGGGACGGTGAGCGCCAGCAGAGTTCCCGACTGCGCCGAGGTCATGTTGGTGAAGACGGCGATGAGCGCGGCGTTGAACGCATGCGCGGCCGCGAGCAGCGCCCACGCCGTCCGGCAGAGACGGCGGCGGTAGCCGGCCGCGAATCCCCGGAGCGCGTCGAAGTTCGGCAGGATGAGACGCCGGGTACGCTCGAGGTTCCGCTCCCAGAGGGCGCCGCGCGCCGCCGCGACACCGCCCGCGTGCAGCACCCCGATGCAGGCAAGCCCAATCGTCGACGGCCAGGCCAGAAAACCGCCCGGGCCGAGCCGCAGGGCGAGATAGCCGACCGCGACCGTCCAGATGAGCCAGCGGGTCGTCGCCACCTCCGTCGGCGCGCGCCGGATGGCGCCGTCGGCGGCCGCGATCTCGGCGTCGCTGAGCGCGAGCCCCCCCCTCTTTGCGTCGCGCGCCGCGACCACCGGGCGCAGGAGATTGGCGGCCCGCACCCAGCCGACGATCATCAGCGCTCCCAGCAACATTCCGATGCGGAACGACTCGCCGCTCGCGCGCAACGACTTCGCCGCCAGCGCCAGCGTCGGCCCAATGACCAGGATCACTTCGGCCATGGTCAGCGTCGCCTCGACGACGATCAGTCGGCCAGCAAAGCCCAGCCGCGGGACGGCCGGGACTGCCCGCTGAGCCTCTGCCGGAGCCGTCGTCATGCGCCCAGTATAAGTGGAGAAGGCGGCCGCCCGCAGAGGCGCGCTGCGGGTTTCCAAGCTATGCTTTTGGGCCACATGTCCTGGGAAACCATCCGCAACCTCGTTCGCGACGAGTGGCTCATTCTTTCGTTGCTGCTCGCCTGGTCGCTCGCCGGGCTGGCCGTCATCTGCGAGCGCGTCTATGCGCTCTGGAACCTGCTTCCGAAGTCGGAAGCGTTCAAGGATCGGGTCATCGACGCCATCGAGAAGGGCGATCTGGGCAAGGCCGCGGCGCTCTCCGAGATGTCACAGGTGCCCCTGGCCGACGTGTTCGAGCGCGGCCTGCAAGTCTTCCAGAAGATGCCGCACAAGACGACCGAGGCGGTCACCTCGCAGCGAAGCGCGACGGTGCTCTCGCTCAAGCGCTACCTCTGGGCGCTGGGGACCGTCGGCTCGTCGGCGCCTTTCGTCGGCCTGTTCGGAACGGTCGTCGGCATTCTGAAGGCATTCCAGTCGATGTCAGTGGCCGGCACCGGCGGCTTCAAGGTGGTCTCGCAGGGGATCGCGGCGGCGCTGGTCGCCACCGCGGCCGGCCTGCTGGTCGCCATCTACGCGGTCATCGCCTACAACTACTTCGTGGCGCGGATCAACGGCATCTCGATGCAGTACCGCCTCTACTGCGAGGAGTTCCTGGCGACGCTGGGCGAAACGACCTCCAGGCCGCGCGCCGCTGTCACGCCCGCCGCGGCCGCGGCGCCCACTCCGGCCCCCGCCGGCAGCGGTTCGTGAGGGAGACGCCATGGGAATGACCGTTCAGCTCGACGACGGCGCGCAGGGCGGAGACGACGCCGACGTCGGCAACGAAGCAGTCGTCGCGGAGATCAACATCACCCCGCTGACCGACGTCTTCTTGGTGTTGCTCATCATCTTCATGGTGACGTCGACGGCGATGGTCGAATCCGAGGTCGCCTCGCGCGCCGGAATGAAGGTGGTCCTTCCCAAGGCCAACGCCGCCGGCCCCGTCTCGCAGCGGCACACCGATCCGGTCCTGACCGTCACCAAGGCGAACGAGCTCTATCTCGGATCCCGCAAGGTAGACCCGGCCAATCTGGAAGCCGAGATTCGCAAGGCGCTGACGGACGTCAGCTCGGAGACGCTGCTCATTCGCGGTGACAAGAACGTCTACCTCGGCGCCGCGGTCGACATCATGTCGACCGCCAAGAAGGCTGGCGCCAGCCATATCGCGATCCTGACCGCCCCCACCAAGTAGCAGATCGTCCGAGCAAACTCGCACGCTCATTACGATAAGCGCGTGTGCGGTATGAGGCGGTTCGCTACACATGGCCCGCAGTCCTACGCACGATCGCCCCACAAATCGGAGTTGGAAATCCGGCTTAAGTCCCTAAAGGTATAGAATTATTTCGACTTTGTGGACAGTCATGATGGCATGGGCACTGCATTCGTTGACGCCGCGGCAACATTTGTTACCAGGTGCCGCGCCAACCCCACAGCAGGAGTCTCCCATGAAGCTCGTTCGCACCATCTTCGTTGCCCTCGCCGTTCTCCTCCCGACCTCTTGGACCATCGCCAAGGCCGCTGACGCCCCCGCCGGCGACTCGGCTGACTCGGGCAAGAAGGAGAAGAAGGCCAAGAAGTCCAAGAAGGACGACAAGGGCGACAAGGCCGACGACAAGGCCGCCAAGTAACACCGCCTTCACCCGGTGAGGCTTCCGCCTCGCTGGCTCAGCTTTGACCCCGGTCGCTCACGCGGCCGGGGTTTTTTTTGTCTCACGCCGCCCGAGATCAGCCCGCTCGCCGAGATCAGGCCACCCGAGACCACGCCGCCCGAGATCAGCCCGCCCACTCGGGATCAGGCCGCCCGCCCGAGATCAGGCCGCCCGAGATCAGGCCGCCCGAGATCAGGCCGCCCGCCCGAGATTCAGGCCGCCCGAGATCAGGCCGCTCGAGATCAGGCCGCCCGCCCGAGATCAGGCCGCCCGAGATCAGGCCGCCCGCCCGAGATCAGGCCGCCCGAGATCAGGCCGCCCGAGATCAGGCCGCCCACCCGCGCAGCGAGGCCGAGGCTCGTAGTCGAGCGCGGAGGCGGCAGGGGTGTCTCTCCGCCGCGAGCCCGCAGGCCGCTCCGATCTTTCGCCGCCGAGGATTCCTTCTCGCGAGCGGCGGGGAGACACCCCTGCCGCCTCCGCCCCCGCCGTAGAACGAGCCGAGCGCGACCCCTCCCTAAGCCACCTAAGCGGTGGTGGGGATAGCGGTGAGGGCGCCGGCGACGGTCTTGCCGCCGGACGAGGCGATCCAGTCGGGCATCTGGACGCTGTCGGGAATGCCGAGGCCCGAGCCGAGCGTCTTGGCCGCCGCGACCATCGTCTGCGCGGCCGGGATGTCGCCGCCGCTCTGCGCGGCGCCGCTCGTCGAGTTGATGTCGCTCGCCGCGTAGCCGCCGTCGTTGCTCGAGTCGGCGGTCACTCCGCCGATCACCGCCGACTTGAAGTTCTTGCCCACCATCACCGAGACGTTGTGATTGCCCCAGTGGTCTCGCCCCGTCCGCGACGTCACCTTGGAGATCCCGGCCAGGTTGCGCCCGAACACGTTCCAGAAGGCGAAGGTCACCTGATCGAGCAGCCCCAGGCTGGCCAGCACGCCGTTCGTCGTGTCGGTCATGAGCAGCTTGTTCATCGCGGTGACCCCGCTGACGTGCTGATCCGACTCCGCCTGCAGGTTGCTGTCGGAGTGGTTGTCGCCGCCCATCGAGATGTGGACCGTCACCACCGGGGTCACCTTGGCCGCGATGAGCGCGCCGGCCGCCCAGAGCTGGCCGTTGACGTCGTTGGCGGTGATGTTCCCCAGCGTCGTCGCCAGCTGGTCCGCCAGCGAGCGCAGCTGCGTCTGCGAGGTCGACAGCGCGTCGAGAAACTGCGCCTGCACGCTCCCCGCCGGGTACTCGCTCTTGATGAGCGCGTTCATGCTGTCGAGATCCGTGTCCCGCTGCGCCTGCATCGTCACCAGCGGATCGGTCTTCGTCCCCGTCAACAACTGCTTGAGCTGCATCGGCGTGATCGACGGCAGCGTGCGCCCGGAGAAGCTCACCAGCTCCCCCGCGTTCCCGCCCGCCCCCACCGCGATCGGCGCCGACTGCACCGTGCCGAAGCAGGTCGACAGGTGCTTGGCGAACGCGGAGACCATCATCTCCCCGCCCGACGTCGCCCCCAATACCTTCATCACCTTCGGCTGATCGCCGTGCACGACCGTGCCGGTCATGTAGTGGAAGAACGACGTCCGCGCCAGCACCGCCGAGCTGAGGCACCCCGCGCTGCCGCCCGTCGTCGTCACCGACGGATCGGCCCAGGGCAGCGCCGCGCCCAGCATCTGCCCCCCGACCGACACCTTCTGAGCTGTCATCTCGTCGACCGTCGGATGAACCAGGTTGGTGTTCTCGTACGTCCCCGGACAGTTGCAGTTGACCGGGTCGCCGTTGCTCGACGTGCTCAGGATCAGATACTGGTTGTTGTTCTTCGCGTTCAGCATGCACTGCAGATCCTGCGCTGTCGCCCGGCGCGGGTTCAGCAGAAACCAGGGGGGAAGCCCGGTCGCCAGCGCGCGCAGGCCGATGTAGCCGCTGCCGAACAGCCCGGCGAGGAGACTTTCCCGTCGTGTAACTGGCTTAATCATGGGGCAGCTCTCCTTTTACAGACCGATTCCGAGTGAGGTGGGGGACTCGCAGGCCAAAACAAAGGTCGAACGCACCGAGTTCGTCTGGGCCGAGGTGCTGCCGGTGGTGGTACCGCCGGTGAAGCCCCGCCGGTCGTGGTGGTCTTCACCTTGGCGGCGGCGGCGCAGTGGTTCTCGAGGATGGTGAGGGCCGGGTCGTGGAGCGGATCGCTGGGATTGATCCCCATGACCTGCTCGACGAACTTCGTCAGAGGAGCCCGTCGGTGTTGGCGCAGGTGGTGCTGCTGCTGGTGTACGGCCCGCCGGTCACGTCGACGACCAGCTTGGCGACGTTCTCGCAAAGCTCCTCGGTCGCCGCGCGGTAGAAGAGGTCCGGGATAGGCCGGCGTGACCGGGGTCTGCGATCCGCGGCTGAACGCGTCGGCCGCCACGCTGCCGGCGATGGTCAGCGTGGTGCGTCTGCGCCGAAGTCGGCACCGCCGCCTGCAACGCGCACACGTCGGAGATCCCCATCCGATTGGAGAGCGCCGCGCAGAGATGAGCCTGCCGCGAGATGCTGATGGGAACCGTCTCGTTTCCGCTGGAGTCGGCCGGGTAAGTCGTGGTGGCCGCCGCGCCCGTCACGAGCGCCGAAGAGAAGAGCTCCTTCACCAGCGCCGGGAAGTTGTAGTTGCTGCTCACGAAGTCGGCCACGATGCCGCGGAAGACCGGATCGCTCTGCGAGCAGGCGTTCGAGTTGGCCCAGAAGCAGAGCTGCTGGGCGACCGAGACCGCGAACAGCGGCAGCGGTCCGCCGGCGTCGGTGGTGTCTTGATCGGTCGCCTGCAGGAGGAGCGGCCCGAGGTCGGTCATGCTCGGTCCCGGTCGAGGGGCTCGCCCAGTTGACGTCGGCAAAAGCGAACGCCGCCGCCAGCGGCGCCGCCGGCCGCGGGTTCGGCTGCGAGCCGCTGAACGGGTTCGCCACGAAGTCGTTGCGATCGTTGAAGTCATACTGATTGCCGAAGAACATGCGCATCGGGTCGAGGCTCTTGTGGCAGCCGTAGCACTCGCCCGATGGTCGTCGTGTGCGCGGAGGCGAGACCGACCTCGCTGAGCGGGGTGAGGTTGTTGTCGCTGGTGAACGACTGCCCGAGCGACGCCAGCAGCGTCTGGTTCATCGTCACGCGGTGCTGGTTGCTGTCGTTCGTGTTCCAGAGGGCGAGAAAAGCCGGCGTCGTGTAGAAGCCGACCCGCGGCATCGCCAGCTTGACCGTGCTCGCCGTCCGCAGCGTGGGGAGGTCGTAGGGCTGGACGTACGCGTCGCCGCTCTGCTTCGGGGCGATGGTCACCCACCGCCAGTCGGAGACGTCGTTGTCGGTCATGTAGGGCTTCGAGGGGTGCTCCCAGCAGTCGGGGCTGGCGGCGAACGGATAGCGCGGCGTGTAGCCGATGAGACGCTGGAAGAGCTGCGCGTAGCCGCCGGTGGGCGTCGCGAAGCCGGTGCTGGTCCCGCCGAACTGGACCACCGTCTTGGTCGTCCCGCTGGCCGCGTCGCCGACCCCTTGGCAGGTGGTGAATCCACCGGTGCCGCCGAAGAGGAACGAGCTCCCCATCGTCGCCGGCTTCTCGTCGTCGAAGGTCATGTAGTTGGCGCTGCTCGGGTTGAGGGCGTCGTCGAGCGCGATGGTGTCGACGTAGTCGAGCTTCCATCGACAGCTTGGCGGTGGTGTTGGCGCCGCCGCTGAAGTTGTAGGGCTCGTCGTCCGGCATCTCGATCTGCGTGTAGAGGCTCATGAGCCCGGTGGTCATCATGAACCGCTGCGTGGTGAGGACGTCGGAGAAGGGTTCGGTCCCCTCCTTCACCATCTGCCAAGCGGTCAGCGCGAAGCTGTCCTGAAGGTTCTGAACCAGCTTGAAGTAGACGTCGTCGCCCACGGCGCTGGTCCCGAACGGACCGAAGTCGAACCCGCCGTTCTCCAGCAGCTGCGGCTTGAAGTCCTGCGTGGGGGTAAATCCGACCTGCTGGAACAGGTTGCGGAAGAACGGGATCATCTTCCCCTGGAACTGCGGCTGGAAGGTGGCGCTCGACTCCCAGGTGATGATGAGCTGCTGCAAGCCCGCCGGGCCCATCGACTGAACCGTGGCGACCTCGTCGTCGGTGCAGGGCATTCCGACCAACAGGTCCTTGATCTTGCGACAGGTGGGCGCCGCCAGCGCGGGCGTGAAGGTCGTCGGCATGACGGTCACGCCGCCCGCGTCGACATTGCTCCCGCCGCCGCCGGTCGGGGTGCCGCCGCCAGACCCAGTGGAACCGCCAGAGCCGCTCGAGGAGCCACCAGAGCCGCTCGGCGAGCCGGCCCCGATATTTCCCTTGCAGCCGTAACCCAGGGAGGCAACGAGCAAAAGTGCCAGGCTCATTCGCCGGAATTCGTTCGTCAACATGTTCCCTCCTGGGGACTCGAGCGGCGACGCTCAGGAATACGGGAGAACGGTGGGGGGCTGAAGTGAGTCGAAGGACTGCACACCCCTACCTGGTGAGCAGTAGCGATCAACTCCCGGAAAGGGTCATCTAATGGGAGCTCGGGCCAAATTTCTTCGAAAAACCTGCGACTACATGTACTGAGGCATCGGACAAGGTGGGAGTTGACGCCTCTGACCTGGGCCTCACGGGGTAATCCAAGGCTGGTCCGAGAAGTGTGCGTTCGAAACGCGCTTTTCATCGAGATATCTCTAAACTCGCGCCCATGATGACGATGACGATTCTGTGCGCGGCGACGTTGATCGCGGCGGATGCGGCGCCGGCCGGCCGACTCTCGCCCGACGTGTCGAAGGAAATGATGGCGGCAATCGTCGCGACAAATAAGGCCCTCGGCCTCGAGAGTTGGCCGATGCATGACGTCAAACCCTGCATCGATCGCGGCGGTCAGGGGATCACCGCCAAAGAGGTGACTCCGGACGAATCGCGCAAGTGCGCCGCGTCCGCAATCGAAAAGGGATTCCCGGAGCTCGGCAAGTCGTACGTGCTGGCCATCCCGATGGCGGAGATCGGCCCGGTCACCGTCCTGGCGATCGGGATCGGCGCCAACGAAGGCTGGGGGGCTTACTCCTGCGATCCCGACCGCAAGTGCCTGCCGGTGAAGATCGGAGGTGCCAACAAGTGGGGCAAGCGGATCGCCGATCGATTGGCCCGCGCTTGCGGTGAGACGACGACGCTCTGGTTCCCCATCGACAAGCGCGCCTGTGCGGGGACTGCGCCCGCGGCGGCCACCGCGCCCCCGCCCGCGGCGGCCACCGCGCCCGCGCTGACCGCGCCCGCGCCCGCGCTGACCGCGCCCGCGCCCGCGCCCGCGCCGACCGCGCCGCCGCCCGCCAAGCACTGACCGCCCTGCAAGAGCACGTCTGTTCTGGCGCGTCTGTCTGGCGCGTCTGTCTGGCGCGTCTGTCTGGCGCGTCTGTCTGGCGCGTCTGTCTGGATCGAAGGGCGGCTTTGCCGCCCGGAGACTTGCGTGCCGAGCAGGATCCGGGCAGGGCTCTCGTCGCCAGGGGTTGACCCGAGAGGGCCTGCCCCCTCCCGCGTCACCCGACGAAGAGCCGCGCGTTGCGGAAGAGGCGCATCCAGGGACCGTCCTCGCGCCAGCCGGCGGGGTGCCAAGAATGTTGGACGGCGCGAAAGACCCGCTCGGGATGCGGCATGAACAACGTGACGCGGCCGTCGATGGTGGTGACGCCGGTGATGCCGTGGAACGACCCGTTGGGATTCTCCGGGTAGCGCTCGGTGGCGCGGCCCCGGTGATCGACGAAGCGCGCCGCCACCAGACCGGCGGCCTCGATCTCTGGACCGCCGGCGTCCGTCGGAAACTCCGCTTGCCCCTCGCCGTGCGCGACGACGATCGGGAGCCGCGAGCCCACCATCCCGCGAAGCAGGACCGACGGCGTCTCGGCGATCTCGACCATCGACAGGCGCGCTTCGAACTGATCGCTGCGGTTGCGGACGAAGCGGGGCCAGGCCCCGGCGCCGGGGATGATCTCCTTGAGGGCGGAGAGCATCTGGCAACCGTTGCAGACGCCCAGCGCAAAGCTGTCGGGGCGGGCGAAGAAGCCGGCCAGGAGATCCCGGGCGCGCGGTTGAAAGAGGATCGACTTTGCCCACCCGAGGCCCGCGCCCAGCACGTCGCCGTAGGAGAACCCGCCGCAGGCGGCCAGCCCCTTGAAGTCGGTGAGATCGACGGCGCCCGACAGCAGATCGGTCATGTGGACGTCGACGGCGTCGAACCCGGCGCGGTCGAAGGCGGCCGCCATCTCGATCTGGCCGTTGACCCCCTGCTCGCGCAGGATCGCCACGCGCGGGCGAGCGCCGCCACGGGCGCGCAGCGGCGCCGTGAGGTCGTCGTTCAGATCGAAGGTCAGGTGCGCGGACAGGCCGGGATCGTCGGCGCGGACCCGGCCGGCCTGCTCCTCGTCGGCCGAGGTCGGATCGTCGCGCAGCGCCTGGATGGCGTGCGTCGTCTCTGACCAGAGGCCGCGCAGGAAGGTGCGGCGCTCCTCGAAGATCGGCTTGCCCGCCAGACGGAAGATCAGGCGATCGTCGGCGCGCGGGGCGCCCAGCCGGCGGACGGCCGGCGCCGAGATGCCATGTCGACCGAGCGTCGCCACCACGCGCGGAAGATCGGCGCCGCGCACGGCGATCACCGCGCCAAGCTCTTCGGCGAACAGGGTGGCGATCGGATCGGGCCCCAGGAAGGTCAGATCGACGTCGAGCCCCACGCCGCTGGCGAACGCGATCTCGAGCAGCGTCACCAAGAGGCCGCCGTCGCTGCGATCGTGATAGGCGGCGACGAGGCCGGCGCTGTTGAGCTCCTGCACCGCCCCGAAGAACCGCGCCAGAAGCGCGGGATCGTCGAGATCGGGCGGCGTCGCGCCGAGCGCGCCGTAGACCTGCCCGAGGGCCGAGCCGCCGAGGCGATTTTTCCCCTGGCCGAGATCGATGAGGAGCAGCTCCGTCGGTCCGGTCTCCGGCGCGATGGCCGGCGTGAGCACGCGCCGCACGTCGGTGACCGGCGCGAAGGCGGTGACCACCAGCGAGAGCGGCGCGGTGACGCTGAGCGCGCTGTCGCCCGCCTGCCAGCTGGTGCGCATCGACAGCGAGTCCTTGCCGACCGGGATGGCGATGCCCAGCGCCGGGCAGAGCTCGCTCCCCACGGCGCGGACCGCGTCGTAGAGGCGGGCGTCCTCGCCGGGATGGCCGGCGGCGGCCATCCAGTTGGCCGACAGCTTGACGTCGCCGAGGCGCGCGATCGGCGTGGCGGCGATGTTGGTGATCGCCTCGGCGACCGCCAGACGGGCGGATGCGGCGGCGTCCAGCAACGCCACCGGCGCCCGCTCACCCATCGCCATCGCCTCGCCGGTCGTCACGTCGAAGCCGGTCGTCGTCACCGCGGCGTCGGCGACCGGCACCTGCCAGCGCCCGACCATCTGATCGCGGGCCGTCAAGCCACCGACGGTGCGATCGCCGATGGTGATGAGGAACGTCTTGTCGGCGACGGTCGGCAGCCGCAGCACGCGGCGTACCGCCTCCCCCAGATCGATCCCGGCGGTTGCGAACGGCGCGGGCTTGGGCGCGAGACGCGTCGCCTGGCGCGTCGACCGGGGCGGCTTGCCGAGCAACACCCCGAGCGGCATGTCGACGGGGTCAGCATCGGGACGTCCGGCGGCGAGCGCATCCTCGACGACCAGCCGGCCGTCGTCGGTGGCGCGGCCGATGACCGCGTGCGGGCAGCGCTCCCGCGCGCAGAGCGCGGCGAACGCCGGCAGCCGGTCGGCGGAGATCGCCAGCACGTAGCGCTCCTGCGCCTCGTTGCACCAGATCTCCAGCGGCGAGAGCCCGGGCTCGGCGCTGGGGATGTCGCGCAGCGCGAACCGCGCGCCGCGGCCGCTGTCATGCACGAGCTCAGGGAGCGCGTTGGAGAGCCCGCCCGCGCCCACGTCGTGAATCGACAGGATCGGGTTGGCGGCACCCTGCGCCGCGCAGCGATCGATCACCTCCTGACAGCGCCGCTGCATCTCGGCGTTGTCCCGCTGCACCGACGCGAAGTCGAGATCCTCGCTCGACGCGCCCGAGGCCAGCGACGACGCCGCGCCGCCGCCCAGGCCGATCAGCATGGCCGGCCCCCCCAGCACGACGATCGGTGTCCCCGCCGGGATCTCGGCCTTCTTGACCTGCTCGGCGCGCACGTTGCCGAAGCCGCCCGCCACCATGATCGGCTTGTGGTAGCCGCGCACCTCGCGGCCTGAAGGGCCCTCGATCTCCAGCTCGAAGGTGCGAAAGTATCCGGCCAGGCCGGGGCGGCCGAACTCGTTGTTGAAGGCGGCGCCCCCGATCGGCCCCTCGAGCATGATGTCGAGCGCGCTGGCGATCCGCTCGGGCTTGGCGGCCGGCCGCTCCCAGGGGCGGGGCGCGCTCGGCAGGCGAAGGTTGGAGACGGAGAAACCACTCAGCCCCGCCTTCGGGCGCGCCCCGCGGCCGGTCGCCCCCTCGTCGCGGATCTCGCCGCCCGAGCCGGTCGCCGCCCCCGCGAACGGCGAGATGGCGGTGGGGTGATTGTGCGTCTCGACCTTCATCAAGATGTGCACCGGCTCGACGTGCGTGCGGTAGATGCCGCTCGCGGGATCGGGCGCCAACCGCCCAGCCTCCACCCCGGCGATCACCGCGGCGTTGTCGTGGTAGGCCGAAAGCACGCCGCCCGGGCTGGCCTCGGTGCTGCGCCGGATCATCTGGAAAAGCGTCTGCGGCTGGCGCTGGCCGTCGATCACGAAGTCGGCGTTGAAGATCTTGTGGCGGCAGTGCTCGCTGTTGGCCTGCGCGAACATCATCAGCTCGACGTCGGTCGGATCGCGGCCGAGCGTGGCGTAGGCGTCGACGAGGTAGTCGATCTCGTCGGGCGAGAGCGCCAGTCCCAGCGCATGGTTCGCCTTCGCCAGCGCGGCGCGCCCGTCACGGCCGAGCGCCACGCGCCCGAGGGGGCGCGGCGCCGGACGCTCGAACAGGCGCGGTGCCTCGCTGGGACGATCGAGCACCGACTCGGTCATCCGATCGGCCAGCGCCCGCACGAATCCGGCCTCGTCGACGATCTCGCCGACGACGACGTAGCTGACGGCGCGCTCGATCCGCCGCACCTTGCTGAGACCGCAGACGTGAGCGATGTCGGTCGCCTTCGACGACCAGGGGGAGATCGTTCCCAGGCGCGGAACGACCATCAGCCGCCGGCCCGAGGCCACGGTGGCGCGCCCGGCACCGTCCGGCGGGCGCGGCCCGTAGGTCAAAAGCTCGTGCAGGATGCGCGACTCCTCCTCGGTCAGCGTCCCGTCGACGTCAGCGAAGTGCAGGTAGGTGCCGTTGAGAGCGCGCGCGCCAGGGTTGGTGCGGCGAATGGCCGAGAGCCGCTTCTGCAAGCGCCCTGCGCCGAGCGCGCTCCCGCCGACGACGTCAATCATGTGTCGCGAAGCTTGCCGTCTTCAGGCGCGCGAAGGGAGCCAGGCACGCGTCGATTGTATCGGGACTAGGCCGCGCCGGCCAGCTGCCGGAGCACGTAGTGAAGGATGCCGCCATGCTCGTAGTAGCCGATCTCCTGTGGGGTGTCGATCCGCACAATGGTGGGGATCTCCTTGATCACGTTGGCCGAACGCGCCCGCACCAGGAGCTCGCGGCCGCCCGAGAAGCCCGAGGCCAGCAGCTCGGGCAGCCCGACCGTCTCGAAGATCTCCTCGCCGCTGAGGCCGAGGGAGGCGGCCGTCTCGCCGGCTTTGAACTGAAGCGGCACGATCCCCATCCCGACCAGGTTGCTGCGGTGGATCCGCTCGTAGCTCTCGGCGATCACGGCCCGCACGCCCAGCAGGCGCGGCCCCTTGGCTGCCCAGTCGCGGGACGAGCCTGAACCGTACTCCTTCCCTGCCAAAATGATGAGCGGGACCTTCTCGGCGGCGTACTTCTCGGAGGCCTCGAAGATCGACATCACCGCCCCGTCGGGCAGGTGGCGGGTCACCCCCCCCTCGGTCCCCGGCGCCAGCAGGTTGCGTAGGCGCACGTTGGCGAACGTCCCGCGCACCATCACCTCGTGATTGCCGCGGCGGGCGCCGTAGCTGTTGAAGTCCTTGGGATCGACGCCGTTGGCGACGAGGTACTTGCCGGCCGGCCCGTCCTTCTTGATGCTGCCGGCGGGCGAGATGTGGTCGGTCGTCACGCTGTCGCCCAGCACCGCCAGCACGCGCGCCCCTGTGAGCTCGCTGATGGGCGACGCCTTCTTGGCCATCCCCTCGAAGTAGGGCGGGTGCTTGATGTAGGTCGAGGCGCCGTCGAAGCGGTAGGTGTCGCCCAGCGGAACGTCGAGCTTGCGCCAGCGCTCGTCCCCCTCGAAAACCACGCTGTACGACTTCTCGAACATCTCCGGCTTGACTGCCTTGCCGACGGCGTCGGCCACCTCGCTGTTCGAGGGCCAGACGTCGCGCAAGAAGACCGGCTGCCCGCCGGTCCCCTGGCCGAGCGGCTCCTTGTCGAGGTCGATATCGATCCGGCCGGCCAGCGCGTAGGCGACCACCAGCGGCGGCGACATCAGGTAGTTGGCGCGGACGTCGGGGTTGATGCGCCCCTCGAAGTTGCGGTTCCCCGACAGCACGCTGGCGACGACCAGATCGCGCGCCTCGATCGCGTCGGCGATCGGCTGCGGCAGCGGCCCCGAGTTGCCGATGCAGGTGGTGCAGCCGTAGCCGACCGTGTGGAAGCCCAGCTTCTCGAGGTACGGCGTCAGCTTCGCCTCGGCCAGGTACTCGGTGACCACCTTCGATCCCGGCGCCAGCGAGGTCTTGACCCATGGTCGCGAGGTGAGCCCCTTTTCGACCGCCTTCTTGGCCAAGAGGCCCGCGGCGACCATCACCATCGGGTTCGAGGTGTTGGTGCAGCTGGTGATGGCGGCGATGACCACCGAGCCATGCTTGACCTCGGGCGCCGGCACCCCCGCCGGCGCGTAGCCGACGTTGGTCGACTGGGCCGGCTCGCCCGACGCCGACGCCGAGACCGGCTTCTTCTTCGGCTTCACCAGGCTCGGCAGCGCGTCCTCGAACGACTTCTTCGTCTGGTAGAGGCTGACCCGATCCTGCGGCCGCTTCGGCCCGGCGACGCTCGGCTCGACGGAGGCGAGATCGAGATCGACCACGTCGGTGTAGACAGCCTCCCTGGTCGTGGCGTCCTGGAACATCCCCTGCTCGCGCGCGTAGGCCTCGACGAGCGCGATCTGGTCGGCGGCGCGTCCCGAGAAGCGGAGGTAGCGCAGCGTCTCGTCGTCGATGGGGAAGATGCCGCAGGTGGCGCCGTACTCTGGCGCCATGTTGGCGATGGTCGCCCGGTCGGCGACCGGCAGCGCGGCGACGCCGGGGCCGAAGAACTCGACCAGCTTCCCGACCACCCCCAGCTTGCGGAGCATCTGCGTGACCACCAGGACGAGGTCGGTCGCCGTCGACCCCTCGCGCAATTTTCCGTGCAGCCGGACGCCGACCACCTGCGGGATCAGCATCGAGAGCGGCTGGCCCAGCATCGCCGCCTCGGCCTCGATACCGCCGACGCCCCAGCCGAGGACGCCCAGGCCGTTGACCATCGTCGTGTGGCTGTCGGTCCCGACCAGCGTGTCCGGGTAGGCACGGGCCGGCCCGTCCTTGGAGTCGGTGGTGAACACGACGCGCGCCAGGTATTCGAGGTTCACCTGATGGACGATGCCGGTGTCCGGCGGAACCACCGCGAAGTTGTGGAAGGCCGACTGCCCCCAGCGGAGAAAGGCGTAGCGCTCCTTGTTGCGCGAGAACTCGATCTGCGCGTTCAGCGAGAGCGCCTCCGGCTTACCGTACTCGTCGACCTGCACCGAGTGATCGATGACCAGCTCGGCCGGCAGCAGTGGGTTGATCTGCTTGGGATCGCCGCCGAGCTTCTGCACGGCCGCGCGCATCGCCGCCAGGTCGACCACCGCCGGCACGCCGGTGAAGTCCTGCAGGAGCACGCGGGCCGGCATGAAGGCGATCTCGTAGCTCGGCTCGGCCTTGGGGTCCCAGCCGCAGAGCGCGCGGATGTCGGCCTCCTTGACCGACTTGCCGTCCTCGTGGCGCAGCAGGTTCTCGAGAAGGATGCGGAGCGAAAACGGCAACCGGCCGGGCGCGAGCCCCGCTTTTTCCAGCGCCGACAGACGATGAATCTCGAACGTGCGCTTGCCGACCTCGAGGGTGCCGCGACTACCGAAGCTGTTGGCCATGATTGCCCCCATTCTTAGTTGCCGAGGGCGCGATGTCGAGAGGCTAACAGCGCCGGGGGACGCGAGACCGGCGAGGGGGTCACCGCCCCGCGGGGTAGGAGAGAAAGATTCGTTTCTGGACGTTGCGGGGAGTTGTTTCGCCTGGTGGTGGGCTGTCGTTTTCGAGCCGGTAGGCGTCGAACCGGACGATCCGGTCTCCCGGCCGGTGCGTGCGCTGGGGGTAGCGCAGGATCCATTCGAGGAAGGCCTGATGATAGGCGGGTTGATCGGGAATGCGGACCGAGTAGTTGAAGAAGAACGAATCGTTGTCGAGGCGTGAGGGGATCTCGTCGGTGCCCGGGTCCGGGATGCGGCCGGCGACCTCGCTGTAGGGGTCCACACGTCGACCGTCGGCGGTGATCGCCTCTACCACCGTCGATTCGTCGGACATCGGCGCGTCGGAGGCGAACATCGACCAGGCCTGGATGAAGCGCGGATAGGCGACCAGCCGCTTGACCCAGCCCGGTTCGTCGAACTTGAGGAACTTGGGGACGACCTGATTGATGAACAGCGCCTCGTTGACGATCGTGATCAGCATCGCCAGGACGAACGCTTCCCGGAGGATCGCCACCAGCCGCCCCAGCCACATGACGGCCGGCGCGCGGGATGGCGGGGGTAGAGGAAGCGCCGGCGCGGACGCGGCGCGGGGGACGCCGCAAGCGGCGAGGCCGAGCCAATACGAGATAGCCTGCCGCCGCCTGGCGAAGAGATCGTACCCCCAGTTGGCCAGCCCCCGCAGCCCGGGGATCCTCAGCGGCCAGGCCCAGAGCCAGCCGACCGGCAGCGCCCGGAGGATCTGCGCCACCGCGTCGGCGCGCGTGGTCCGGCGTCCGCGCTCGTCGACGGCGACGATGGTGCTGACCAGCAGCTCGGGCTCGATGGGAGGCAAGACTTCCGGCGAGACCTCGGATGACGCCTCGGCGCTCGAGACGAGGCGGATCCGATCGAGGAGGTCGAGGCGGGCGACGAGACGCGCGATCTGGAAGCAGACGCCGCAGCCGGCGTCGAAGTAGACCGTCAGACGCCGCCGGCCGCGCGCCGCCAGCCTTCCGAACAGGGCCCATTCGGAGGCGGTGAGCAGGAACGGCACGTAGCCGATCATCGTCCAGGAGAAGATCCCCAGATTGATGAAGCACTGGAACCCGATGTGCAGCCCGATGACCGCCAGCACCGCCGCCCGCCGCGTCCAGGTCCGAAAGATCGGGGACAGGATGAGCACCGGCAGCACGCTTTCGGTCGCCAGGGCGCTCCAGGAGAACAGCCGTGACAGCGCGGGCGTCATGTGCGGGCGCATCCAGACCCCGAGCCAGGTCACCATCCGGTTCTGGTAAAGGACGTAGTGGACCGCCGTCCCCTGCCGCCAGGTCGGCCCCCCCTTCTGGATGGCGTTGAAGAAATAGGAGATGGCGAGCTGCAGCAGGATGGTGAACGCCGCCAGCGAGACCACGCGGTTGACGTCGGCGCCGGTGTCGACCAGCGGATCGGCCGGTCGCGGCCGCATCGCCGCCCGGTCGGCGAGCTCGGCGGCGGTCGTCTCGCGGCGGAGGCGGAGGCTCTCCCGCACGGCGTCGACCGAGAACCGCCGGCCGAGCGGCAGGAGGGCCGACCAGATGATCAGCTCGCAGAGCATCCAGTCGCCGCCGTTCTCGACCAGCGTGACCCGCGCGTGCAGGCTGATGAGGCAGATCGGGGCCAGGAACCGCATCAGCGTGGTCCGCCAGCCGACCAGGAACGCGAGATAGACGAACCCGCAGATCAGAAAGCAGAGGATCGCCTCGTCCCGCAGCGAGGCCAGGAAGAAGAACGAGAACATCCACTGCGTCGGCGGCCGCCAGAGCAGCGTGTGGTTCGGCAGCAGGCCATCGTTCGTATAGAAGAGGTCCAGCACCGGAACGCGACGCAGGAGATCGACGAGCAAGACGATCGCCACCACCACGCGCCCCAGGCCCAGGCTGCGGGCGTCGATGGTCAGGTACTTGTCGACGAACCAGCGGCGAAACGCGGTGAGACGCTTGCTGGCCGGTGTCATGGCCAACGCAAGAACCGGCGCCTGTGCGGGTTGGTGGGGGTGTCGTCGCCGGGCGCCGGGCTGTCCTGCTGGACGACGTAGGCGTCGAACCGCTTGATCTCGTCCTTCGGGTCGCCGGTCCGCTCCGGATAGCGGAGGATCCACTCGATGAACGCCCCGTGGAGCACGCCGGCCTCCGGGATGCGCAGCGTGTAGTCGCACCAGAACGAGCTGTGGCCGAGGCGCACCGGCACGCTGGAGATCGGAATGTCAGCGACCCGGCTGCCGATCTCGTTGTAGGGGTCGACGTGGCGCCCGTCGCGCGTCACCGCGTCGACGTAGACGGTCTCGTCGGTGAGGGGCGCATCCGGCGAGAAGAGCGACCACCCCTCGAAGGTGTGCGGGTACATGACCGCTGCCACCATCCATCCGGGGCGATGATTGAAGCGGAACGCGGGCCCGACGGCCGGGTTGGCCACCGAGACCTCGGCCGCCAGCACGACGAAGACGATGGCCGCGCCGAGCTCGCGCAGGAACGGCACCTGCTCGCGGAACCAGGCCCGAAGCGGCGTCTCCGGATCGGCCACCGCCGTCACCGGGGCGGCCGCCGCCGGAGGCGACGCCGGCACGCCACAGGCGGCCAGGCCGAACCAAATCGAGATCGACGTCCGATTGCGCGCGATGAGATCGTAAGCGCGGCCGCCCAGCGCGCTCACGCCGGGCAACCGCATCGGCCAGGCCCAGAGGCGCCCCAGCGGCAGCGCGGAGAAGATCTCGGCGAAGGCCGCGGCGCGCGTCCAGCGCCGATTCCGACCGGGGTCGACGACCAGGATGGTGCGCTCGAGCAGCGCCGGATCGACGCCCGCCGGCAGCAAGGGCGCGTCGCTGTTGGGAAGGAAGGTCAGCCGCTTGTGCGCGTCCATGCGGGCGAGCACGCGCACCACGGCCCAGCAGACGCCGCAGTCGACGTCGTAGAAGACGGTGCGGGCGCGGCCACGCTTTGGGACCAGCCGGGCGAACAGCGTCCACTGCGCGTCGGTGAGCAGGAACGGCTGGAAGGCCATCATCGCCACCGAGAAGATCCCCAGGTTGACCAGGAGCGCGATGCCGCCGTGCAGGCCGATCAGCAGGACCGCAGCGACGAAGCGCGTCCAGCGCCAGAAGATCGGCGTCAGCACCAGGAACGCCGCCGACGCCTCGATGACCAGCGTCGATTCGGTCAGCAGCTTGGTGAACGCGTAGGGCGCGTGCGTGCGGACCTGCAGCCCGACCCAGGTGACGATCCGCTCCTGCCAGAGGACATAGTGAACCGCGCTCCCGTCGTGCCAGGTCGGCCCGCTCTTGTGCAGGAAGTTGAACCAGTAGATGACGGCGATCTGCAGCAGCAGCCCCAGCGCCGCCAGCGAGGTCGTCGGGCGGAGATCGGGGGGCGGCACCCCGGCCGCGAGCTCGGCCGGCGTCTCGCCGGGGCGCGCCCGGAGGCTGGCCCGGATGGCGTCGACGGAGAACCGGCGCCCGAGCGGCAGGAACGCCGTCCAGACCATCAGCACGCCGATGGCCACGCCGCCCCAGTTTTCCGCCGGCAGGATCCGGTTGTGCAGGCTGGTGGTCATGGCCAACGACAGCAGGTGAAAGAGCCGCGTCCGGTAGCCGATCAGAAAACAGAAGAAGCAGACGAACGCCACGCAGAACCAGAGCGCCGACTCCTCCGGCAGCGAGGCCATGAAGAAGACGGAGAAGATGCGCGGGAACGGCGGCCGCCAGAGCACCGTGTGGTTGGGGATGAGCCCCAGGTTGCTGTAGAAGTCGCGCAGCCAGGGGACGCGGCGCAGGAGATCGGCGATCAACACCAACCCGAGGACGATCCGTCCCAGGGCCAGGCTGCGCGGATCGATTTGAAGATACGTTCGCCGCAACCGCTCGGCGACGGCGCCGCGGGTCACGGCGACCCGCTCCGGCGGCGGCGCGCGGCGAGGTCGAGGCCGATGCGCCCGAGATCGGCCAGCGTCCGCCCCATCGCCAGCGGGCTCAGCTTCGATCCCTTGACGTCGTGCCAGGTGGTGAGCGGCACTTCGACGACCGCCGAGACCGGCAAGCGGGGGACGCCGTCGCCGCCGGTCAGGAGCCGCCCCAGCAGCTCGACGTCGAACGCCCAGCGCGACAGGAACGGCGTCGCCAGCGCCGCCTCCAGCGCAGGCGAGGCGCGAAACAGCTTGGCGCCACACTGGGTGTCGTAGACGCGCGCCTGCAGGATCGCCGCGGCGACGCTGGCGAAGACCCGCCCGAGGTAGTGGCGGACCGCGCTCCGTTCGATGTCGGCCCCCAGCAGCGCCACGCGCGATCCCAGGACCGCTTCGACGCCGGGACGCTCGAACCCGGCGCGCAGGCGGAAGATCTCAGCCGGCGGCGTCGAGAGGTCGGCGTCCAGATAACCGACCACCGCCGCCCCGCGCCCGAGCGCGGCCTGCATCCCGCGGCGGACCGCCTCAGCCTTGCCGCCATTGGGCCGCAGCGACAGCACGTCGATCCGCCCGGGGCGCCGGGCGGCGATGGCCTGCAGGCGGTCGGCGGTCGCGTCCGTCGACCCGTCGTCGACGAACAGCAGCGAGGCCTCCGCACATTCGTCGAGGAAGGCCAGCAAGGGCGCTTCGTCCAGCCGTTCGGCCTCGTTGAAGCACGGAACGACCACAGTAAGGGAGGGTGCTGCCGTATCCATAAGGAGGCGTTCATCTTAGACCACAATCTCAGTTAGACTGCGCGCCCGATGTCGGCCGGCACCTTCGACCCCGTCCTCAATCCCGCGTTCTCGGCGGGGCCTCCCACCGAGCCGATGCCCGCTCTGCCGGAGGCGCAGCCAGCGCCTGCGCCTCCGCCGCCCGGCGCCCCGCCGCTCACCCGCGCGTTCCGATCGCTCGGCTTCCTGGCCGCCGAGGGGATGTCGCTCGGGTTCGCCGGCTGGTGCCTCCGCGCGCGCGACCACCTGCTCAACTACGTCGCCAACAACGCGATGCCGCCGGTCGCGCGCAAGTACGTGGTCGGCAACATGGCGGTCGGGGCCGTGCTTCCCGTGTTCTTGGGGCTGGTGGCGATCGTCTGGCGGCGCCTGGGCGGCCTCGACCGCGTCGAGCGGGTGGCACGCCGCCTGGCACCGCTCTGCCTGGTGGGCTTCTTGCCGATCTTCTTCCAGTGGCAGCTCTGGTACGGCGGGCGCGAGCTGACCTTCATCGTGATGGTGGGCGGCTTCCTGCTCGGCTTGCAGGCGCTGACGCGCGTCTCGCTCGAGACGCCGCCGATCCTTCCCGAGCGGTTGCGCGCCGGCTTGGGCGCCCGCCTCGGTCTGGTCGTCGCCCGGATCGGGAACGTCAAGTGGCTCCCGTTCGCCATCGTGTTCGCCGCGTTCGTGGCTTACACCATCTACTTCTCGATCATCACCATCCAGAACCACTTCCGCCTGCAGACGATGGGGTGGGACCTCGGCATCGAGAACAACCTGGTCTGGAACGCCGCCCACTTCAACAAGCCGCTGTTCAAGACGTCGGTCATCGGCAACGCGACGTCGAGCCACATCGGCTTTCACGAGACCTATATCTCGTACCTCATCGGCATCCCCTACCGGCTGGCGCCGCGGCCCGAGACGCTGCTGGTGCTCCAGGCGGCGCTCATCGGCGGCGCGGTCTTGCCGTTCTTCGCCTTCGCGCGCCGGCACCTGGGCGACTGGACCGCCTGCCTGCTGGCGGTGCTGATCAGTCTCTACGCGCCCCTCCACGGATCCAACCTCTACGACTTTCACTATCTGCCGTTCGCGCCCTTCTTCCTCTGGTGGTGTCTGTGGGCGCTCGAGTCGCGGCGCAACGTGATGGCCACGATCGCGGTGATTCTGACGCTCGCCACCCGCGAGGACATGTCGGCGCTGCTCCTGGTGGTCGGGCTCTACCTCATCCTGACCGGCGAGCGGCCGCGCGCGGGGCTGGTGGTCACCATCATCTCGGCGATCTACTTCGTCGGCATCAAGCTCATCCTGATGCCGCACTTCCTGAACGGCTATCCCGCCTACATCAACCAGTACGAGGGGCTGCTCCCCGAGGGGGACAGCGGCTTCGGGGGCGTCATCAAGACGGTGCTCGGGAACCCGGCCTTCACCGTCAGCAACCTGCTCGAGCACGACAAGGTCCAGTACCTGCTGGAGATCGTCGCCCCGCTGGCGTTCTTCCCCTGGCGCCGCCCGATCGGCCTCCTCTGCTCGATCCCGGGATTCTTCTTCACCATGCTGGCGACGCACTACCCGCCGCTGCTCAGCCTGTCGTTCCAGTACACCGCCTACTGGACCGCCTTCTACTTCATCGCCGTGGTGGCCAACCTGACCTGGCTCCGCCGCCAGGAGGCGGCCGGCGTCAGTTGGGCGCGGCGGAGCCGCCACGCCTGGGTGGTGGCGATCACGGTGGGGACGATCGTGACCTCCTACCAGTACGGCGTCGTACTCCAGCGCAACACCGCCTGGGGTGGCTTCTCGCCGTTTCACGTCGGCGTGACCGACGCCGACCGATTGCGCCATGCCGACCTCTACTCCCTCATCAAGCTGATTCCTCAGGATGCCTCCGTCGCCGCATCCGAGAACATCGTCTCCCAGGTTTCGAGCCGGTCGAACGCCTTCTCCCTCCGCATCGCCTACAACGACGCCGACTACATCCTGGTCAGGCTCCCCTCGGGGGGGGACAATCGCAACACCCTGATCGGCGCCCTCAAGTCGGGCCACTATGGCCTGGCCGCCCAGAAGGGGGAGTTCGTGCTGTTCCGTAAGGGACTCCGCGCCGACAGCACCGCCCCCTATCTGCGCCAGTTAGGTGCTTGACCCGACTTCCGATAAGCTATTCTTTCACCATGACTGCCCATGCCCAACCGCACCCTTACGGGCGCGGCCACCGGGCGCTCGAAATAGCCAGCATCGCCTTCGTTTTCCTGGCCTTGGGTTGGCTCGCGCTCCGCATCTGTCACGCGCTCGACAGCGCACGGCAGATCCTCTACGTGGCCGCCACGGGCGTCACCGGATACCTGGTGGCCGACTTCCTGTCCGGCTTCGTCCACTGGGCCGGCGACACCATCGGCGATCAGAGCACGCCCATCTTCGGCGCGAACTTCGTGACGCCTTTCCGCTACCACCACATCGATCCCAAGGACATCACCCGGCACGACTTCGTCGAGACCAACGGGAACAACTGCATCGTGGTCGCGCCGATTCTGGCGATCCTGCTGCTGGTGACGCCCAAGACCACCGGCTGGTTCTTTTACGCCTGCGCGGTGATGGCCTTCACCTCCTGGTTCATCTTCTGCACCAACCAGTTCCACAAGTGGGCGCACGACGACAACCCGGCGCGCTGGGTCCGCGCGCTGCAGCGGGCGGGCCTCATCCTGTCGCCCGAGCATCACTCCATCCATCACGCCTCGCCGCAGAACAAATCGTATTGCATCACCGTCGGCTGGATGAATCCGGTGCTCGACAAGATCAGCTTCTTCCGGACCTGCGAGGCGATCATCGGCCGCCTCGTCCCCGGCGCCGTCCGCCCGGGCTGAGCGCAATCCCGGGGCGCGCCGCGCGTGTCAGCGGACGCCGCGCGTGCCGGCCGACCCGCCGTGCGTATCAGCTTCAGCCGCGCGCGGCGAGCGCGATCCCGATCTGCCCGATCCAGTAAAGGCCGAGGGTCAGGAAGGCCGCGTGTGGGATCGGCCGGCGGAAGCGGTTGAGCGCCAGGCTGGCGTCAGAAGCGTAAAAAAACAGCGCGCCGCCGGCGGCGAGCGGCGCCGCCGCCAGCGGCCCGCCCAGCGTCGCCGACGCGGAGATCACCATCGCGCTGATGACGACGCCGTAAGCGATCGTCGGCGCCCGCAGGCCGGCCGTCCCACCCCAGATCGCCCGCAACATGAACGCGGTGACCGTGACCATCACGACCGCCACCAGCGCCACGTGCGGCGACCAGACCGCCACGCCAGTGAACGCCACCACGTAGGCGAGGTGCGCCAGCAGGAACGCGCCGAGCCCGACCAGGAACGCCCCCGTACCCGAGCCGAGCAGCGCGACGTCGCCCACGATCGAGAGCGCGATCCCGGCGTCGACCCACCAGGCGAGCCGCGTCGCCGGCCGCCCGACGATCACCAGCAGCAGCGCCGTCGCCAGCGGCTTCGACAGGACGTGCAACCAGACGTAGCGCCGCTCCGCCGACAGAATGGCCAGCGCCGCGACGGCGAGAACGGCGATGACCGGCGTCGTCAGCACGGCTTGATGTTAGCCGCTTTCGCGCCGTCCCACCCATCCGTGCCCGCACCGCACGAGGGCCGCGCCACAGACCGCACGGTCGTCGACGAATTCTTCGCTGCTTCTGCTGTGCCGGGGGCGGGGCTCGAACCCGCAAGACGCTTTCGCATCAGCGGATTTTAAGTCCGCCGCGTTTACCATTTCGCCACCCCGGCCCGAGCGAGCGGTGGCGGGAGCTTATCGCGCTTTCTCGACGCTCGTGCGCGCTTGGGTGAGCCAGCATTCGTGACGCCGAGAATAAAACGTTGTGCATCGCGGTGTTAGCGGACTTCTACCCATGGGGTTCGTAGGCCCCATGCGTAACATATTAGAACACCGAGGTTTAAATCGACCCCGGAGACAATTTCCCCACCATGGGGGCCTCAAGTCTCCGGGCAACTGTCCGATAGGAATTAGTGAGGCTTGGTACTGAAAATGAAAACACAAATAATGATTCGGATCGTTGTCCTGGGATTTTCGGTTCTCGGGATCGGCTGCGCGACGACGGGGCACGGAAGCGGCTACAGCGACAAAGACGTCGAGATGGCCATGCGTCGGACTGAAGACGAGACCCTGGCCCGGCTGGCAGCTTCGAGCAACAACGACATCGCCGACGCCGCCAGCACCTTGGCTCGCGATCGCGCCACCCGCTAAATTTCGACTTGAGCGGCGGTCGCGCAGGGGAGAGGCCGACCGCCGCTCAAATCTCGGTTCAATCTCAACGTAGCGAACCCTCCCACCTTCCGGGCGATCGCCTACTCCCTCGCAGGGTTTTCGCCGCCGAGGTTGGGCGTATCGGGAAACGGCGCACAGGCGAGGGTTCGTGACTCAGGTCAAACTTAAGGATGGCGAGCTTCGGTCACGTGGCGGTGGGGCTCCTCACGGGCCGCTTGCATGGTGGGGCCGGCGACCGACTCGAGCGGCGGAGCACCCTGGGGACGCTGGCCCTCTTCGCCACCCTGGCCACGCTGCCCGATGTCGACGTTCTTCTGGTCGCGTGCGGCACGTCCGACACTGGTCCGTTCGGCCACCGGGGCGCGCTGCACTCGCTGACGATGGCGCTGGTGGTCGGGATGGCCTGCGCGCTGGCGGCGTGGAGGTGGCGATGGCCGGTGCTGCGCACGGCCCTGGCCGGCGCGGCGGCCGTCGCGAGCCACACGCTGCTCGACCTGCTCGGCGCGGGCGGGAGAAGCCTGGTGCTGTTCTGGCCGCTCTCATCCGCGCGCTACCATTCGCCCTGGCGCCTGCTCCCCGACGCACCACGCGGGCTCAAGCTTCTCTCCCGACCGGGGCTGCGCGAGCTCGGGACCGAGTTCGCCATCTTCTTGCCGATGACGCTCTACGCGCTCTGGCCGCACATCGCCGCTCGTTTCGGCCGCGCCTCGCGTCTCGGCGGTACCGTTCCCCTCGACCGCGCCCCCCTGCCAAACTTGCAGATCGTCGACCAAGCCGCGGTGGCGCCAAATCCGCGTGAGACATCTCCGAATTCCGTCGAGCGCGACCCATCCGTTCGATCGAGCGCCTGAGCGTGACCGGATCGCGCGCGCGCAGGTGATGAGACTGGTTCCGCGCTGCTCAAGATCATGTAACCTCCCCGCATGATCCTGGGAAAAGAGCGGGAGGCGTTGCGGAGCGCGACGCGCGCGATCCGTGATCTGGTGTTGCGCCCGGGGCGCGAGCTGTCGCTGGGCGGCGGGTTCAGCGGAGGCCTCGGCGCGATGGCGCTGCTCGTGACCGGACCCCTGCGGCACGTCCCGGAAATGGCGGCCCGGCTGCCCGGCACGCTCCGCGATCTGGGCGAGCGGGTGACGGCGATCCCAGGCGGGCGGCGGCGCGCGCCGTCCCTGTCGTTCGCCGCCGAGGCGCTGGCGGGGAGCGTGCGCTACGGCGCGACGCTGCGCGAGCGCTACCTCAACCTGCTGGCGGCGGCGATGGACGGCGACACCTCGGCGCGGGTCCACCCGGCGTTTCTCGGCGTGCTCCGCCAGCTCACCGAGGACGAGGTCCGCCTCATCAGCCTGTTCCAGCACGACGGTCCCTTCCCGCTCCTGAGCGTCGTGGCCCGCTACCGGTTCGGCGGACCGCTCTCGACGGAGCTGCGGCATTTCAGCCGGCTCGGCATTGACGCCCGGTGCGAGCACCCCGAGCGGGTGGCGCTCTACATCGACAACCTCTGTCGCCTCGGCCTCACCGAGCTGCGTCCGGTGCGGATTGCCGACGACACCCGCAGCTTTCGCGCGCTCGAGGAGAGCGCAGAGGTCAAGGCGGCGATTGCGCACGTGGAGGCCAACCCGCCGGCGCCGCTCAAGACCGGGGCGAAAGACGACGACGATCGTGTGGTGGCCGACCTGCAGCGCAAGGCGCTTTACGTGACGGCGTTCGGGCGCCGTTTTTACGAGGCGTGCGAATACCGCCCCGAGGCCGGGGCGCGCTAACCTCTCGAGGCCGCCCGCATGGACGCCGCGCCCCCTCTCCCGCCGACCTTCGAACGCGAGCCCCTCTCACTGGGGGAGATCCGCGATGTCTGGCCGCTGCTGGCGCACGAGGACCGGATCCAGGGCTTCCTGCTCCTGCCGCGCGACGAAGCGGAGGAGTTCTTCTTCGCCATCTCGGCGCGCGATCAGGCCGACCTCGTGCTGGGGATGCCGGCGCGCGAGCAGCGGGCCTGGGTCCGCCTGCTG
>CAVRRT010000125.1:0-26886 GCA_963723305.1 uncultured Pseudomonadota bacterium
GGACGACGCCGCCGATCTGGTACAGGCCGCCCCGACGGAGAAGCGCGACGCGCTCCTCGGCCTGCTCGACGAGCCGACCCGCCGCGAGGTGACGGCGCTCCTCGCCTATTCGGAGGACAACGCCGGCGGGTTGATGAACCCCCGCTACATCCGGCTGCGCCCGGAGATGACCGTCGACGAGGCGATAAGCTACGTCCGCAAGCAGATGCGCGAGCAGCCGCGCACCATCTACTACGGCTACGTGCTGGACGCCGAGCAGCACCTCCTCGGCGTGGTGTCGTTCCGCGAGCTCTTCACCGCCACCGTCCGGACACGCGTGGCGGAGATCATGAAGCGGCAGGTGACCACCATCCCCGAGCAGATGGATCAGGAGGCGGTCAGCCACATCTTCGCGCAGAGCCACCTGGTGGCGCTCCCGGTCGTGACGGCCGAGGGGCAGATGAAGGGGATCGTCACCGTCGACGACGTGGTCGACGTCGTGCAGGAAGAGGCCACCGAGGACATGCAGAAGGTCGGCGGCGTGGAAGCCCTCGACGCGCCTTATCTGCAGATCGAGCTGAGCCGGATGATCCGCAAGCGGGTCGGCTGGCTCTCCGTGCTGTTCCTGGGCGAGATGTTGACCGCCAGCGCGATGGGATTCTTCGAAAAGGAGATCGCGCGCGCGGTGGTGTTGGCGCTGTTCATCCCGCTCATCATCTCGAGCGGCGGCAACTCGGGCTCGCAGGCGACCACGCTGGTCATCCGGGCCATGGCGCTGGGCGAGGTCAAGCTGCGTGACTGGTGGCGGGTCATGCGCCGCGAGATCGTGGCCGGCCTCGGCCTCGGCCTGGTGCTGGCGACGATCGGCTTCATCCGCATCGTGACCTGGGAAGGCCTGTTCCACACCTACGGGCCGCAGTACATGAGCGTGGCGTCCACGGTGGCCGACCAGCCTGGTGGGCGTCGTGATGTGGGGGACCATCGCCGGCTCGATGCTCCCCTTCATTTTGCGGCGCTTCGGGTTCGACCCCGCCAGCGCCTCGGCGCCGTTCGTCGCCACGCTGGTCGACGTGAGCGGCCTGGTCATCTACTTCACGGTCGCCGCCATCATCCTGCGGGGGAAGCTGCTCTGATTGTGATGGGGGGACCGCCCGGCGGCTTGGGCGGCGACCTGCTGAGAGAAAGACCCCGGGCCGCCTCTGCGTCCCCCCAGACCCCCGCCGCTCGCCGCGGCAGAGCCGCGTCGAGCAGCCACGCCTACGCCCCTGTCCAGGCTTACGTCCCTTTGCTGGCGCGGGTCTGCCACGCTTGCGTCCCCTTGCTGGCCCTGGCGTTGGGGTGTGGTGGCGAGGCGCCCCCGGCACCCGAGCCGCCGCCCCCGATCCGGGGCGGACGAGCTGGTCAACACCGGGTGCCCGCCGCTGCCGCCCATCTCGGGGTTCGTCGGGCGCGCGGACGGCGCGCTGCTGCTGAACGGCATCACGGCCTACCGGGCGACCGGCACCAACCTCTACTACCTGCAGCAGCTCCTGTCGTACGCGCAGCAGGAGCAGGATCCGCAGGCGCTGCAGGCGGTCCGCGAGGTGCTCGACGATCTGGTCTGCCTCTCGCTGCCGGTGGCGCGCATCTGGGGGTTCAACGACTCGAAGGACACCTCGTCGATCCGGCGCAGCCCCTGGGAGGGGTTCCGCGAAGAGGGCCTGCGCGGGCTCGATCAGGCGGTCTGGGAGGCCAAGCGCCGCGGCATTCGCCTGATCATCCCGCTGGTCAACAACTGGGGCGAGTATGGCGGGCTGCCCGCCTACGCCGCCTGGGCCTCGACGCTCTACGGCAGCCCGGTCGATCGCGACGACTTCTTCCGCGACGCCCAGATGAAGCAGTGGTGGAAGGACTACGCGTTCCTGCTGGTCAACCGGGTCAACACCTTCACCGGCATTCCCTACCGCGACGAGCCGGCAATTCTCGCCTGGGAGATCGGCAACGAGCTCCGCTGCACCAGCTGCGCCGGGACCACCCGGCTCCCCGACACCATCGCCGAGCTGGCCACCTTCCTCAAGCAGGTCGCACCCAACCAGCTGGTCGCCGACGGCGGCGACGGTTTCGACGACGATCCGACCCCCTACGCCGGGCTCACCAACTACTACGCCGTTCGCGGCGACGACGGGTGCAGCTTCTCCAAGCTCTCGCGCGTCGACGCGCTCGACATGCTCTCGTACCACTTCTATCCGCGCAACTACGGCTTCTCCACGCCGCGCGACGCCGAGCTCTGGATCGACCGCCACCAAGCGCTGGCGATGGTGACCGGGAAGGTCGCCTACCTGGGCGAGTGCGGCTTCGCGGCGCCCGACGTGGAGCGCGCTCAGAATTACGACGACTGGTTACGCCATCTGTTCGCGACTATCGGGCGGCCAGCTCGGGCTGTTTTGGCAGCTCTCGCCGGCCGGCCGCGTGAACAATGACGGGTACGCGGTCTACTCGCGCCGCGACAACGCGACCGCCTGGATCCTCGCCCGCTGGGGCAAGGCCATCCATTGACCGCCCGTCACGCGCGTGACTGGCCGCCCGTCAGCTTGCGATGGGTCGCCAGGCGGTAGATCCCCAGCAATACCAGCGCGCCGATGATGGAGGCGACGATGCCGGGACCGCTGGTGCCCGAACGATACCAGCCGAGCGCCCGCCCGAGAAACCCGGCCACCAGCGAACCGGCGACACCGAGCAACATCGTCACGATGACGCCCCCTGGATCCTTGCCCGGCATGATCAGCTTCGCCAGGGCACCCACGACCAACCCGATGATCAGCGTCCAGATGATGTGCATGATGTCCCCTCCACCTTGAACCTGGGGTCGGTGCTGATCGACACAAGGGGGCCAGATCAGAGGGATCGCGGCGCTGCGGGCGGGCGCCGCGCGCGAGGTTCGGCGCGGCGCCTCACGGTCGCGCTTGAGGGACGTCCCCTCAGTCTTAGATCAGCTACTGTGAGGGCAGGGATCAGGCTGGTGCTGGCGCTGGCGCTGCCGTTCGTGCTCGGGGTGCGCGCTGACGCACGGGCCGGCGAGCAAGCCGACACGCCGGACGCCGGCGCGCCATTGCTGCTGGTGCCGAATGGGTCGGCGACGCCGGCCGAGCCGGGCAGTGAGACGCCGGGCGTACCACCGCCGCGCGCGCTCGACTCCAAGCGGACGCCGATGCCCGACCGCCTCGCGAACGATCATTGGCTGCAGTATTTCCCGATGGCCCCGCCCACGCCGCCGATACCCGACGGCAATGGTGCGAGCGGCGGCGGCGCGAACCGCGTGAATAAGATCGAGGGCTCGACCGGTGGCGCGCCGCCCGACATCCCGCGCGACAGCGTCACCCGGACGCCTGAGGACCAGCTGGCGCCACCGACGTACCCGGCGGAGGGTCCACGGTGATGCGTCTCTTTCGGGAAGCGATTCGCCTGGTCGAAGCCGGGCCCTCCCGGGGAAGTCCGTCGCGGCGGGTCTGGGACCTTCAGGGTCCCAGGGTAAATCAAACCTCGAGCAGAAGGCGCTCGGGATCCTCGACGCACTCCTTGACGCGCACCAGGAACTGCACCGCCTCGCGGCCGTCGACCAGCCGGTGATCATAGGAGAGCGCCACGTACATCATCGGCCGCACCACGACCGCGTCGCCGCTGGCGACTGGACGCTTCTGGATGGCGTGCAGCCCGAGGATTCCGCTCTGGGGCGGGTTGAGGATGGGCGTCGAGAGCAGCGAGCCGTAGACGCCGCCGTTGGAGATGGTGAACGTCCCCCCCTCCAGATCCTTGAGCGCGAGCTTGTTGTCGCGGGCGCGACCGGCCAGCTCGGCGATAGTCGCCTCGACTTCGGCGAACGAGAGGCGATCGGCGTCCCGCACGACCGGCACCACCAGCCCCTTGCCGCCGCCGACGGCGACGCCGATGTCGTAGTGGTCCTTGTAGACGATGTCGGCGCCGCGCACCTCGGCGTTGACGCCGGGATAGGTCTTGAGCGCGTCGATGGCCGCCTTCACGAAGAAGGACATGAAGCCGAGCTTGATGCCGTGCTGCTTGACGAACCGCTCCTGGTGCCGCTCGCGCAGCGCCAGCACGCTCGACATGTCGATCTCGTTGAAGGTGGTCAGGATCGCGGCGGCGTGCTGCGCCTCGACCAGTCGGCGCGCCACTGTCTTGCGCAGCGGCGACATCGGCACCACCCGCTCGCGCGCGCCATCGGCCACCGGCACCGGGCGGATCGCCGCCGGCGCCTCGACCGGCGCGGGGGAGGGCGCCGGGGCCCGGGCCTGCTCTTCCAGCGCGCGCGTCACGTCCTGCTTGGAGATCCGCCCGCCACGGCCGCTCCCTTTGACCTCGTCGACGGCCAGACCGCTCTCGGTCAGCGCGCGCCGCGCCGACGGCGCCGCCCGCACGGGCTCGGCCGCCGGACGCCCGTTACCGCCGCCGTCGCCCTTGCGGCCGTTCGATTCTTTGCTGCCGACGGCGGCGGCGCTGGTCTCGGAGGTCGGCTGGGTCGTTTTGGCCGGCGAAGCTGCGACCTGGGCGCCCAGCTGTTCGATCTCGGCGATCACCTCGCCGACGGCGACGGTGTCACCCGCCTTGCGCAGAATCTTGCGGAGCACGCCGGCGCCCGGCGAAGGGACCTCCACCGTCGCCTTCTCGCTCTCCACCTCGACCAGCGGCTCGTCGACGGAGACCTCGTCCCCCTCGGCGTGCCTCCAGGCGCCCAGCGTCGCCTCGCGCACCGACTCTCCCAACGCGGGAACCCGCAACTCCATCGCCATCAGGTCGCTCCTTTTCCGAACGCTTCCGCCACCAACCGCGTCTGCTCGCGCGTGTGCCGCTTGGCCGACCCGGTCGCCGGGCTGGCCGAGAGCGGTCGCGTGACGGCCGACCAGGGAAACGACCCGGCCAAGAGCGGCGGCAGCTCCCGGTTCATGTACGCCCAGGCGCCCATGTTCTTCGGCTCTTCCTGCACCCAGACCACCGGCGTCCCCTCGGGATACCCCGCCAGCGTCTCCAGCAGCTCGTCCTTGTAGAGCGGAAACAGCTGCTCGACGCGGATGATGGCGACGTCGTCGTACTTGTGCGCCTCGCGCGCGGCAATGAGGTCGTAATAGATCTTGCCCGTGCAAAGCAGCACCCGCTTGACGCGCGCCGGATCCTTCACCACCGGATCGGCGATGATGTGCTGGAAGCCCCCCTCGGTGAAGGCGCTGATCGGCGAGGTGGCCGCCGGGTGCCGCAGGAGGCTCTTGGGCGACATGATGATGAGCGGCTTGCGGTAGGGGCGCAGCACCTGCCGCCGGAGCGCGTGGAAATACTGGGCCGGCGTGGTCAGGTTGCAGACCTGCATGTTGTCGTTGACGCAGAGGTTGAGGAACCGATCGAGGCGCGCGTTGGAGTGCTCGGGCCCCTGCCCCTCCATGCCGTGCGGCAGGAGCAGCACGAGACCGCTCACCCGGTGCCACTTCGCCTCCGACGAGCTGATGAACTGGTCGATGATCACCTGCGCCGCGTTCACGAAGTCGCCGAACTGCGCCTCCCAGATGGTGAGCCCTTCGGGCATGTCCAGGCTGTAGCCGAAGTCGAAGCCCAGCACGGCCCCTTCCGTGAGCGGGCTGTCGAATCACCTCGAACACTCCCTGCTTGGGGCCGAGGTGAGCGAGCGGCGTGTAGGGGTGTCCGTCCTCGTGGTCGTACATGACCGAGTGGCGGTGGCTGAAGGTCCCGCGGCGGGAGTCCTGTCCCGACAGGCGCACCCGCGTCCCTTGCGCCAGCAAGGTCCCGAACGCCAGCGCCTCGCCCATCCCCCAGTCGGCCGGTTTCTCGCCGGCGCCCATCTGCGCGCGCGATTCGATGATCAGCTTCTGCAGCTTGGGGTGGACGTGGAAGTCGGGCGGCGTGGTGGTGAGCGCGCGCGTGACCTCCTTGATTGCGGCCGTCGTCACCTTGGTCGGCACCTCGGGGACCTTGTTGTCGGCGCCGCCTTTGAGCCGCGCCCAGGCGCCGGCGAACGTGCTCGGCCGCGGCGGCGTCTCCAGCTTGTTGGCCACCTCGAGCTCCCCTTCCAGCTCCCGCCGCCGGGCGGCGGCGATGGCGTCGGTCTCCTCGACGGTGATGGGCGGACCGCCCTCGGGGGCCGGGTGGGCGTCGTCGTAAGCGAGGTAAGCCATCCGGATCGACGGCTTCGAGGCGATCGCCCGGTACATCACCGGCTGGGTGTACGACGGCTCGTCCCCCTCGTTGTGTCCGAGCTTCCGGTAGCACCAAAGCTCGATGAGGGCGTCACGGTGAAACCGCTGCCTGAAGTCGACCGCCAGATCGACCACCTGACAGACAGCCTCCGGATCCTCGCCGTTGACGTGAAAAATCGGGATCTGCAGCATCCGCGCGACGTCGGTCGCGTAGGTGGTCGACTTGGCGTTCTCGGGCGAGGTGGTGAACCCCACCTGGTTGTTGACCACGATGTGCACCGTGCCCCCCACGCGGTAGCCCTCCAGCTCCGACATGTTGAGCGCCTCGGCGATGATCCCCTGCCCGGCAAACGCCGCGTCGCCGTGAATCAAGATGGGGAGCGCGCGGGTCCGCCCGCTGTCGGCGAGCCGGTCCTGCTTGGCGCGGACGCGCCCCTGCACCACGGTGTTCACCCACTCGAGGTGGCTGGGGTTGAAGGCCAGCGAGAGGTGCACCCGGTGCTCGTCGCTCCCTTCGCCGAACACGCGATCGATGGAGAACCCCAGGTGGTACTTCACGTCGCCGCCGCCGTCGTCGAGGCTGGCGCTGGGATCGATCTTGTCCTGGAACTCGGCGAAGATCAGCGAGGCCGGCTTCTTGAGCACGTTGGCCAGCACGTTGAGCCGCCCGCGGTGGGCCATCCCGATGACGATCTCGTTGACGTTGGAGCGCGCCGCCCGCTCGACCAGCCGCTCGAGCAGCGGGATCAGGCTCTCGGCCCCCTCCAGCGAGAAGCGCTTCGAACCGAGGAACTTGTTCTGCAGGAACTGCTCGAACACTTCGGCCCCGATGACCTGTTGAAAGACGCGGATCCGATCCGCGCGTGACATCGGCAACCTGTTCCGCGTGCTCTCCATGCGCGTCTGCAGCCAGGAGAGCAGCTCGAGATCGTTCAGGTGCGACATCTGCACCCCGATCGTCCGGCAGTAGGTCTCGCGCAGCAGGCTGACCAGATCGCGCAGCGTCTTGCGGTTGGGCCCCGCCACGTTCTCGCTGCTGAACACCAGGTCCAGGTCCTCGTCGGCGAGGCCGTAGTTCTCGAGCGAGATCTCCGGGCTGCCGCGCTGGACCAGCCCGAGCGGATCGAGATCGGCGTGGAGGTGGCCGAGCTCGCGGTACCCCTCGACGAGCCGTTGAACACGCTCGGAGAGCAGCCGCATGGAGATGCGGCTCTGGATGGCGCCCGGCGCGGAGGGCGCGTCCTCGTGCATGGTGCCAGCCGCGCGCCCCGCGAAGATGCTGCGGGGAAAGGACGCCGGCGGCACGAGGGCGCTCGCGCCGGCGACGGTCAGGGCCCCGCCGCCGACACCACCGTCGAGCTCGCTGAAGACCCGTCGCCATTCGGGATCGACGCTGGCCGGATCCTGCAGGAACTGGAAGTAGAGCTCTTCCGCGAACGGCAGGTTGGCGAGCGCCAGCGTGTCGAGCCCGCCGGTCCCGCTTCGCTGCGTCCCATTCGTAACCAATTCGGACGCGGCGCGGGGGGCGCCTGCGCCATTGACCTCAACGTCCAACATGTTCTGCATCGCCTCTTACATCGGCCCCGGGCAAAAAGGGCGGTTAAGTGTACGTTATTATTGAGGCGCTGGGAGAGTGAAAAAGAAGGTCGTTCCGCGAGGGCCGGGAGCGCGTTTTGATTCGGCTTTTGCCCCTTTTCCTCCGACCGTTCCTCCGACCGTTCCTCCGACCGTTCCTCCGACCGTTCCTCCGACCGTTCCTCCGACCGGGTTTCCGGGGTTTCCGAGGGCACCGGCGGCTCGTGCGATGGCTGTGGGGTGCAGGTCGGGCTTTCGGCCCAGATCCGTCCGCCGTGCGCCTCGACGATGCCGCGCGCGATGGAGAGACCCAGGCCGATGCCGTCGCGGTTCCGGCGGCGTGCCTGGTAGTAGCGATCGAAGACGTAGGGGAGCTCCTCGCTGGAGATCCCTGGCCCGTCGTCAGCCACCGCGAATCGGACCATGGCGCCGTCCGGCTGGGCGCCGATGGTGACCGTTCCCCCCTCGGGCGTGAACTTCACTGCGTTGCCGACCACGTTGGAGAAGAGCTGGATCACCCGATCGTGATCGCAGGAGACACGCAGCGCGCCGTTCTCCGGCGAGCCGTCGACGAGCCTAATCGCCTTGGCCGCGGCGAGCGGCTCGAGCGCGTCGAGCACCTCGCGGACCAGCGCCGCCACCTCGCGCGGATGCGAGCTGACCGACAGGTGGCCCGCCTGGATCGCGGCGAAGTCGAGGAGATCGCGAATGAGGCGGTTCATCCGGTTCCCGGCCCGCTCGATGGCCTCGACCTGCCGGCGGGCGCGCCCCTCTTTGCCGGGCGGCTCGGGCGGAAACGTGCTCTTGAGCAGGAGCGCGCTCGACGCCAGCACCACGCCCAGCGGATTGCGCAGATCGTGCGAAACGATGGCCAGGAGATCCTCGCGGGCGCGCACCGACTCTTGCGCCTCGGCGAACAACCTGAGGTTGTCGATGGTGATCGCCGCCCGGCGCGCCAGCTCCTGCATGGCGCCGAGATCGGAGGCGCCGTAGCAGCGCCCCTCGCCCAGCGTGGCGAGCACCAGCGCCCCCACCCGCTCTCCGCGCAGCTCGAGCGGGACGGCCATCGAAGATCCGGTCGGCCCGCGCGCCAACGTCGGCTGGCGGCTGGCGATGGTGACCTGGGCGGCGCGCAGGCACTCCGCCCGGCCGCGATCGGCGGCCTCGGCGTCGGTGGCGTCCGGGCGCACGGCGCCGGCGAAGGCGGCCACGCGCGGCTCGCCGTCGTTGCGGCGGAGAACGACCGCGCAGCGGTCGGCGACGGTGCGTGCGGCCAGCGCCGCCAGCTCCTCCAGCGCCGTCGGCAGGTCCGTCGACGCGGCGAGCGTGATGCTGGCATCCCCCAAAAAACGCTGCCACTCCTGATCGCGGCGCTCGGCGGTGACGTCGCGCATGACGATGACCACCCGTCCCGCCCCACCGCGACCGGCGGCGACCGGTGCGGCCTTCAGCGAGACCCAGCGATCGCCGCCGTCGTCGCCGATGGGCCGGTAGCGCAGAATGCGCTCCTCGCCGCCGGCGGGCGGGTCGGCGCGTGAGATCTCGTCGGCCGAAAGCGGGCGGCCGTTCTCGTCCCAGATGCGGAATCGCCCCAGCAGCTCGGCGGGTGAGGCGTGCAGATCCGAAAGGCCGACCGCGCGGGCGATCGCCTCGTTGGCGTAGACCAGGCGGCCGGCCCCGTCGCGGACGGTGATTCCGTCCGGAAGCGCGCGGAGCACTGTCTCCAGATCCTCGCGCGATCGCTCGAGCGCCTCCAGCGCGACCGATTGCGCCTCCGTCCGGTGCAGCACCAGGCAGACCTGGTGACCGATGGCGGTCATGAGGTGCAACATGCCCTGGTCGACCGGCCGGGCGTCGCGGGCGTGGAGCTCGATGACCGCCGGCACGCCGTCGCGGTCGCGCACCGGAAACGCGGCGACCGCGCGCAGCCCCGCGGCGAGCGCCTGCCGCATCCGCAAGCTCGGCAAGCTCGGCGAGATCGGCGAGGTCGGCGCGCTCGCCGAATTCGGCGAGCCTGGATCCTCCGCGGCGAGATCCGCGATCCAGACCGCCTCGCGTCCCGCCAGCGCGCTGCCGGCAGGATCCTCGCCCAGCTTCAAGACCGCGGCGCGCGACGCCTCGACGACCGCCGTTCGGAGGATCGCCTCCTCGGCCCAGATCGCCCGGCAACGCAACACGGGACGCCCGCCCGGCGCCTCCTCGGCCACCACCCAGTAGAGAGCCAGCGACCAGTCGAGCTCGGTGGCGAGCGCCCGGAGTATCTCCGCCATCGCCTCATCGAGCGTGGCCGCCTCCAGCAGAACGCGCGAAGCCGTCTGCTGAACCAACAGCCGTCGCGCGGCGTCGGCATTGGACCGGCTGCTCATCCGCGCCATCTTAACGACGAAAGTCGCCGCCGCGGCCTGGCACCTAAGAATTCGGCGCAGACGGAGGCAGGCGACATTCCGTCGCTCGCTGCGAGCGTATCAAACCCTCGGCGGGCGGCGCGAACTCGCCCCGCCCGCCTCGGGTGTCGGTCGGACTAAACCGCGTCTTTGGCGGCTTTGACCGGACGCGCGCGGACGATCTTGCGAGCGGGCTTCGCCTTGAACACCGTCGGCTCCTTGGTGAAGGGGTTGATGCCCTTGCGCTCCTTGGTGGCCGGCTTCTTGATGACCACGAACTTCGCGAAACCAGGAACCAGGAAGGTCCCGGCCTTCTTCAGCTCTTTGTAGCCGATGGTGGCGAGCGACTCGAGGACGCCCTTGACGTCCTTGCGGGAAAGCTTCCCGTCGTTCTCTTCGGCCAGCTTGGAAATGAGGTCGGACTTCGACATCGGTTTGCCCATTCGATCGATCTCCTCTCGTGCGTTTATTTACCGGCCGGGCCGGGAAAAGTTTGGGCATTGTGGGTGAAACACGAAGAAGTTGGAAGCGAAAAGCTAGTGCGCGGTGGCGGAGTCGGTCTTTGGCCGCTCTGGACCGGCCGCTCTGGGACTCCCGATTCCGGGGCTCCCGGCGTCGGTGCTTCGACGTGGACCGCCGCCGGCGCCGTCAATCTTTCGGCCCAGGGAGGCGGGCGCGGGGTCCGCGGCTCCCACCGGATGGCCGAGGAGACCGCGCGCCGCCGCCTCATCGTAGAGCCGCAAGGAGAGCGTGTCGTCGCAATCGGTGAAGGCCCGCGTGTGCAGCGGCAGGAACCCGGGCGCGATCACCAGCAGATCGAGCGGGCCCGATCCGCGCGGCCGCCGAATCTCCAGCGGCGCCAGGCCCAGATCCTTGCGCCCCCAGAAGACGTGCGCCTTCCGGCTGGCGTCGGCGAGCAGCTTGATGGTGACCTCGGGTCCGCCCGCCGCGCTGTTCGTCGCCGGCTCGGGCCCCTCGTCGGGAAGTGGCAGCTCGGGTGCGGCAGGCGCGGCGGGCGCGGCGGCACGGGACGGCCCGGCCGCGGGCGAGGCCGGGCCTGGCGAGCCGCAGCCCACCGCGATCGCCAGCGTCAGCACCGCCGTCAACACCGTCCTGGAAGCCTTCGCAGAGGTCTTCGCCAACGTCTTCGTGGACGTCTTCGCGAACGTCTTCGTGGACGTCTTCGTGGCGCCAAGAATCGAAGCGGCTCACGGCGCGTCTCCTCCCGCGCGGCTGTCGGGCGCGGTCGACGCCGTCGGCAACTTCGACGAAGCGTACTTGACCCCCGGCTTGGGAACATAGCCGGCGATCGGTTTTTGCAGCGTCCCCTTGACGGTCCCCTCGAGGACCTCGACCGGCAGGGGAGGATCGAGCTCGTAGTAGAAGCCGCGGCTCGGCAGCCGCATCTCGAACACCTCCCCCTGGGCGTAGAACGCCCGGCGAGACCCGAGCGGGATCGATCCGATGACCCGCATCTTCCGGTGCCCGAGCACGAAGCTGAAGAGGCGCATCGCCTGCTGGTTGTAGAGCCGGTGACAGCCGTGCGAGAAGCGCCCGCGCAGCGACATGTAGTCGAACGAGCCGTGCGTGCGGATGCCGTTGTCGAAGAAGGTCGGCCCGTCGGGGCCGCGCCGCATCTCCTCGTGAATGGCCGCCGCCAGCCCGTAGGCCGACAGATAGCCGGGCCCCGTCTCGTCGTAGTTGGTGACCCGGGCGTAGGTCCCGTTGACCCGCTTCTCCTTCACAAAGGAGGCCAGCGGCGACGAGGGCGGCGGAATCCAGACCGGCGCCGCGACGATGTGGTGCCAGACGCGCGGCCCGACGTCGGAGCCCTTATAGCGGTAGTACTCCTGACCGTCGGAGGCGAGCTCCACCCGCCAGCCGCCCACGGTGGTCCGCCAGCGCACGAGCGGCACCTTCTCGCCGCGCCACTTCACGAAGAGCGTGAAGGTGGGAAAGCGCTCGCGCGGCTGGGGCCGGCGCTGCCCCTTGGCGTCGAACGGGAAGTCGTACCAGACGTCGCCGCGATCGATCTCGGCGGAGAGCTCCATCGCCGGGCCGTAGTAGGGGGGGGCGGCGGGCAGCCGCGCCGCCAGCTTGAGCCAGCCGAAATCGGCCCGCGGATGGCGGCGGAAGAAGGCGACCGCGTCGTCGGGCGTCTCGATCCCCAGCGCCTGCAGCACCGCCGCCAGCGACGGCGTCGCCAGATCGGGAACGGCGTGGCGCGCGCCGTCCGCGCCGAGATAGGTCGGGCCGCCCAGCGCGCCGCCCGGGCGATCGTCGTCGGAGACGCTCCCGTCCTCCAGGTAGCCGGCCGCGTGCATGGCGCGCTCGGTGAGGACGCGGCGGAGCGCCAGCATGTCGTTCTCGAGCGGCAGCCGCGCCAGCGCATCCAGCGTCGAGCGCTTGATGTCGGCCTGGTCCATCACGGTATGTTTCTGTTGAAAGGAGAGCATCGCGGTCCGCATCGCCGTGTCGTAGGCGCCGAGCTTGTGCCGGGCCGGATCGAGCAGCCCCTCGCAGACGAGCCGCTTCTCGATCTCGCCAAACGCGGCGCGCTCGGCGACGAAACGCAGGTGCTCTTTGACGTCCTTGGCGGTCCGCGGATCGGCGGCCGCCAGCGCCTCCAGCGTCGCCGCGCCCGCCGCGAGGCGCGCCGCCTCGAGGCGCGCGCCGCGGGCGGTCTGCTTGCCGATCTCCTTGGCCTCCGTGCTCGCCCCCCAGGTCCGCACCTCGTCGATCGCCAGCAGCTTCTCCGGATCGAAGGCGGCCCCGCAGTCGCGCCGCGAATCCTCGAGGAAGCGACGGCGCAGCACCGAGAGCGACGGCGGGATGCCGTAGAGCTCGAGGTAGTTCCGCTCTCCTGTCCCGAGCGGCTGACCGTCGCCGTCGGTGCGATCGGCCGCCAGGCCCGTGTAAATCGCGTGGTACGGATTGACCAACGTGGTCCCCTTGGGACCCGGATGATCGTCGAGCACCGACGGCACCCAGGCGTCCGAGAGATCGACGACCGTCAGCCCGCGCGCGCGCGCCGCCTCGACGTCGACCACCCGCTCCGCACCGCCGGCCACCTGAATCGCGCGCCGCTCGGGCGCCAGATCGGCGGCGAACGGCAGCGCATCCTCGCCGGGCACCCCGGCCGGCGACGAGCGGGCAGGCGCCCGACGCTCGACGGGAACCTCCTTCTGCTTGGCGGCAGCCGGCAGTGGCGGCGCTCCCCGTCCGCATCCCGCGGAGGCGGTGATGACGATCGCGAGGACGACGCGCGTCAACCCTGGGACGACGTTTTCCAAAATCGTTTTTCTGCTAACTCCCACGCGGCACGGGATCGACGGATGCATACCGTCGGCGTCGCGTGAGCGCAAACGAACTGTCGATGAACCCGGTTCGTGGTTACTATACGCGCCATGAAAAGGACACTTCTCGCCGCCTTTGCGGCCCTGCTTCTCTTGGCCGCCGTCGGACAGACCGCCCGGGCGACCGAGGTCGGTTATTCCCGCAAGTTCGGTCTGGGCGTGGTCATCGGTGATCCGACGGGCCTGTCGGCCAAGCTCTGGGTCGCGCCGACCAACTCGCTCGACTTCGGGCTCGGCTTCTGGAGCGGCGTCAACGGCGACTGCTTCACCGACAACAACGGGCAGACCGTGTGCGGCAACTTCGGCGACCACAACGGCACCTTCAACATGGACTACCTCTGGCAGTCGAACATCATCCGCGGCTCGGCCCAGCTCGACTGGCACGTCGGCGGCGGCGGCCGGATCATCTGGTGGGGCGGCTGCGACAACAACTGCGTCGCGGTGGCCGCGCGTGCCCCGATCGGCCTCGACCTGATGTTCACCAACCCGAGCTTCCTCGAGGTCTTCTTCGAGCTGGCCCCGACCTTCTGGATCGTCCCCGACATCAATTTCGGAATCGAAGGGGGCGTCGGCGTCCGCTTTTACCTCTAGTCAGGAACCCTGGGAGGGTTCCTGCAACCTCCCGCGATGGGCTCGGCCGAGCAAAGCTCGTCCCCCCGACGCGATTGGCCCACGTCTCCACGGTCCGCTCTGGTGGATCGGAGGCGGGCTCTGCCCGCCGGAGACTTATAGGCCGAGCAGATCCGGGCCCGGCTCTCGTCGGGGGTGGGCCCGCGGGAGGGGCGCAGCCCCTTCCGCGCAGCGAGCGCTCTCAGTCGTCGTAGGTTTCGATTTCGGCGAGGTCGATCTCGCCGGTCCGCTCCGGGCCCTCGACGGGCTGGGGAACGCTCCCCATCTCGTCGACGACGACCGGCGTCCCTTCGGACGCGGAGGCGGCGTCCATCTCGGCGGAGGCCTCCTCGACGACCGGCGACTGCGCCTCGACCGCGCCGCCCTGGGCCTTGGCTTTCCAACGAGCGAGCGCGCGATCCAGCTCTTCGTACGGAATCATGCCCGTCAGTGTATCAGCTTCTTGTAGCGGATCCGATGCGGCTGATCGGCCGCCGCGCCGAGGCGCCGCCTTCGATCGGCCTCGTAGTCCTGGTAGTTCCCCTCGAACCAGACGACCTGGCTATCCCCTTCGAACGCCAGGATATGCGTGGCGATACGGTCGAGGAACCAGCGGTCGTGGCTGGTGACCACGACACAACCGGCGAAGCTCAGCAGCGCGTCCTCCAGCGCCCGCAGCGTGTCGACGTCGAGATCGTTGGTCGGCTCGTCGAGCATGAGGACGTTTCCCCCCGAACGGATCACCTTGGCCAGGTGGACCCGGTTGCGCTCGCCGCCCGAGAGGTTCTTGACCAGCTTCTGCTGGTCGGTCCCCTTGAAGTTGAACCCCGCCACGTAGGCGCGCGCCGGGACCTTGCGCTTGCCGATCTCGAGGAACTCGGCCCCCTGCGCGATCTCGTCGAAAGCGGTCTTCGCGCCGTCGAGCGTGTCGCGGCTCTGATCGACGTAGGCCAGCTTGACCGTCTCGCCGATCCGCAGCGTGCCGCCGTCGGGCGCCTCCTGCCCGGTGATCATGCGGAAGAGTGTCGTCTTGCCGGCGCCGTTGGCGCCGATGACGCCGACGATCCCGCCACGCGGAAGGTTGAAGTTGAGATCCTCGATGAGCACTTTGTCGCCGTAGGCCTTGCGCAGGTGCTCCGCCTTGACCACCACGTCGCCCAAGCGCGGCCCGGGGGGAATACTGATCTCGATGGTCTCCTCGCGCCTCTGCTGCTCTTCCGCCAGCAGGTCCTCGTAGGCGGCGATGCGGGCCTTGGACTTGGCCTGCCGCGCGCGGGGGGAGGCGCGGACCCAGTCGAGCTCGCGCGCCAGCGTCCGCTGGCGAGCCGATTCCGTTTTCTCTTCCGACGCGAGCCGCTTGCGTTTCTGGTCGAGCCAAGAGGAATAGTTTCCCTCCCAGGGGATGCCGGCGCCTCGGTCGAGCTCGAGGATCCACCCCGCGACGTTGTCGAGGAAGTAGCGATCGTGGGTGACGGCGACGATCGTCCCCGGGAACTCGTGCAGGTGGTGCTCGAGCCAGGCCACGCTCTCGGCGTCGAGGTGGTTGGTCGGCTCATCGAGCAGCAGCATGTCCGGGCGCTCGAGCAGCAGACGGCAGAGCGCCACGCGCCGCCGCTCGCCACCGGAGAGCTTGTCGACGTCCGCGTCGGCGGGCGGCAGGCGGAGCGCGTCCATGGCGATCTCCAGCGTGCGCTCGAGATCCCAGCCGTTGGCCGCCTCGATGGCGTCCTGCAGCTTCCCCTGCTCCTCGAGCAGCTTCTCCATCGCCGCGGCCGACATGTCTTCACCCAGCTTGGCGTTCACCTCGTCGAACCGCTTGAGCAGCTTCTTGGTGTTCACCACCGCCTCCTCGACGTTGCCGAGCACGTTCTTGCTGGCGTCGAGCTGCGGCTCCTGCGGCAGGTAGCCGATCCGGATTCCGTCGGCCGGCTTGGCGTCGCCAAAAAAGTCCTTGTCGACGCCGGCCATGATCCGCAGCAGCGTCGACTTACCCGAGCCGTTCGACCCGAGGACGCCGATCTTGGCGCCCGGATAGAACGATAGATAGATCCCCTTCAACACCTCCTTGTTCGGCGGATGAACCCGCCGGAGGTTTTGCATCGTGTAGATGTACTGGTGCGCCATGGCGGCCGGCAGTCTAGCAGCCGTCGCGCGGAGGCGCGGAGCCTAAAGACAGGCCTAAAGCGCGAGGACGACGACGCCCGCCGAGACCAGCGCGGCGCCAATCAAGACCCCGCGGGCCGGCCGCTCACCGAGGACGGCCCAGGCATAGAGAACCGTCAGCGTGGAGGCCAGGCTGGCCAGCGGCGAGACGATGGCCACCGGCGCCCGCTGCATGCCGAGCGTGATGCAGACGGAGCCGGCGGTCTCGAGCAGGCCCGCCAGCGCGACCAGCAGCCAGGAGATACCGGCCGGCGGCGACAGCCCGACGCGAAACCACAACGCCAAAGGGAGCGCCAACACCAAGTCGGCGGCGTAGACGGCGCCGATGGTCGCGACGGGCCCAAACACCGGCGTCAGCCGGCGCATCGTGGGGATCAGGATCCCGAACCCGACCGCCGCGCCGACGGAGGCCCACAGCCACGATCGCCTGGCGCCGACCTGGGCGCCGTTTTCCAGCCGCGCGTGGCGCCCGACCACGACTGCTCCAGCGATGACCGTCGCCGATCCCACCAGCTGCAGCGCCGTCAGGCGGTCGTGGAAGATGAGCAACGACAGCGCCGACGAGAGCACCGCCCACGACGACATGATGGGGACGGCGATCGTCAGCCGGCCATGCTCGAAGGCATAGAAGAGACAGACGTAGGCTGCCAGGCCGGAGACCGCCCCCACCGCCAACCAGGCGCCGTCCGCCGCCGTCAGCGTCGGCAGGCGGCCGCCCATCGCCAGCGCCCCCAGCAGGGCCATCGCGATCCCCAGGACCTGGGCCCAGAAGAGTCCCCGCAGCGCGCCCACCGCGCGCGCGGCCCGCTGCACGGCGACGTTGGCCAGCGCCCAGGAAGCGCTGGCGCCAAGCCCGAGCAGCAAGCCGGCCAGCATCGGCCGGCAGGATAGCCGCGCGGCGGGCCCATCTGTTAGAAGTCTCTGGCTTGGATCTCGCGCGCCCCCTGGTGATCGTCAACCCGCGTTCGGGACGGGGCCTCGACGAGTCGCGCTGGGCACGCGTGCGCGGCGCGCTCACCGACGGGCTCGGCGAGCTGGACAGCGCCTTCACCGGCGGGCCGCGCGACGCCAGCGCCATCGCCCGCCGCGAGGCCGAGGCGGGGCGGCGGCTGATCGTCGCGCTCGGCGGCGACGGAACAATCTCCGAGGTCGCCAACGGCATCCTCGAGGCAGGCGCCGGCGCGCGGACGGAGCTGGGCATCATTCCGCGCGGCACCGGCGGCGACTTCCGCCGCACGCTCGATCTCCCGCACGACATCGTCGAGGCGGCCCGGCGCATCCGCGACGGGGAGGCGCGCCCCGTCGACGCCGGGCGCGCCCACTTCCGCGGCCACGCCGGCCAGACGGAGGTCCGCCACTTCGTGAACGTCGCCTCGTTCGGCTTCTCCAGCGCCGTCGCCACCCGCGCCAACGCCTCTTCCAAGCGGTTCGGCGGGCGGTTGGCCTTCATGGCGGCCACCCTGCGCACGCTGACCTCCTACGACAACACCGACGTCTGGCTGACCATCGCCGACCGGCCGCGGGAGCGGCGCCGCGTGCTGATGGCCGCCGTCGGGAACGGCCGGTTCTTCGGCGGCGGGATGAAGATCTGTCCGGATGCGCGCATCGACGACGGGGCGCTCGATCTCGTCACCGTGGGCGACTTCTCGCTGGGCGAGGTGCTGGCCAACCTCGGGCGCCTCTACGAAGGGACGCACGTCGAGCTCGACGCCGTCGAGAACACCCGCGTCAGCCGCGTGGCGGTCGAGGCGGTGGAGGCCGACGCGCGCATCCCGGTGGAGCTCGACGGCGAGACGCCGGGGCACCTCCCGGCGCTGTTCGAGGTCGTTCCTGCCGCCCTGCGCGTCCGGATCTAGCGGCTGGCCTCCCTGATTCACCGCCACCTTCGTTGACGGCCGGGCGCGTTTCGTTGCCAACGATGGGGCCTTCGTTGAGTCGGATCGACGCCCAAATCGCGACGTAGATGTCGTGAACGGCGCCGAGCCCTGGGGGACAACCGTGCGGAATCACGCTCTGGCACGGCGTCTGCTTCCGCGTCGAAACGTGACCAATCGTGGAGGCGATCAGCGGACCACCAGACGGAAGGTCCGACACGATTGCCCGGCGCCCGGCGCCGGCGGGCGTGAACCCTGACCTCGGATCCCTCCATCGCTTTCATGGATTGCGCGCGAACCGATCTGGCGACCATCTCCTCGAGGCGCGGCGCTCGCCTCAAGGCGTTCGGCCGTCAGGCGATCGTCGTGGCCGGCGTGCTGGGCGCGGCCAGCGGGATCCCGCCAGCCGATCTGCCGGGGATCCACCAGGCCCTGCTCTTCACGCTCAAACTGGTAGCCGTCGGCGCCCTCGTCGTCGGCATCCTGAGCGAGCGAGGCGATCCCGCGACCGCCACCGTCGGACTTCGCGCCGGCGCGGCGCGCTACTGGCCAGTCTTCGTACCACCGGCAATCCTCCTCTTCGTACCGGCAGCCGGAGAGGCGGCCCGGAACGTGCGCCTCTGTATCGCCTGCGCGACGGCGATGCTGGCCATCGTGCGCGACCGAAGATTGGGCGAGGCGCCGCGGCCGCCCGACACGACACTCGGCCCCTGGAGTCGCGGCCTGCTTCTCACCGGGGCCTGCCTTTGCGTCGCCTACGTCATGGTGGGAACGACCGCCACCGGCAGCACCGACAACGATCCGGCCTACTACTACGGCGTCGCCCGCCACATCCTCTTTACCCATCGGTACGAGGAGCCAATCGTGTGGCATTTCCTGGCCAAGCCGCGGCAGGTCCTGCACCATCCCTTCGACTACTGGTCGGGGTTGGCGTCGCTCAGCCTGCTCCCCTTCCTTCGCCTCTTCGGCGTGACCCATGGGGTGGCCGGGGCGGTCATGGGGCTCATCTCCGGCCTGTCGGTGATCGCCTTCGCCTACCTCGTCGGCGTCGCCGCGCCTCTGCGAAGCCGGGTGGTGCAAATCGTCTCGCTGTTGCTCTACGCGTTCTCGCCCGCGCTCATGCGCTTCCGCTTCGACGTGGAGACCATCCCCTTCGTTCATCTCTGGATGATCCTCTCGCTCATCGCGCTCGCCCGGCGCCGCCCCGAATGGGCGGTGCTCTTCGCGTTCGTCATGTTCTGGTCGCGCCCCGAGGACGTGGTGCTGGCGATCGTCCTGTCAGCCGTGGCCCTGGCGGACGCCGCCCGCGACCCTGCGCCGCGCCGCCGCGTGGGGCAGACCCTGCTGGCCGGCGCCCTCTGCGGCGGCCTCTACCTCGGCTACCACCTCATCGTGTTCGGCACGCTTCTGCCGGCCGCCGCTGCGACGGGACGACGCCTGACCGATTACATGGCGCTTTATCGCTGGACCGACGCACCACCAACCACCTGGACGCTGAGAGAGCACTGGCAACCGGAGTATTTCGCCGGCCGCGCGCAGGTGGCTCTTTCGAACCTTCAGGACGTCTCCTTCTTCGTCAATTACCCGATCTGGATCGCGCTGGCGGTCATCCGCGGCTGGTGCTGGCCGCGCGGCCGTCGCAACGTCGAGGGGGTCGGCTGGTTGCTCCTGTTTGGTGGCGCGGTGGCGATCTCGCTGGTCAACCCGACGATGTTCGCCTGGCAACGGACGCTCCATGCCCTGTTGCCGGTCTTCGTCCTCGCCGGGGCCTATGGCGCCGAGGCAATCTTTGAAGCTCTGAGGCGCGTCCCCTCGTCCGGTTTTCCCCGGGTGACGCCGGCTTGGTTGGTCCGCCCTCTGCCCGCGCTGCTGCTGGCAACGATCATGATTTACCCGCTGCAGATGTCGCTGGAGCCGGGGAGACCGTTGCCCTTCGGCGCCGACATGGCGGCGCTCGATGCGACGCTCGCCGGCGGGACCACCATGTCTCCTCGCCCCTGGTCGGTCATCGCCGAAACCCGCAGCCCGGCGGTCTACGTCCCGGAGAACGGCGAGGCCGCCATCGAGGCCGTGCTCCGGCGGTACAAAGTACGCTGGCTCCTGTTGGTCGGCGACGAGTGCCTGGGCGCGTCCCAGGCGATCTGCCGCGAGCTGGTGAGCGGCGCGCGACAGCGCGTGGGCGGCGCGACGGTGACGAGGCGGCTCACGCGCGGCGACCTGACCCTCTTCGAGGTGACGATCTGACGATGGGCGACACCGCCACCGACGGTCGGCAGGAAACTGACCTACGGCCGCAGAATCGCGACGCGGATGTCGCGGACGAACAGCGCCGAATGACGCTAACACTTTGAAATCATATTGTGGCACGATGACTGCACACGGTTCGGCGCGACATCCTTCGCGGAGGCCTCCCATGCGCGCACAACTTCCTCTCGCCACCTTCGTCGCCGCCCTCCTTCTGTCGGTCGGTTGCGGGTCCGGCAAGTCTCTCACCGGCAGCGGCGGATATGGCCCGGGGAGCGGCGGAGAAACCGGCTACGGCACAGGTGTCGGCGGATTTGGCGGCTTGCCGCCCCTCTCAACCGGCGGCAATTTCGGCGACGGCGGCGACATCTCGACCGGCGGCACCTTCGGGACGGGCGGCAACTACGATACCGGCGGCAGCTTCGCGACCGGTGGCGGGCCCGGACAGATCGACGCCAGCGTCGACGCTGTGGGCGGGCTCGCCTGCCCGGCCCTGGCCGAGCTGACCAGCTCGCCGCCTCCTGCGGCGCCGCAGCCGGGCTGCCCCTGCACCCGTCGCCCCGGCAACGGGAACTCGTACCTTTGTCCGATGGGTGTCGGGCAAAAGTCGTACGCCTATGTCGACTCCGCTGGCGGCACCCTCTCCCTGAGCGGCCAGCAGAGCGTGAAGTCAGGCGTCCCGTTCGAGTTGACCATCCCGCCGGGCGCGCTCGACACGCTCACGCTCATCTCCGTCGAGGAGACCGACCTTCCGCCGCCGAGCGGATTGCTCGACTGGTCGCCGGTCTACCTCGTCGAGCCGCGCGGGCTGCCGCTGGCCAAGGTCGCCGGGCTGCAGATCCCCTGGAGCTCGAACTTCAACCAGGTGCCGAAGACGCTGGCCATCTACGCGCGCGACGAGAACGGAACCTGCGGGTGGAAGCCGCTCATCGACAGCTACACGAACGCCGGCTACGAGCAGGCCTCGCTCACAGAGCTCGGGTATCTCTTCGTGGGCGTCCCCTCGACGATCGAATCCGACCACCTGCTCCGCCGACGCCAGCGCCAGCGACTGACCGGCGAGCGACTTTCAGCCGCCGGCCAGCGCCGGAACGGCGCCGCCGCCGAGCGCAGGATTGCCGAGCAGGTGGTGGCGGATGTACTTCACCGTGTCGCGCAGGGTGTCGGCGGGATCGCGCGGGGAGAAGCCGAGCTCGCGCGACGCCTTGCCGGAGTCGAAGTACCAGAAGTACTGCGCCATCTCCACGCTCTGCGGCTCGACGGGGACCTTGCGCCCCAGCTTGCGGTAAAGGGCGGCCTGGGCGCGAGAGGCGAGAAACGGAAAGTCGCCGCTTACCTTCAGCTTGGGCGCCGGGATCTTGGTCAGCCGCTCGAGCCGGCCGAACAGCTCGGCGAAGGTCCAGTTGATCGCGCCGACCAGATAGCGCGCGCCGGCCGTGCCGCGGGCCATCGCCACCGGCATCAAGGCCGCCACGTCGCGCGCGTCGACGACGTTGAGACCGCCCGCCGGCATGAGCGAAATCTCGCGGGCGATGAACTGCAGCACCGGGCGCGTCGAGCTCAGGCGATCGTCGCCCGGTCCGAGGAGCAGGCTGGGGTTGAGCGTGACCAGCTCGACCTTGTCGCCGCAGGCGCGGCGCGCCGCCTCTTCCTGGTAATGCTTGCTGGCGTAGTAGGGCCAGCGGGCGACCAGATCGATCGGCGTGGGCGCCTCCTCGTCGGCGACGTCGTCGGCGCGGCGCGAGACGGCGACGGTGCCGCTGGTCGAGGCCATCACGATCCGGCGCACCCCGGATCGCGCCGCCGCCTCGCAGAGCACCCGCGTCCCATCGACGTGGACGGCGTACATCCGGTGCGCGTCGGCCGGCAGGTGCGAGACGAGGCCGGCCAGGTGATAGACCTCGCCCACCCCGTCGAGCGCGCGCTTCACCGCCTCCGGCGAGGTGACCGAGCCTTCGGCGATCTCGACCCCCAGCGCGCGCAGCCAGGCGGGCGGCGCGCTGTTGGCCAGCACCCGCACGCGCTTTGCAGCCTCCGGGTCAGCCGTCAACAGCCGCAGCAGGTGGGTCCCCAGGAATCCCGTTCCCCCCGTGACCAGCGTGATGGCGCCCGCGGGCTTGGTCAAGGCACCGACCTCAGCGCGCGCCGCCGCGGCAGGCGGGTGCGCACGGCGATCGGGCCCAGCACCCGGCCGTCCCAGGCGTCGCGCGCGGCGTCGGCGTCGAGCGCGGTCGCCACGCCGTCGCGCAGGTTCTCCACCGCGCGCTGGCTGAACGCGGCCACCAGGCGCCACGACTCCTGCTGCGAGAGCCCCTTGGTCAAGGTCAAGAGCCAGTCGACGCTCAGGAAGGGGCCGAACGACACCGTCAGCGCGCGGGCGCGCGGGACGGCCGTCCCCTTGGGGAGCGACTCGAAGCTGCCGGCGATGTGGGCCGGGAGAATGCCGACCTCCGCCCGTAGCGCCAGATAGCCGAGGCTGGGGAGAAACTCCGCCAGCTCGCCGGTCACCGAGCGGGTCCCTTCGGGGAAGACCACCATGCTGCGCCCGCGGCGCAGGACCTCGTGCGTGGTGTCCATCGACTTGCGGATCGAGCCCGAGCGCTCCATCGGCACCAGGTTGGTGAAGTGCTTGAAGTAGGCGCGCCGGTAACGGTTGCGGAAGAAGTAGTCGGCCGCCGCCATCGAGGCCAGATCCTTCCCGGCGTCGCCGAGCGCGACCTTGATCGCCCCCATGTCGAGGTGCGAGCAGTGATTGGCGGCCACGATGAAGCTGGTGTGCTGCGGGACGTGGGTCTTCCCTTTGACCGTCGTCTCGAGGACGCGCTCGTAGAGCAGCCGTTGCGCCAGCGCCAGCCCGCGCTTGCCGACGGCCGCCACCGCCGATGGAACGTGAATCTCCCGATCGTCGTCGGCGGCGCTCTCCGCGGCCCGCTCGCGCGCCGCCGCCACCGGGCCGCGCGCCAAGAGCTCCTGCAGCTCGGCCACGGTGCCGAGGGTGGTGACGTCGACGCTTGTCGGCAGCACCGCCCCCGCGCTCTCGAGGGCGCTCGAGAGCTCAGCGTACATCAGGCTGTCGAAGCCCAGCTCGCCGAACCGGGTGCCGAGCTGCACCTCGGCGCGCTTGCGCCCCGAGACCGCGGCGATGGTGTCGAGCAGCCAGCTCACCTGCCCGCGATCGCCCGTGGCCACCGCCAGCGCCCCCTTCTGCTCCTCGCTCTTCTTGCGCAGCCGGGCGATCTCCGCCGCCAGGTCGCGCCGCTTGACCGAGCGCTTGGCCGTCTTCGGCAGATCCCCTTCCCAGAAGTGAAGTCCGCGTACCCGCTTCCAGATCGGCAGATCGGCCGACACCTTCCGGAAGTGCTCTTCGATCTTCGTTTCAATGTCCGGCCGGGAGAGCGCCGGATCGTGTTCGAGGTCGGGGACCACGGCGCAGGCGACCTGCTCGCCGATCCCGTCGGGGACGCCGACCACCGACAGCTCCTTGATGTAGGGGCTGTCGCCGTAGAGCTCCTCGATCTCGTCGGGGTAGACGTTCTTGCCGTTGGCGTCGACGATCACGTCCTTCGAGCGGCCGACCAGGTAGAGGTTCCCCTTGTCGTCGAAGCGGCCGAGATCGCCGGTGTGGAACCAGCCGTCGCGGATCGCCTCGGCGGTCGCGGCGTCGTTCTCCCAGTAGCCGGCCATCACGTTGCGCCCGCGGGCGATCACCTCGCCGACGCCGGTCGTGCCGTCGGGCTCGGCGATCTTCACCTCGATGCCGGGGAGCGGACGGCCGACCGAGCCGGCGATCGGTTTTTCCTTGGGCGAGGTCACCGACAGCACGGGCGCCGTCTCGGTGAGGCCGTACCCCTCGAAGAAGTTGAACCCCATGCCGTAGAAGGCCTTCATCACGTCGACCGGGAGCGCCGAGCCGCCGCTGATGAGGTAACGGATGCGCCCCCCGAACCCCTCGTGCACCGGCAGGAAGATGAGGATGCCCAGATCGAACCCGGTGCGCGAGCGCAGCTCGAAGTTCGCCGCCGCCAGCACCTTCATGAAGCCTTCCAGGATGGGCGACTTGTCGGCGAAGCGCTGGAACAGCCGGCGGCGCAGCAGATCCCACAGCGCCGGCACGCCCACGATGGCGGTCACCCGCCCCTGCTTGAGCGTCGAGGAGATGAGCTCCCCGGTCAGCTCGGTGAGATAGGTGACCTGCGCGCCGTGCGCCAGCGGCACCAGGAGGCCGGTGGCGAACTCGAAGGTGTGGTGGAGCGGCAGCACCGAGAGCATCCCGTCGTTGACGCCGAACTCGAAGATCTTCGACAGCTCCGACACCATGAAGGTGAAGTTGCGGTGGGTGAGCATCACCCCCTTGGGCTTGCCGGTCGTCCCCGAGGTGAAGATCAGCGAGGCGATGGCGTCGGGGGTGGAGCGCTTGGCCAGCGCCGCGCCGCGCTCGCGCTCGACCGCCAGCTCGGGGAGCGCGAAGGTCTCCGCGAAAGGCCAGAGCTTGGTGGTGAGCCCCGCCTCCGCCAGCGCCGCCGCCAGCGCCGGGCCGTCGTTGTCGAACAGATCGTCGCCGATGAGGAGACCGACCGCGCCCGAGGCGCGCGCGACGTTGACCAGCTCGGGGATCTTCAGCTCGCGGTCGACCGGGACGACCGTGGCCGAGGCCTTGAGGACGCCGAAGTAGGCCATCGACCACTCGGGGCTGTTCTTGGCCCACAGCATGACCCTGCTCGCTGGCGGCCACGCCCGCGCCGAGCAGGAAGATCCCCACCCGCGAGGCCAGCTCCTGCAGGTCGGCGTAGCTGTAGATCTCCTCGCGCTTGCCGCGCGCGATCCGCAGCGCGGTGCGCGTGGCGTGCAGCTTGGTCGTGGTGTCGAACAGCTCGAGGAGGTCGTGGTAGCTGTAGACCTGCTTGGGCCGCTGGGCGTAGGTCTCGTCCAGCTCCGGCAGCACCCAGCGGGCCAGCCCCGGGAAGTGGATGTTCATCCAGTAGTCGTACAGATCCAGCTTCTCCGGCCCCCAGGTGAGGCGCGCCTGATCCTCGGCCGGCATCCGGTCGCGCAGCGCGCGGATGTTGTCGGCGCGAAAGACGTAGGCGTTCTCGAAGATGAACGGACGGAACAGCTCGATGTTCTCGGCCGCCTCGGTGGTGACCCGCTCGACCTCGTCGAAGCCCTTCTTGATCCGATCGACGATCGCCGTGAAGCGCCCCGCCCCCCAGCGCGGCCGGATGCGGCCCAGCGTCTTGGAGACGCGCTTGGCGGCGCGGTTGAACGATCGGGATCGAGGTGCGATCGAACTGCTCCTCGGTGACGGGCCGGAACTCCATCCGCGCCGCCAGCTCGTTCAGGAAGCGGTTGCCGGTCTCCTTGTCGCGGAAGCGCTGCCGCTTGTAGAGGCCGGTCAGCGTGGTGACCCGGTCCATGTGCATCGGGTTCGAGATCGCCGCTCGAGAGCTGGAACACCAGCTTGGGCTGCTCGACGATGGCCTGCGCCGCCACCATGAGCATGGCCGCCACCACGTGGTCGACCGGCACCACGTCGAGGATCAGCTTGGGCGCGACCGGCAGCGACGTTCTGCCCCTTGAGCGCCAGGTAGACCAGCGGCGCCGAGGTGGTGAAGCCCTCGTTCCAGCCCCGGAACGGATAGGCCACCGCGCTCTCGACGATGGCCGGCCGGACGATGGCGCGCACGATGCCGGTCTCGCGCGCCACCAGCTGGTCGCCCATGCTCTTGGTGTACGTGTAGATGTTGGGCCAGCCCCAGGCCGCGGCGCGCTCGACCCCCTGCTTGGTCATCTCCGAGCGGATCCACTCCTTGCGCGCGCGCGCCACCGCCAGCTTGAGCGCCGCCTCGTCGTCGGGATCGCGGTTCTCCTCGCGCAGCCGCGCGCGCGCCTCCTGGCGCAGCCCGCCAGCACCTGCGCGTCGTCGGCCAGCTGCCGGATGCGCGCCGCGCCCTGCGCGTTGTCGGCCATCTCCTGCTCGACGGAAAACTGCGTCCCCGGCAGCTCCTTGGCGCGCGGGAAGTAGCCGTCCAGCTCCTCGTCCTCCCAGACCTCGCCCGAGCGGTTGCCCGCCACGAAGCAGGTGCTGGTGTGGATCAGCGCCGGGCGCTTCATCCGCTTGGCGAAGGCGATGACGTTCTTGGTCCCCTCGACGTTGGTGCGCAGCGCCGACTCGAGCGGCGGGTTGAACGTCACCCGCCCCGACGAGTTGATGAGGACGTCGATGTCCTTGGCCACCTTCTCGGCGTCGGCCTCGGAGAGGCCCAGGTTCGGCTCGGTGATGTCGCCGTCGACGACCACCACCTTCTTGCCGCAGCACCGCGGCCAGGCCCTCGGCGCCGCCGTACTTGTCGCGCAGCGGATTGAAGGCCGGCGAGGTCACCACGCTCTGCCAGAAGCGCGCCTCGCTGTCGGTCCCCGACCCGCGCCGGACCATGACGTAGGCGCGCCCGATCTCCGGGTAGCGGTCGAGCAGCATGCTGAGCAGCACCTTCCCGACGAAGCCGGT